>DHYS01000004.1 GCA_002414185.1 Patescibacteria group bacterium UBA5124 | reverse complement strand
CTGATCTATAGCATATTCAGTAAAGTTGTGAAGATGCTGTTGTACATACAGATCTTGAAGATTTTCTGCTTCTTCTGGAGATATTCACAAAGCTTCTAATTTTGCTTTTTCAGCCACCTTTTCTTGAATAGAGAAGGTCTTATTATTCCATGCTGCCATAAGTTTTTCTAGTTGTTCTCTGGACATAGCATATCTTTGTCTGGATTGTTTTCTTACCTTATCAATGATTTCTAGAGAACCTTCCAATTTAGCTGGAGGAAGTGTTTTCATAGAGAATGGATCTGAGGTAATACCATCGATCATAAGTCTTGTATACGCAGTATATTTTGGCAAAGAGATAAGGTCGTTAACTTCTGCCATACCTTTAAACTGACTTGTTATTTGAGATGCATCATCAGATCAAATAGTCATACAAATAGTACTTCCCACATTACCAAAGATAGCATCTTTTACATCTTCTTCAAGCTGAGAAATATATTGGTTTGCTACAATCAGCGCAAGTTTATATTTTCTGGCTTCAGAGAGGATGCTAGCAAAAGAGGCACCTCCTGTCATAAAGTTTTGAAACTCATCAATATAGAGGTAGAAAGGTTTTCTCATATGGGCTGGAATATCTGCTCTGGACATAGCATCGATCTGGAACTTAGTTACCAGCAAAGATCCAATCATATTTGCATTATCTTCTCCGACCTTTCCTTTGGAAAGGTTTACAAGAAGAATTTTCCCTTCATCCATGGCCTTTCTAAGATTGAGTCTACTCTTAGGTTGTCCAAAGATATTTCTTACCAACTTAGAAGATAAAAATTGTCCTACTTTGTTGGTAATAGGAGCGATTGCTTCATCTCTTTGTTTATCATTCCATTTATCAAATTCTGTTCTCCAAAATTTGAGGACAACACTATCTTTCACGTTACTAACTACTTCTTCACGAAAATTTTTATCAATCAATACTCTCAAGATATGCATCAGTGTTGCATTTGGATATTCTACAAGCGAAAGTACTACATTTCTCAAAATATATTCAAGTCTTGGTCACCAGCTGTTTCCAAAAAGTTTGTTGAAAGTAGCTACAATTCCTGATGCAACAAGGTTTTTTTCATCTTCACTATTTGCTTGAAAAAGATTAAATCCAAGAGGAAATTCTGTATCTGAGACATCAAACAAAATTACATCATTGATTCTGTTTTGAGGAATATATTCTAATACGTGATCAATAAGTTCTCCATGAGGATCTAGTACACAAAGTCCATTTCAAGCCTTCATGTCACTAGCAATCAGATTTTCTATAAGTGTTGATTTACCAGTACCTGTCTTACCTAAAATATACATATGTCTAAATTTATCTTCTTCTCTAATACCAAAAGTAACTGCATCTCATCTATAATCGGTTTTACCAAGGAGAGTAAATGTTTTATCAGCATTAGCAGTGTTTGCTTGAGTTGGGATATTTGTAGGGTAGGGTAGTTTTCTATAGAGCGTATATTCTAGTCCTTTTGTGAAATTTGCTAAGGTAGGTATATGAAAAAAATTCACTGCCTGAGCGTAGTGAAGAGGCATTAATTTTTCTTTTTTGATTACTTTGATACTTCCTCATTCTACAAACGTAGAGAATGCTGATTTGATATTATCTTTGATGTTTTCAGTTACTACATGGTCTTTACTTTTGATATGGTAAGCTATACTAAAAAACAAATCTGGTTTTTCTTCTTTTTTTTCTTCCTTACCTTCTTCAGGCTTTTTTTTTATCTCTCGAAGCCACACAAGAGCATTCTTTACAAAATCTATAAAGTGCTTTTCTAGTTTGAACGTATAGGTAAATTTGATATCCAAAGAAGAGTTTGCATCTATAGTATTATAAAGAGAAAGAATATTGGTCATAGGGTCCATGTAGGTACCATCTCTTACAAAATCTTCTTTATAAATGATTTTACTAGGATCTTTTGCTATAATATAATCTGGATTTTTAGAAAAATGAATATCTTCTATTTCTGTAAGATCTGATGTGGGAAAACTAGTATAGAAAGTATTTTGAAAAAATTGTTTAAAGTTTTTTGGAAGTCATACAAAAAGTTTAATGTTAGTATAATTTCCTCTTATCAAAAAAGATATCTTTTTTGTTTTAAGATTAATAAGATTTTTACAAACAGTATCCCAGTGATTAACACCGCGATCATTATCTTTAAATGGTTTGATTTGAAAAAAAATAGTGTTGCTATGTTGAGCAGTTTGTGGCTGGATGTCTGGTTTTTTAGTGCTTTTTTTAGGAGATGGACTTACTGATTCAGCAAGCATTGTTCCCAATTTTTCTACAGATTTTAACATGGTAGTAATTTTTTTTTGTTTAGTAAAAGGTTTAATAGAAATACAGTCAAACCTTATATATCAAGGTATTTACCTTTTTATTATATATATTTTTATAAAAAATGCAAGTAAAGCACAGATAAATAGCATCAAAAAAATAGAAGAATCTCTCTCTTGAATCGATTTTATCAAAAAATATAGTATACAAAAAGATATTTAAGTACTACTTATATTTTTTATTTTATTATAAAATTTATGACTATCAAGAGAAAGCATATTTTGCAAGTACTACCAGTAATTATTATTCTCCTTATTGTCTGGTACAAATTTTCTTACGTGATTGCAGATAAAACACAAGAAATTCTTTCTTATATAGTCAATAATCAATCTACTATCAGTGCGTCTATTGATGGACCAACAAAGTAAAAATTTATTTGTTCCTTTGGAAAATGAATGAATTAAAAAATAGTAATACTACCTGATCATATAGTCCCAAAATGAATATACATTCATCAGTGATGAAAACACTGTTGGTTTTGACGCTTTTTTGATTTTCTCCTGATAAGCAATGAGAAACAGTAAGCGGTAATGATAATATGGAGACAGTGATAGCATGTCCTCAGGAAGATATTATAAGTAGTGCTATCAAAAATACTTTGATCAACTCAAATAATATTTGGGAATTTCCTAAAAAGATAGTATATACACAAAAAAATAGAGATACGAGTTGTTATTTTCCAGATGTTCTCGATATAAATCCTAAATATATAAGAGAACCAGTAGAAACAATAACTATTACCATAGGAAAAAGAAGTTTTCAAGTTTGACCAGTGTTGTGAAATATAAAAAACGTATATTTAGATAAAACAAGTCTCGTAATAGAAACCACGTTTAAGGATTTAAATTATTCTAAGCATGAAAAACTGCCAGAATTATGTCTAAAATTATTAGCGACTCCAGTAGAAAAAGGAGAGAAATCATGATTTTTTTGAGCAAATGTCACTGAAATATAAAAAAAGACCGGAAATATTTCCGGTCTATATACTATTTATGATAGTATTTTTTTCTTTTATTTTGTACGTGTTTTCTGAACTGCATACATTTGGGATGATTTTTTTGAAATCGGATAATTTTTTCAGCTAACCCATTTGCAGCATCTTTCAACTCTTTAAAAAGTTGTGAGTTAAAATCTTTTAAACGTTGTATAAGATGATCATAACGATCATTTTTTTCTTTTATTTGTTTTACTCTTCGGATAATCCAGTAAGCAAATCCTGAAAAAAACTGGTCAATGTCTTCAGGATTATGTTTAAAGAAGGCTTCTAATTGATAAGGGATTGATTTGCAAAAACGTTTTACAAGAGAATCCCCATTTTCTATATAGTTGAGAACAGTATTTTGATCTCCAGAGACATAAATCATACCATTATTGGTAAGTCCGATGTGTATTGTTTTCATAGTCAGTTGTTTTTGTTTTATAAAAAATATTATATCATTTTTCTTTAAAAAATCAAGGGTAATAAGTTCAAACATGGCTGTAGTTTTGATAAAAACAAGAAATCCGATTACAATTGAAGTGAGTATTTACTCTCAGAAAGTACTGTATATGGACAAAAGATCGTACATTATTTCAATTCTTCAAAAACTCAAATCCTACCGGCCAATAGCGGAAGGTATTTTGGCATTGATAGAAAGTACATATTGTAACGATCAGACGATTGATGTTCTTCTCAAAATGCTTCGTCAGGGAGTAAAACAAGTAACTACAAGACAAGGACAGGAAAAATTTCAAAAAGCAATTGAACTTGTCCAAAAGATCAAGCATACTGAAGAGCAAGAAGATAAAAACAAGGAAATGGAACTTGATGCAATGCTTAATACTATTTAGTTCAGAAAAATCTTATGCCACAACAAATCGATCAAATTAATAAATTAAATACAAATAATGACCTTCTTGTAACTAAACAAGAGTTGGATACATTTTTTTCTAAAAATAAAGAATCTGATGTGAAAGAATTAGTTACAGAACTAAATGATGCAGTGGAAAAAAATAAACTTTGATTGGATGTGAGTATAGATAATGCATTCAACGATATAGCAGAAAAAATAACCAAATACGAAATGCTTACATCAAATGAAATAAAACTTTTGAAGATGTGTTTAGTAATTAAATATCATGCAAATATAAATAATTTTGATGATACCTGGCCAACAGAATTACCTATAGAATTATCTGTTTTTCGAAGAGCTTATGGTGAATTTTATACAATGAAAAATTCTTTACCTAAAAATGAGGTATCATTAGTTGTTTCTAATCAACCAAAAAACGATATAGATATTATAAAACATAGAGAGGGATATTGAAATGTAACTATGGATCAAATGCTAAATCGAGCAAAGAAAAATTATGCTAGTGAATATGATAAATTTTCTAGAGATTTACTAATGAAATACGACTGAAAACCACATGAACAAGATTATATAAAATATGAATCTGTCGTTTTTGCTTTTGAAAAATATGCATCAAAAATAAATGAAAAGGAACGAGGAATAAAACAGACAGCATGATATGCTACAGAAAAAGAATACAATGATCAAATATATAAAATGGAGCAATTGCAAAAGTATATGGATCAAGAATTAGCTAAAGCATTTCCAGAAATTAAAACTACACAAGCTCATTGGAAGAATTACCAAGATAAAATACAGGTAGTAGCTAAACGTATCTGATATGATAAATGAAATATCTATCAAGAGCATAGTAAGATATATGACCAGTATATAAGAAAAATGAATACCTTTCAGTCAAATGAGATAGATCAAAAAGAATTAGAGAATGCATATAAAATTGTTCAAAATCCGAATATAAGCACGCAAGAAGAGATGGAGAGTTATATGAAAGCATTTAATTATGTACAATATTTTAGCCAAAAATCTCAAGAAATTAAATCAGTATTTTGACCAAAATTGATAGATTGATTTGAAATATACAACAAAGAAATAGCAAAAATAAATAAAGAAGTAGGAGCAGAAAATATAAAAAAACGATGAGAAGAAATAAATAATTATTATAAAAAAATGCAAGATATTACAAAAATATATTGAGCATGAATAGATTTTCAAAAATATCAAAAATATGTTTCTCTCATGCAAAAAAGTAATCTTCTTCCAGCACTTCAATCAATTCAATATATTGGAAAGATGATTAGTAATCCAGCAGCAAAAGATAGTCTTTTCTTTGGATTAAAAGAAGAATCAGAAGAAAAGATGCAACATCAAGAAAAAATAAATGCTATATATGATACCTTGCGTGTGATTTCTCCAGAATTATATACTATAGTAAACTTTGCAACGGGAGCATGGAATGGACTTGTTGATGCTTTGGTTGGTACAGGAAGTAGTCTGGGAATTATGCTTATGTCATTATATAAAAATGATGCCGAATTAGAAGAAACTAGAAACTATAAACTTGTTTTTGATGATTTTCTCAAAATATGAGTTTCTTCATCAATGAAAGAACCAGCAGTCAAAGATGGAAAATGGAATCTTTGATTTGATAATACGGTCAATCAAGTATGATCTCAAATCTCAAATATGTTGGTATTATTGAGTTGATGATCAGCTATTGGTAAAGGAGTAGCAAAACTTGGTCAAGTAGCAGAAATAGGTACAAAATTTACGGTGCAATATGCTCCCAAAATAGGTCTATTTACCAATGCTATGATTATGCAGAGTGGAAGATCTTTTGAGGAATGATTATCTCAATGATTGACTAGACAAGAAGCATTTGGATATGGTATGCTACAATCAGTAGTGAGCTCATCATTAGAATTGATAGCTCCAAATAATCTTATTAAGTGAGAATGGAATCAGATACTTACTAAATTAGCAGGTCAAGAATGACCAAAAAAAATTCTAACTCAAATGATGAAAAATTTGGGAAAAGAAATGTGAGAAGAAATAATACAAGAAGAAACTCAATTCATTGCACAGAAGGGAATTGATGTATTGTTGAACACTACTAATAATTTTCATTTAGATGCATCTATGTCTTGGGCAGATTTTACTACAACAGCAGTTTTGACATGATTAACTACAGGTATTGCATCATGAAAACAATCTCACATCCAAGCACAAATAGATATAGAAAATACAAATATTACCGAGAATAGAAATAAAGCTATCTCATATATTGCCGCAGATCCATCAAGATATGTAAACTATATGAGTAAATTAGATGGAATGATAAATAGTAGTTCTTGAGAAGTTTTACAGCAATACCAAATACTCAGAAGAGAAATACAGTCTAATTATGAAAAAATAAATATTGATAAAATAGTCTCTGATGAAACACTAACAGATATAGAAAAAAATGCAAAACTTTCTGATACTGATAGACTTAGTAAAGCCGCTGAATTACTATGAGTACAACTTTCTCCAGAACAACAAAAATCAATTCTTGCAGCGCATAATTTACCTGGAGAAATCTTTACCATAAATTTTGAGGAACTTAGAGCGAGAGTTGAAATCTTAAAGGCAGCTAATTTGACGAGTGAACAGATAAGAATCTTGCTAGAAAATGGAATCTGTGGAAAAGAAGAAAATATAAATAATCTTCTCTACAATAGAAGAAATTCAATCGAAAATTCTGAAAATGTAGATAGAAAAAGTGAAACTTTTATTATTTGAGATTTAGCAGGAAAATTAAAAGATTTTGATGTAAATATGAAAGTATCTGGATATCTAGATGTTGAATGAAATTGGACAGGAGAAAAAAAAAGATTAATATTTCTTTGAGATATTGTAGGAGATTCAGGGGATGAATGATTTCTTATTTTAGATAAAATAGCAAAGATTAACGAACAAGCAAAAAAACAATGATGAGAAGTGATATATATAGCAGGAAATCATGATGTATGTGCAGTTGATGTACTAACTATGAGTGATGAAAATATATTAAATCTGTTTGGAAGAGATGATGATTGAAACTATTCCTTTAAAACTGGTAAACAACAATGATTTAATGAATTACAAGAATGATTTTGAGATCTATTATGAGCTGCAAAAACTATTGAAGATATAAATAATATAAGAGAAATAAGAAGAAATATACTTGAAACAATAAAGAATGATCCTCTATGGCAAAAAAGATTTGAAGTACTCTGTAATAGCAGAATATTTGAACAAATAGATGATGTATTTTATCTTCATAAAACACCTTCAGATGAAGTACTAAATTTTATCAAAGAAAATTCTTCTTCAGATAATCAATGAAATCTCTTACTTGGATCATGAATAGATAAAATTAATGCAATTTGGCAAAAATGACTTAGAAATCAACTTATGAATGATTCTGAGTTAACATCAGAAGAATCTATATTATTTGAAAGAATAAAAAAATATATGCTTGAAGATTGATGATATGATTATTCTAATATATCAGAAGAAACTCAAAAGAATATTAGAAAAAACGGTATAAATACTATTCATCATGGACACGCTACTATTACTGCAAAGAATGAAAAAATGGGAGATTCTGAATATGTTAGTATTTTATGTAATGATGCACGAAAAGGCTCAGATCGTAACCATAGAATACCTAAATGAAAATCATATGTTTTAAAGGATGTGCCCGTTGAAAAAAAACAATATCGAAAACAAAAAAAAATAGAAAAATAGAGATTAAGTGCTGAAAAAAATTTACATATATAATATAAAAAATGCAATTATCATCCGAATCATTTGGTAAAATTCTGAAACTAAAACGTTCTCTAAGTGCTGAAAAACTCTTAGAAATGAAAAATATTACAGCAGCAAGTCAGTCTGATCTTTTTCAGATTTTAAACCAAAAGATTGAAGATGTTTCTCTAGATGAACTTCAATCTGGATTTTTTGAAATAGAAGAAATTGAACAAGTATTAAAAACAATGGACGCCAAATCTTTATCTTCGATGGTATATAAATATCCTAAAGAACATATTTTAAAGTATATGGAAAATAGAATCACCTCATGATGTTCAGAAACACAATTGATAGAAATTTGTAAAATGAATTTTTTTCTTCAACAAAATTGAATTGATATCGGAGATGATAATCTATGAGTAAAAATATGATTATTTAATGAAATCTTATTTAAAACAATACTCCATAGGAAAGAATATTGATCATTTTTTCAAAATATTCATCCATTTATGAATCAGAATGATTACATGCAATTGATGGATTATGCTTATGAAGCTGATGATTTATATCCAGAGTTTTGATGGGATTATTGTAGAGATATAGCGGAAGCAATTGCTGGTGCGATGCTTCGAGCTAAAAAAAATTATCCTGATAGTATTCCAGTATATATAGAAGAAAGAATATGGAAAGAGTATGTCGATCAATATATGATTATGAAAAAAGAAAAACCTAAATCATATGAAACAGCGCTTCAATTAAAGAATACTCTTAATATAGGAATAGCATTTGGAATGTCAGAAAAACATCCTGACGCGTATATAGAGCTTTTTAATGAAACAAAGACTTCACCATTTCCAAACACATTTCTCTAAACTATAACATTTTTATATATTTACTCTATAAATTGTACATCATGGGAACACAATTAACTCCAACAGAAGGTTCTTCATTTAAAAAAGCACTTTCTCTCAAAATAGAAATGGATCAACAAGAGTCATTAAAAAATGATGCTATAGTTTCTGATATACAAAAAAGTTTAACGAATGTTTTGACCTATATACCACTTACCCCCACAGATCCTTCTCCAGAAGAAATGAAAAATCTTCTTCAAGAGATTGATGATATAGAAAATGCGCTATCTACAAATGATTGAATAATGTTTGCTCAATTATTAAAAAAGTATCCCAAAGAACACTTTGCTGAATATATAGAAAGTAGAATGAGTTATGTATTTGATTGAACGTGAAAGATGTTTCTTAATCTCTGTAAAATAAATTATTATCTTCAGCAAAATGGAAAAGATCTCAGAACTGATAATCCATCATTGAAACATAGATTGCTTAGGTCTATGTTACAAGATAGTATTGTATATTCTAAAAATACAAAAGTATCATTTGGTGAACTATATCCCTTCCTTACAGAAAAAGATTTATTAGACATTGTGGATATGGCTTATGGGGCTGAAGAAGATATATGACGAATATTAGAGGAAAATATTACGTATGAACTTGCAAGAGTCTTGATAGAACATAAAGAAAAATACAATAGGGTCTTATCTCCTCAAGTATATCTCAAAATTTTTGACTATTTTGAAGAAGAATATCGCTTTTTAGTAAAAGATTCTGAATATAAGTATTTTCCAGAAGAAGCTAAACATTTAGCCTTTACCATAAAGATGGGAAGCTCGTTTGGAATAGATATGTTATTCCCTAATAAATATACGATCTTATCAAAAGAAAAGAATAACTTCAGAGAAGATATTAAAAATAAATATTTCTAGCTATACCCGAAAATAAAATTTGCAAAAAAATAGAATCTGATTACACTTATATATACTTTTAAAAAATAACAAAAATAAAACATGCAAGATGTATTTCACGCTAAGACGAAACTTCTCGACTATGTAGATGGAGAGGAACTCGTAATAATTATCAATGAAGAACAAGCCTGGGATCATGGAATAAGTGCTATGGATAAGGTAGTTATGAAATATAAAGATACTGATTATGTCTTGGACGTATCATTGAGTAATAAACTTGTAAAACGTAATGAAGTAGGACTTTCAGAAGATGTATACAAAAAATATAATCTCGGAGCTGATGTTATTGTTTCTATTTCCTTTACCCAAACAAATGGGAAAGCTATCGATGCCCTCAAAAAAGCACTCGGCGGTAAAAAACTCAATTATGAAGAAACAAAAACTATTATGGATGATATCGGACATAATCGTTTTACAGATATTTTGACTACATACTATGGAGCGATTGGATTTTTCAAGAAAGCTTCTGATAAAGAACTCTTTGAAATGGCAAAAGCTATGGGAGAAACAGGAGAAATGCTTCATTTTGATGGAGTAGTAGCTGATAAACATTGTATGGGAGGAGTGCCAGGAAATGAAACAACAATGATTATGATACCACTTTTGACTTCTCTTGGAATCAAAATGCCAAAGACCTTTTCTAAGGCTATCACAACACCCGCAGCTACTGGAGAATGTGTAAATGTACTTATGGATATCTCTTTCTCAAAGAAACAAATCGAGAATCTTGTAAAGAAAAATAATTGCTGCTTAGTTTGGGGTGGAGGATTGAGTCTTGCTCCAGCAGATGAAAAACTTATCAAAGTAGCTTATCCGCTTTCTATGCAATCATATTCTAGAACCGTAGTCTCTATTATGGCCAAAAAATATGCTATGGGAATCAACCATTCACTTATAGATATTCCTATGGGACCTACGGCCAAAGTACCAGATATGAAGACAGCAAAATGGCTTAAAAAAAGATATGAATATGTAGGGAAAAAACTTGGTATGAAAGTCCATGTAGAGATTACAAAAGCAGATCAACCGATTGGAGCGGGAATTGGAGCAGTACTTCAAGTAAGAGAAGTATTGAGAGTACTCCAGCAGCATGAACTTAGACCTATGGATCTCCAAAATAAAGCAGTATATCTTGCATCCAAAATTATAGAACTTGTAGGACTTGCTAAAGGTAAAAAAGCTTATGAACTAGCTTTCAATCAACTCAAATCAGGAGCGGCTTGGAAAAAAATGCAAGAAATTATTAAAGCTCAATGAGGTAAAAACCCAAATCAAAAATCAGAAGAACTTCAGCTCGCTTCTATCAAAAAAGAAGTAAAAGCAGAAAAGGATGGAACAATCAAAGCAATAGATATGAAGTTGGTAAATCTGATTGCTAGAACATTGGGTTCTCCAGTAGATACTCAGTCAGGTTTGTATTTGACGAAAAAGCTTGGTGACAAGGTAAAGAAAAATGAGCTTGTGTATATTATGTATTCAAACGAACAAAGTAAGATTGATATGGCACTAGATATTCTCAAGGAAAAGAAAATGTATGAAATTAAATAATATACGAAAAACGTGGGTAAACACCCACGTTTTTTATTAAATAGTAGCTGGAGTTCGTCTGTAAAAGATTCTTTTAAAAATATAAAAGATTCTTTTAAAAACAGATTTCTTTTTTTGTAATAGTCCAAGTTTCCTAATGATTTTTTGAGGATTATCTCCAATGCTTTTGAGATAATGAAATTTTTTGATTTCAGTATAAGGAAAGAGGAGTTCTAAAAATAAATAAAAGATTATAACTTCTGTAATAAAAAGAACTACACCACCCCACATATCACTAAAAAGATTGATAAGTGAAATGTAGAGGAAGGACATCCAAGCTATGTTTTTGACCGTCCACATAAAGAATATTGTTAAGATGACAGCTGTTGCAGCTTTTCTTTCTTTGTTATTAGTTTTTTTTTTGTTCTAATAACGTCAAGATGTGGAGATAGTAATCTGTTTTTTCTTTCATATATTTTGTTTTTCGTTAAGGTTAACAAAATATATAACTATTTAATATAAAATGTCAATACATTATTTATATACGTCTTTCAGTACTCTAGCTGAAGGATCTATAATATCTCCACATCGTTTTGGTAGCCAGAAATAAGGTATTACTTCAGCGTATTTGTCTCCAAAGTATTCTACAAACTTTTTGCGATAATAGTAAGCTTCTTTTGTTTTTGGAGGACAGTGAACAAACGTATCTTTTTTACTTTCAAACTCTTCGTCAGAGATGATCGTATCTATATGTTCTTGAAGAATCTCAAACCAAGATTTTTGTTTGCTAGAAGTTCCATCAGAGAGCGCTTCTTTAGATCTCCATAAAACATCTTTTGGTAAAAGATCTGTACTATCAAAAGCTTTACGGAACAGATATTTTTCTACACCTTCTTGAGGCATTCTCAGTTCAGGATCTATAGTAAAGAAGTAATCTACAAAATCTACATCAGCAAAAGGAAGTCTTGTTTCTAATCAGTTATACGCCATAGTTCTATCTGTTCTTAATCCATCATATCTATGGACATCATGAACTAAACGAATGTTTTCTTGATGCATTTGTTGTGCATCTGGAGCTTTATGAAAATATTTATATCAAGACATTAGCTCATCGCTAAGTTCCCCACATAGAACAGCTTTTACATCTGTTTCTTCCTTGATTTTTTTTGCTAAAAGGAATTGCCATATAGAAGCTCTTACCGTAGTGATATCAAAGCTTTCTATAGCAAATATCGTTTCATCTAATGCTGCTAATGCTTCATCAATAGATACATAAAAGGTAGTATGTTTTGATCAAATATGTTCAGCTACTTTTTCTGCAAAAGGAATATCTGTAGCTCATGCTAATCAGATAGTAAAGGTTTGAATTGGAGTAGGTGAGTATTTAGCTGCTAATGCAGAACAAATACTACTATCCAATCATCATGACAATAAACATCCCAAAGGTCTATCTGCCATAAGTCTTTTTTTAACTGTTTCTTCAAAGATGGTTCTTATTTTTTCTTCTATATCAGAGGTATCTTGAGCTACTGTTGTATAGTGATAATCATAATACGTAGTCCATTGAAGAGACATATCTTGCTTAGTATAGGTCATATACATTCCAGGAGGGAAAGGAATAATACTATCATAGAGTCCAGCTAATCATTTTAATTCAGAACATAATCAAAAGTCAGATACATCATCTGTTTTTGTTCATAAAAATAATGGTCTAACTCCTATGGGATCTCTTCCTGCTATAATAGTTTCTTTAGCTTGATCATAAATAATAAAAGCAAATTCTCCTCTTAATTCTTGGATAACAGTATCTATTCCATGAGTGTGATACAAAAGAGGAATAACTTCACAGTCAGATCATGAACTTGGATGAAGATCATATTTCTTGATAATATCTTTATAGTTATAGATTTCTCCGTTGCACACTACATAGAGAGATTTTCCTTCTCCTTGAGAAATAACAAATGGTTGATCTCCTTTACTAGAAGGATCCATAATAGCTAAACGATGAAATCATAAAATTGATTCTGGATCAACTAGTGAAAATGAACTAAAATCAGGTCATCTTCCTTGAGTTTTAAAGAAAGAAGTTTTTATAAGATCTGTTTTTTGAGTATCAAAAGTTGTTTTGCTTGTATAAAATCAAATTCCACACATAATAAATAGAATAAAAAGATAAAAAAATAATAAGAAAAAAATCGTAGCTAGAGGCAATTCAGAGAATCGTAGGAAATATATTGGATGATAATGATAGTCATATGGTCAAAAAGTAAGGTTAAAAAAAATCTCCTCGGTTGGTATACCGTAGGAGATTTTCATGAAATAGTGAAAAAGAATCTCTACGGAGTCGGGAGATTATTATTGTTATTTGAAAGAATAAGGTTTTTCTGTGTCATATAAGATAGTATAAGATAATACATATATCTGTATATATAGAGAAATGATTTTTATTTTCAACTAATAATTTGCAAAAAACAGAAATATTGGATATAATAAGATAAATTATTTATATAGAAATATTTGTATGTCACACATAATTCCTACGATAGGTCCTGCAATATCAGATTCACAGCATCTCACAAAACTTTATCAAGATGGAGTTCGTATTTTGAGGTTTAATTTTTCTCATTACTCACCAGAAAAAGCTAAGCCAATTTTAGATATTGTTTATGAAACAGAAAAATTGGTAGGATGAAAATTTGATCTTATGATGGATATCGAGGGTCCGAGTATCAGAACGGGAGAGCTTAATCAACCTAGACTCTATACCAAATGAGAGAAATTTAAACTGGTTGTAGATACTAAAAATGTATCAGAAAACGCTATTTTTTGTGATTATCCAGGAATACTTGATGATGTGAATATAGGGACAATAGTAAAGATTGAATCATGACTGTTTGATACTATTGTACGTGAAAAATGATCAAATTATCTTCTTTTGGAAGCATTAAATGAGTTTACTATGATTTCAAGAAGACATATTAATATTCCAGGTATCCATATCAATCAACCAACCGTTACAGAAAAAGATTTCCAAGATATTCTATATGCTATCCAAGAATGATTTAGGTATATTGCTATTAGTTTTTGTAGAAGTGCTGAAGATATAAAAACTGTAAGATCATTTATACAATCACATACAACAAATCAGATTAAACTTATTGCTAAAATCGAGAATCAAGAAGGAATTGATAATCTTGATGAGATCGTAGAGTCTAGTGATATGGTTATGGTTGCAAGAGGGGATTTGGGAACTGAGCTTCCGTTGGAAGTGATTCCAGAGATTCAGATGAAAATAGTAAAAACATGTAAGCTAAAAAATACTCCAGTGATCGTAGCAACTCAGATGATGAGTAGTATGGTGGATCATCCTGCGCCTACCAGAGCAGAGGTGTCGGACATATTCCTCGCAGTCCTTGAAGGCGCAGACTATCTTATGCTTTCCGAAGAGACAACTATCTGAGAATATCCTATCCAAACCGTAGAAATGATGAAAAGAACAATAGAAAGTGCCGAAAAATTTGACAAATAAGCAAAAATTTAATATAATAGTATAAATATTTAGATAATAAATAAACGTAATAATGAAAAAATTTCTTCAAGGAATGCTTAAAAAAACAAAGTCTTTCTCACTAGTTGATTATGGTGTGTTTAAGGCATGTTTATTTATTTTGGGACTTTGGGTAGCTACAGTATTACCTGTAGTAACTACAGTAAATCCTTGGATTTATCTCGGAGTTCGAACAGTATTATACATCTATCTCGTTTGGAAGATGTTTAGAAAATAATTAGAATTATTATAGGGACGGATCAATAAGCCGTCCTTTTTAAATTTTCTTATGAGATAATTTATTTTATAGGCATTATAAGATATGGAAGAAAAGATATGAAATAGTAGTGAGAGAAAAAAAATAAAACGCTCTCAAACAAGTAACTATAAAACAATAGTAGAAAGAGATATCCTAAATGAATTAGTTTCTGTTCCATGTCCATTTCCAGAATGGAAGGAATATAAAGAGATACGAGAAAATCTTTCTCCAGTAGATCAAAAGAAAATGCAAGAAAATATTGGAAATAAGGATAAACAAGGAAAAATTGAAATTATTAAAATGAAAAGTAAGTTCTCTATCTTAGTACCCAAGAATATAGATAATGAAGATATTTTTGATGGTGGTTATAAAGATGGAGAATGACAAACAGGATTAGAATGAATAAATTATTTAACATGAGCATGAGCAGAAAAAGAAATAATAACTCAGGGTAAGAATTTATTAGAAGATAGTAAAGAAGTTGAATATTTCTTCAGCTTATTTCCATGAAAAACAACTGAAGAACAAATAGATAATTTTGTAAAACTATTTAATTTAAAAAAAACAGGGTTCTTTAGTAAATTGAGAAATAAATGGTATGATGTAGGTAGTCTTTGATATGTGAAAATGTCAAAGCTAGAGTCTCCTAGATTTCCACAATATGGTACAAATGAGAAACTTATTCGTCAGATAGTGTTTGGAGGGAAAAGATCTCAGATGGAAAGTCTTGTGAATCCAGAATATCCTATGCAATATGTTGTTAAAGAACCTATTCTGTAATAAATATAAGAAAAAGACTACAAAAGAGGATGAAAAGTAAAATAAAAAAATAGCCCGAGCATATATAGCTGCGGGCTTTTTTTATTTTTTAAGCCATTTTAGGCTTTTTAAGTACTTCCAAAGAGTATCTTCTGAAATACTGTTGATAAAGTCTTTTTTTAACTCAAGTTTTCTGATTTGTTTTCTAATATGTCTAAAAAGAGCTTCTGGAACCAGTGTGTCTTTAGGAACACATTTAAGAAATAGTAATTCCTTAGGAGATGTCTTAAGTAAAAAAAACTGAAGATGAGGTGTTGTTTTCCAAATTTGTTTTAGCTTATCTAATCGTTGTTGTTTTTCTTGTATTTTAATATCGATGATAGCTATATTTTCCTCTTTTGAAAATCTAGTAGATCGAATAGAAATAATAAAAAAGAAAAACATAATGAATACAATAGCTAAACATGGGATAATAATGAACCAGTCATAAAGTGGTAAATGGAGGCTTTGTAACTCAGAATTTGCTCCTAAAACAAGGGCAAAGAGTGCTGTACCACTAGGAATTGCACTAATTTGGATTGTTGTGATGATAGTGTCCTTTCTTGTTTCATTTATTTCCTTTGAAAACTGCTTAAATAAAGTTCTTTTGCTCATATTATTTTTTTTATTTTTTCAATTATATAAATTAATATGTAAATGTTAATAGATATAAAAAATAACAGCTGAGGTGAAATTTTTTATAAGAAAAATCCCGCATTTGCGGGATTTTTTTGTAGAAATATATTTTTTTAGTGATGATGACCTCCACAACATTCTCCATCTTTCTTGTTTTCACAAGTATCGCTACCTCCGCAGCATCCATCATGATCATGATGATGTCCGTGATGTCATTCAGATTGTTTCTTCATGTATGCTAACGAGTCGAAAAATCCTCCAATCATTGCTTCCATAATTTGATCGTTTGAAAGTTGTTGTTGAGGATAAAGGGTATGTAGTTCAGCTAATAATCTATTAAATTCTGCTAATGTTTTTTCTGATACTTCAATATGTGTCATTGGTATACAAATAATAAATTAAAATGATTTCGCAAATCTAAGATCTCCATTAGTAAAATATCTAATATCTTTGATTCCATATCTTACCGCAGCAAGTCTGCTAAGTCCAATTCAAAAGGCAAATCCTGAATATTCTTTTGGATCAATCCCTGCTAATTCTAATACACGAGGATGAATCATACCAGCTCCAAGGATTTCCATCCATTTAGAAAGGTGTTTTTCTCCTGTAGCTTTATCTAATATTTCATATCTTACATCGATTTCAAATCCTGGTTCTACAAATGGAAAGTATCCTGGTCTCATTCTTGTTTCTACCTTTGTTTGAAGAATGGCTTCTAGAAGTTTGTCCATGATATGTTTAAAATGTGCTATAGTAATATCTTTATCGATTACGAGTCATTCCAATTGATAAAACATCGTATCATGAGTAGCATCCATATTTTCATATCTATATACCTTACCTGGCATTACAGCTCTCAAAGGTACTCCATATTTTTTGATCATATAGTTTTGCATAGAAGAGGTTTGTGTTCTGAGTATAAGAGATTCTCCTCTTGGATCCTTTTCTGTAATATAGATAGTATCTTGCATTTCTGTAGCAGGATGGCTTAGTGGAATATTTACAGATTCAAAATTTTCAAATTTAGTAACAAGATCTGTTCCGTATTCCATGACAAATCCCATAGATTTACATATTTCTTCAGCTTCTCTTCTTACCTTTGCGAGGAGAGAGTAGTGTCCTGTTTCAATATGTTCCTTTTCTAAACTAATATCTACTATATCAGATTGAAGTTGTTGATTGATTTGTTGTATAGAGATTTCGCGTTCTTTTGCTTCATAAGCACTTCATATTACAGTTTTAGCTTCAGAAAGTACTTTTCCAGCTTCTTTTTTTTCTTCAGGGCTTAAGCTAGCCATATCTTTAAAGGCTAAAGTTAAACTACCTTGTTTCCCTAAATATGTCTGAAAAAAAGATTCTAGCTGTTCGCTTGTATGGACTTGTTCTAGCTCTTGTACTGCTTTATTTATGTCAAACATGCTATTTTCTTAGAAATAATATAAAATTACCCCTTCTTCTAACAATTTGTCTGTATTTGTCAACGTCAAAGTAAAATCAAAGCCATATTTTTTTGAAAAAATACTATTTGGGAATATACTTAGGTATAAAGTAATTTATATAGATTAAATCAATCATGCATACAGAAAACCTTATTGAAATCAAAGATTTAACCTGGTGATATCCATGAAGTTCTACATTAACTTTCAATCATTATAATTTTTCTCTAAAAAAAGGAGAATTTTGTGTTTTGATGGGAAAAACTGGTTCTTGAAAATCGACCTTGGTTAAATTGCTTACAGGGGAACAACCTGTTTGAGAAAGAATGATCTATCATAAAAAAGAAGATATTTCCAAATATTCATTGGATCAAATCCAAGCATTAAGAAGAAAAATGGGTATTATTTTTCAAGATTACAAAGTAATAGACCATATGACAGCAAAAGAAAATATTATTTATCCGTTGATTCTCTATGGAATAGGTGAAAATATAATAGATTCTAAATATAGGAGATTAAAACAAAAATATAATCTGACTTCTTTTGAAAATACTCCTGTAAAGTTCTTAAGTAGTGGAGAAAAACAAAAGGTTGCTATTTCTAGAGCTCTTATTCATGAACCTGAATTCTTGATTGCAGATGAACCAACAGGAAATTTGGATTGGGAACATACAGAAGCTATTGCTGATCTTTTGATTCAAACAAATCAGTCTGGTAATACGGTGTTTCTTATAACACATGATATCCATTTGGTAAACTATTTAAAAGAAAAACATCCTATTAGATTAGAAATACTTAATTAATTAAAGAAGTGCAAGTAATTCTTTTATTCCTTTTTGACTACCGTTTCTAATGGCTGAAAAACAAACATTCTTAGATAAAATTATTTCAGAAATAAACCAATTGGATGTTGCATGATATCTCAAGGAAGAGATTGATTCATTATTCAAAAATCTTCATTACTATAAACTCAAAAATATTTATGATAATATAGATGCTCTCAAAGAATATCTCCATTTTTTGGATCATCATAGTACACAACAAATTCATGTATTAGAGTATGATGTAGATAAAGAGCATCAGGATTCTGGTCATGATATTTGGTATTATATTTCACAAAAATGATTAGATCTTGTTGGAGAACATAAGATGCATCAAAAGATTTGGGAAAATGATTATAATCTCTCCTATATTATGCAAGGAGTAAAATGATTTTTATTGTTGACGGCTGATGAATTTTGTAACGCTTCGCCTACAAGAATGTCTATCAATAGAATTCTTTGGCAAAAACAAATGGAGAAATCTGTGAAAGAATAGAAAACACAGAAAAAAATAAAAAAAGTTAAAAATTGTAAAATAAAAATAAAAAAATATCGTCTCCCATAACAATGGGAGATTTTTTCAACCATTATTTTTAAATAAAAAACAACAAAACAATAAAAAGAAACTATATGGAATATAACACGTATGTATGTAAAAGAGACGGTAATAGTTTGCCTGAAATAGACTTTGATTTTGAAAAAAAAATCTTTTGTATGAAGGGATCTTCATCGGTTTCGGATCCAGAGGAATTTTACAAAAAATTAGAGACTATTATCAGAGAGAATGGTGAGAAATTAAAAAACAATAGTGTTAATGTGATTTGTGAATTTGATTATATTAATACAGGATCTACAAAATGCATCTACAATCTTATAAAAAGATTTTGTGAAATTTCACAAAAGGTACTTATAGAATGGAATCATGCGGAAGAAGATGAAGATACCATGGAATGCGGTATGTTTATAGAAGAGGAGTTGTTATCCGAGTACAAAAATTTTTCGATGCAAATGATTAAAATGGCATGGTAGTCCCAAAACTAGTATAATGATCCTAAAGGCTTTTCCTTTAGGATTTTTTTTGTGATTTAGACAGAAATGGACTTTTTTGTAAAATTGTCTTGATTTTATATCTTATTTTGATACATTACTCAAGTCAGCCAAAGACAGTAGGCAGCTCAAAATAGTGAGAAAGTAAGTACCTACCGAGGTTATATCTTATAGAACTATCTAATATGTTTTTGATATAAACTTCGATCTTGGTGATCGATTTTTTTTTAATTCTCGAAGTGATTACGTAATGGCTATTACAAAAGACAAGAAAAAAGAGCTTTTGAAGCAGTATGTTGAAGATCTTTNNGTAGATGTTTCAACAAAGGTGAGAAAAGAAATGAAAAATGCTAATGCTAAAATCAACGTAATAAGAAAGAGAATCTTTCTTAAAGCAGTTGAGGAAGCTGGTTTGGAAAATGTTGATTTGTCTAATTTACAAGGTGCGGCAGTTGCTATCTTCGCTCAAAGTGAAGACTTTGCTCCATTGAAAGTAATTAGTAAGTACAACAAAGAATTTAAATCAGACAATGCTGTTTCATCTTTCGGATTTTTGGGAGGATGGAGTGAAAAGAAATGGCAAGATTCTTCGTATGTTACAGAATTGGCTAATATTCCTTCAAAAGAAGAACTTATTTCCAAATTCTTATACTTACTCAAGTATCCTGTTCAATCATTTGCATGTGTTCTTGATCAAGTTGCAAAGAAATCATCTTAATTATGTTGGTTAATTTAGAATGCTAGTATTGTTGTATATATGTAGTATTCATATTAAATATGTAAAATTATCTATCTTTATATTGTAAATATCTTATTAGAATGGAATTGACTCAAAATGCACAAAAAGTTTTGGATCTTGTTTCTGAAATGAATCCAGTTGAACTTAACTCTCTTGTTAAAGCTTTAGAAGAAAAATTTGGTGTAAGCGCTGCTGCTATGGTAGTTGCTGGTGGAGCTTCTGCTGATGCAGGTGCTGCTAAAGCTGGATCTGATTCATTAAATGTTGAATTAACAGATGCAGGGCAACAAAAAATTGCTGTAATTAAGGTTGTTAAAGAAACTCTTAATCTTGGACTTAAGGAAGCTAAAGAATTAGTTGAAAAAGCTCCAGTTATTGTTAAAGAAAATGCTAAACAAGATGAAGCTGATGCTCTTAAAGCAAAATTGGAAGAAGCAGGAGCTACAGTTTCTTTCAAATAATTAATCTAAACAAGGCAGTATCTTTATTTATTTTGCAATTTTAGAGTATGAGCATAACAACAAAAGATGTAGTTGATGCACAACTCCACATAGGTACGCTAAAAAGTGAAGCGCATCCAAAAACAGCACAATATTGGTCAGATGTTGTGAATGGAGTGGTAGTTATCAATCCAGAAATGATAGTAAATCAATTGAATGTTGCTAAAGAAAAAATTCAAAAAGCTAAATCTCAAGGAAAAGAAATACTTGTTGTTTCTGAAAAAAAGATGTATGCTGATGAATTAGAATCTTTGGGAGCAAAATTAGGTTTTAATTATCTTAATTATAAGATTCCATCAGGATTTCTTACTAATTTTGATACATTGAAAAAGAGAATCGAATCTATGAACTCAATGGAACGTTTTTTGGAGACTGATGCATATCATAATCTTACTAAAAAAGAACAATTGGTATACAACAGAAAGCTTCAAAGAGTATTCAAAATATATAAATGAGTTAAAAATCTTTCAAAAAAACCAGATCTAGTGATTGTTGTAGATGGTTTGATGATGGATAATTTTGTTAGTGAATTGGATAAACAAAAAGATGTGGATACTATATTAATTTGTGGAACTAATTTCTCAAGATGGTGGAAAGAAGATAGTTTGATTGTATCAAACATCAATAGTCATAAAAGCTTAGACTTTACTATAAAAGCTCTCTTATCTTAATCATCATTTATATATGGAACAACAACTCCAACAAAATGATCAAATAATAACTACAGTACCAGTTATTAATTCTAATGATAATAATGTATATGTGCCAAGTAGTGTGGAAAAGAAAAGGGCGCTTATCATGTATTTTCTTTTTGGGATAATGATTGTTATTGCAGATAAAAAAACCAATGATTTTGAGTATTTTCACCTAAAACAGGCAATATGATGGTGGATTAGCTTTATGGTTTTTTTAGTAGTGTCTTTGTTTATTTTGTTTTTGCCACTTATAAAGTATGTGGGAATTCTACTTTTGTTGGTTTTGATGGGTATCTTTGTTATACTTGCAAAACAGGCTTGGGATGGTAAATATCATCCTGATCTTAAAGGTTATCCTTTGGCAATATTTCCTTCATTATGAACATGGTTGTTGTCATTATTTGAAATTAAATTTGACGATGGAATGAGTGGTGGTTCTTCTCAGAATGTTCCACCGGTTCCACCGATATGAAATATTCCAAATGCATAAAATTTTAATTCTTAATTTTCTCGGATGGCTATAGATATGACTCTTCTCAAGAAATTGAGAGATGCTACATTCGCTCCATTGGGTGATTGTAAACAAGCACTTGAAGAATCTAATGGTGATTTTGATCAGGCTCAAGAAATACTTAGAAAAAAGGGTATTTTGAAAGCTGGTAAAAAGGGTGATAGAGAAACAAATGAAGGTATTGTTAAATTGATGCAAAATGATGGTTGGTTAGCAGGAGTAAAATTACTTTGCGAAACTGATTTTGTTGCAAAAAACGAAAGCTTTCATGAGTTGGCAGATATATTATTAGAAAAGGTTCTTGCTCATAAACAAGAAATAATGAATCTGGATTCTGTTGATGCAGGATTGCTTGAAACATTAAATACTATTGTTGCAGAACATGTTGGAAAACTTGCCGAAAATATTAAATTAGGGGATGTAATTCTAAATAATAAGGTTGCTTATGTCTATAATCATCCTGGAAATAGAGTAGCATCTATTATTTACTACGAAGGTACAGATAATGGTGTTGCTAAAGAATTAGCTCTTCAAGTAGCAGCTATGAATCCTACATATACGTCATTTGATGAAATTCCATCAGAAGATAGAGATAATCTTCTAAATGAATATCGTAAAGAAATGGCAGAAAGTGGAAAGCCAGCTAATATTGTAGAACAAATTATAGAAGGAAAAATAAAGAAGACTCTTGGGGAAAATGTATTATTAGAACAAGAATATATTAGAGATGGATCTAAAAAAATAAAAGATATAATTCCTTCTGAATTTGCTTTAAAAGGGTTTATTAGATTGTCTATATAATTATTTTTATTTCTAGCAAATGTATAATATGAAAAATTACGAGCTTGTGTTATTGTTGAATGCATCATCACAAGAAAGTGAACGTAAGGGGCTTATATCTGATTTGGAAAATGAACTTAAAGATTCAGTAATCCAAAAAGATGATATGGGGCTTATTACTCTTGCTCATGATCTTGGAGAAAAGAAAGGAAACAATAAATTCTATTTTGTTTCACTTTATCTCAAGGCTGATGAAAACAATATAGCTACTATTAAAAAATTCTTTATGTATAACAAAGTTGCATACAGATACTTTTTGTTTGCAATGAATAAGTCAGATGAAATGGTTTCATTTGAAAAAGTTACAGCAGAATTGAATAAAATTATTGAAGGATGGGAAGAAAAGAAAATGGGAAATAAAATGACATTCTTCACGAAGGCAGAAAATGTTAAATACATTACATGGAAAGGTTTACCTATGCTCAAAAAATATATAACTAGATTTGGAAATATCAAGCCTAGAAAATATACTGGTAATGCAGTAAGTGTTCAAAAGAAATTGAGAAACACTATTATTAGAGCTAGAGAAATGTGATTGTTAGAATATATTAAATAATACTACTATTTAGCTCTTAGTTCTTATATATCTAGGAGCTAAAGTAGTGGTGTTTCTAAGAACGAAGTGTGTTAAATACTTCAAAATATTTATATTTTTACATTTACGTATGGCGAGTAAGTTAAGAAGAGTTAGACAATACTCTCGAAAAAAAAGACTCAACAAACATGGGTTCAGACAAAGACTTCAAACTAAAAATGGAAGAAAATTGTTAGCAAGAAGAAGAGCTAAAGGAAGAAAGAATTTAACTGTTAAGAGAGGATAATTTTTCTGATAAAGCAAGTATCACGCGGAATTTTCGGTTTTTTATGAGAACAATAAAAAGTGCGTACATATTCTTGTTTATTTTCTTAAAACATAACATATCCGATGGTAGCAAAAAAACCTACTAAAAAAGAAACAAAAGCTTCACAAAAGGAAGCAAAGAAAATACAGACAAAATCAGTATCAGCGAAGAAAGTGGAAAAAGTTTCTCCTAAGAATAGTTCAAAAACAACATCAAAAACTGAATCAATTTCAAAACAACCTAAAGATATACAGGTTGCTAAGACGAAAAATGCATCTATTGAATCTAATTTAGCTAATAAATTAGATATTTTTCGTGATTGTGAAGTAAAAGATGGAAGAATTTTTCTTAAAAAAGGACATACTTTTGCAGATATTCCTGATCTTTTGTCTTTGCAAAAAATCTGATACGATACATTTATCAACAAACACTTGGAAAAGTTGTTTGAAACTATTAACCCAGTATGGGATATAGCAGGAGAAAAAATGTACGTAACTATTTCTGATGTAAAAGTTTCAGAACCAATAGAAGATGTTAAGATATGTAAAAAGAAAGAATTAACATATTGAGGTATTATTACTGGAAAAGTAAAATTGGTAGATTCAATAAACAAAAAAACCTTGTTTACAAAACGTGCAAACATAGGTATTTTGCCGTTGATGACATCATCAGCTTCATATATTATCAATGGAGTTGAAAAAGTAATTATTTCACAGATCATAAGATCTTATGGTATTTTCTATTCTCAAAAAGAATTTAAATATTGATTTAAGGTGATTCCTGAAAATGGACCATGGCTTGAAGTAAATGTAGAAAAAGCTGGAACAGTAGTAGCTAGAATCAATAAATCAAGAAAGTTTCCAATTACATCTTTATTGAGAATCTTTGGGGCAGAAACTGATGATGAAATCAGAGAATATTTCAAGGATACATTTGATGAAGAAGATTTCAATTATTTAGAAGCAACGCTTAAGAAAGATACTACAAAAGATGCTCTTTCAGCAGCAGAACATATCTATAATAAAGTAAGACCAGGAGAATTGATTGATCCTGCAAGTGCATTAGATTACATCAAAAACCAATTTCTTAATACAGAAAGAATTTTTGTGGGAAGAATAGCAAGACGTAAAATTAATGCAAAATTAGGACTAAATAAACCATTAGATGGTGATGTTGCAAATGTATATGATGGAGAAGATTTAGTTGGATCTATGAAATATCTTTTCAATCTTTCAAACTACAAAAAAGGTTACTATATAGATGATTCTGATCACTTATCAAATAAGCGTATTAGAACAATGGGTGAAATACTCTATGCTCATCTTCAACCAGTTATGAGAAAGTTTGTAAAGAGTATTAAAGGTAAATTAAGTATCCTAAATTCAGAAAATCCTATCAAAATTACAGATCTTGTAAACTTTAAGATCGTTGATAATGCAGTAAAGAGTTTCTTTGCTACATCTCAATTATCTCAGTTCTTGGATCAAATTAATCCACTTGCTGAAGTAGAACACAAGAGAAGAATAACTGCTCTTGGGCCTGGTGGTTTGAAGAGAGAAACTGCTAAATTTGAAGTGCGTGACGTTCACCCTTCTCATTATGGTAGAATCTGTCCTATTGAAACTCCTGAAGGACAAAACATTGGACTTGTAATTTATCAATCACTTTACAGTAGAGTAAATGATGAAGGATTCTTAGAAACACCTGCGCTTAAGATTCATCGTGATGCAGCTCCAAAGAAAGAAACTTTGCTTAATAGAATTGCTCACCGTGATATCTGTGAATTGGATGCTAAAGGAAATCCTACTAAAAAAGTTATTGTAAAAGAAGATCATTACATAGATGCAGCATCAGCAGCAACTATAGAAAAGTTCTATGGAAAATTAGGTAAAGCTATTCAAGTTAAACCATATTTTACTGATGTAGTAGAATATATTTCTCCTGAATTAGATGAAAGATATTTCATTGCGG
This sequence comes from Patescibacteria group bacterium UBA5124, assembly GCA_002414185.1. GTDB lineage: Bacteria > Patescibacteriota > Gracilibacteria > Absconditabacterales > Absconditicoccaceae > UBA5124. Next base: position 392 of record DHYS01000004.1, on the reverse strand, counting down.
ATGCAACTACACCGATCGATCCTAATAATAATATTATGGAAACTCGTATTGCATCAAGACACTTCAATGAAATGGGAATGTTCCATGTAAATGATATTACTCATATAGATGTAAACCCATCACAAATATTCTCACCAAATACATCAGTGATTCCTTTTGTAAATCATAATGATGCGGTACTTGCTGCGGTAGCGACAAACCAACAAAGACAGGCATTGCCTCTTTTGAAAGGTGAATCTCCATTAGTAGGTACAGGATTGGAAAGAGATATTATCCAAATGACTCATGCAGTAATCAAAGCTGAAGATGCAGGAGAAGTTATTTATGTTGATGGAAAAAGAATAAAAGTAAAATATAAGAGTGGAATCAAAGAATATAATCTTCAAGTATTT
>DHYS01000020.1 GCA_002414185.1 Patescibacteria group bacterium UBA5124 | reverse complement strand
AGAGATTTTTTATCTTTTTTATTTAAAATAAATTTCTTTGATATAATTTTTAAATCAAACATTAGAAAGAGCTTTGTTTATCGCTATCAATATCTGTTCTTTTTCTTGAAATATTTTTATCTTAATATGCTGCTGAGTAGTTTTTAAAAAGATTTTATCAAATCTTATATATCAATCTATTAATAAGGTATTGTGAGTAAAACCAAAATAATGTCTAATAGCATTTAGCGCCACCACTCCTATCATATTTTTATCGAGATGTTTTTTTGTCATTACTTGACGAATCTTGTCTTTAAGAAGAAACATTAGAAGTATCAAAAAATAATTTATCATTACGAACGGAAATGAAGTAATCTATATCTATCCACTAGTATTTATTGGATTACCACGTCGTCAAACTCCTCGCAATGACTGTGTACTAATTTGTTTAATTAAAATGAAATGATTTGCAATGCCAATAGAAATCCTTACAAGAAATTTCAATCTATTTATATTTCTCCTTATATATATGAAAAAAATAATCTGACTTTTATTTGTGTGTATCATCTGATTGTTTATATTTACAAATACCAAAGCAGAAACAACAAAATGAATAGAAATGGGTGATAAGTGTTTAGTAAATGGCCAATGTTCACTTAAAGTTTATGATCTAATAGGAATCAGACAAAGTGTGGAAGATGAATGACAAGAATCTACATCTCCTACTATTTTCGTCCAAGACATCCTTTTGTCTGCTACTTTCTTTATNNGTATATCTTTGCTGCAGCTTCTGGAAAAGAACCTAGTACTGCAAAATCATGACTTAAATATTCTATCATAGGACTACTTTTGGTAGTATGTTCGTATTCTATTATTAGACTAGTACAATATATTGCGAGAGGATTATAATTTAACATTCAATATTATTATGAAAATTAGTTATATTTCTATTTTCCCTGAGATATTTAAAAGTTTTTTGAACACTTCTTTGATTAAGAAAGCTACTGAAAAGAAGATTTTGTCGTTTGATATTCTTTCTCCAAGAGAGTTTTGTCCTGGTAAACATCAGCAGGTAGACGATACCTTATATGGAGGATGAGCTGGATTACTTATGAAAGCTAAACCTGCTATAGATAGTGTAGAACATCTTATCAAAACACATAAACTTAACAAAAGAAGTCAGAAACGAAAGATTGTAATGATGTCTCCAAGTCAGGAGGTTTTTTGTCAACGCGTAGCTCATGATTGGTCTACAATGAAACATATTATTTTTGTCTGTGCAAGATATGAAGGAATTGATTCTCGTTTTGAACACTATATGAAAGAAAAATATTCTAAACATTTTATCAAGGTTTCTTTGGGGCAATTTGTGACTTTGGGAGGTGAATTTCCGGCAATGGTAATGACGGAGTCAGTGGTAAGACTTATCCCAGGGGTTATCAAAGAAGAGGCAAGCTGGAAAAACGAAAGCTATAGCCTGGAATATAATATGACAAATATAGAACACCCTCAATATACCAAACCTGAAGACGTCTATGGATATAAAGTACCTGAGATATTACTCAGCGGTCATCATAAAAATATTGAGAAATGGAAAAAGGAAAATATGGGAAAAGTTAGTTTATAATTTTATTTAACATTATGATTCAAAAAGATCAAGTCTTTGAGGAAATTAGTTTTTGTCTAAAATTATGGGAAAAACAAGGATGATGTAGTTTTGGAAATGGTACAACATGTGAACAATGTTCTGCATTATCTGTGTTGTGGAAACTTTATAGCGGAGAAGTCTTGGATGGACAGAAATTGGGGTTGGATGATTGGAAAGAAAAAGTTAATAAATAGTTTATACTCTATAATTTATAATGTTTGGACTACTTTATTTCTGAAGATTAGATAAAGAAAAAGGTGTAGATGGAATCATCGACATGGTTCGTCTTTTTGCTAAAGAAGGAAAAATCCCTTTTGAGTTATTTATCTTTGGAAGTGGAAGTCTGGAATCAGAAATATTAGAACTTACAGCTACATACAAAGAGATCCATTTTTTTGGATGGAAGTCTCGTGAAGAAATCCAAAGATATGTCCAAAACTGTCAGTATTGCTTGATGCCTTCTACTTTTTTGGAAACGTTTGGATTGAGTGCATTGACTGCTCTTACCTGGTGATTACCGGTGATTGGGTATAAGAAAGGATGATTAATTCCTTTTGTAGAAGATACTCTAGATCTATGAACTCAACCAGGGAAAAACGTAGGAAAACATCTCTATTCTCTAATCAAAAATATTACAAATACTCCAGCAATAATTGATTGAAAAAAATGGGAAAACCTTTATTCCAAAGAGGCTTGGGTAAAAAATATTCACCAACTTCTAGGCGATAAAAAAAAGATTCTTCTCGTAAGTGACTTTATTAGTAAAGTAGGAGGAATCGAGACATATATTCATGACGTTAAAAAAATATTAGAAGACGAATGATACGAAGTAGAACTTTTTGGAACAACTCTTGCTCATTGATTTTGGGGAAAAACCAAAAAACTCTTGGGTATTGGATTAGGAGTTTTCAATATCTATGAAGCATTACGTCTTAGAAAAGTTTGTAACGCTTGGCAGCCAGAAGTAATTTGGTTTAATAGTACTTTAAGACGACTTGGATGGATGCCTTTGTGGAGTACTAGAAAAAGCAAATCTGAAAGATGGATGATGTATCATGATTTTGGTTACTTCTATCCTTATCCTAGCCAACTTACCGATATTCAACAAATCAAAACTCCAATGAATATCAAACATTTTTTTGCAATGAATACATCAAAAAATCCAATCAGACTTTTGTTGTTATTATGAAAATATATAGCTCTTTCTTTACTCAAAAAACAATTGAAATATATAGATAAACATTTAGTACCATCTGATTTTATGAAAAATATAACTCATAAATCATATACCATATCTGACAAGAAAATTCAGACTCTTGCTCATTTTCTCCAGGATTAATTTTTCTATTGTTATTTTCTATAAAATATCTATAAGTGTTTTCATAAAAAAAACCTAAAAAAATATAATGTATGAAACAACTATTATTAGTTTTTTTTCTCTTTGGGAAATTCTTATCACTTAGTGCTCAAAGCGACGAAGAAGCAATTATTTTACTCCAAGGAGAGGAAAAAACACACCCTCTTGGATCAGATTCTGTTTTGTGGCTCTTTTCTGAAGAAGATTATAAAGGAGTCTACATCTATAAACAGGATGTCAGAAATAGTTTAAGAAAAGCTAAGGTTATTTGCTGTAAGGTAGATACTCTCTTCAAAATACAGAAAAATACTCCTGGCTGCGATTCTTTACTAAAAACCGTCGAGCTTATGACATATACCGATAACGGTATTGGAAGAATCTTTCTTTCATCCAAACCTGTAGCTCGTACAAAGAATCCTCCAAAGTTTGTCTGTGATTATATCGAAATCGATACGAAGTATGGGATAATACCAAGTGATGAAGATTATCCGGTAGATCCTAAGTATCTCAAAGAATTTGACAATTATTTTAAAACTACTCCTTTACAAGGATGTTATGAATAAAAAAAGCCCTGCAAATTGCGGGGCTTTCTTTGTATATTTAGAATGGTAAGTCATCATTTGCTTGAGCAGGAGCTGATTGTTGAGCACCTGTTTCTACTCTCCAAGCAGTAATACTATTGAAGTATCTTCCTGGTTGAGTCTTAGATTCATTACATCTTGTATTAAGATGAACAGTAATAAGATCTCCTACTTTTACACTTTCCAACAATTGGATCTTGTCTCTAAAGAAATCAACTGCAAGACTTCCTTTAAATTCTCTGTCTGTGTTTTCTTCTAGGACAACTGTTTGTTTTTCTAGATTATCACCGATAGTCTCCTTTTGACCGATAAACTTCACAATTCCTTGATACTGCATGATTGTTCATATAAAAAGATAAAACTGTAGTGATGTATTTATTGTTTAGCGATTCTTTTTCAAGCAAAAATTTCCTTGATAAAATAGACTAATATTCACCCATTGAGACAAATGTCTGCGACATTAAACACAGGAAACCAGTTTCCTATATAAATAAAGTCTCTTACTCATCCCAAAAGGTTTCTGTCTATAAGATTTCATAAAGCTCCTGCCAATAGACAAGCTGCCACAAACCATCCTATATATCTTTGATTATACGCTATCAAAAACAGTAATATAGAAATCCATCCTATAAATATCGTCACCAAAATAGGTACATTTAATGACCATGATACTCAGAGATTGAACATACGATGGATCATTATCCAATCAGTTCCCCATCCAAGATTAAAGAAAAGGTGTTTTGATAGTAAATCTAATAGAAGTAATCAGACAAAAAGAAGTGCAAATTTTCGGTTTTTGGACATACTTTAGAAAGTTATATATATAGAACATTGCTTAAACCCCTTATATTTCTGTAGATTTTTTTACTCTATTCATGATTGCGTATCACAATCATTTTTCTGGTAAAGACTCTATAAAAATATGATCAATCTGTTGTTGATCACATTGATGATATAATACAAATAGATTCTTTGCACAAGAAATCAAGTTATTTTTTGATCACCATATAATAATCTGAATATTTTCTGGATAAGATTGAAGTATTTGGTTATTTTCCTCTATCCATTCTTGAGTTGCTATGATAGCTATTTTTTTATTTTTTTGAAACGTAATATCTTCTGGAGTTGAGATTATTTGTACTTTTGCTGTAGGAGCATAATGCTTATACATATTTCCTGGAGTAATCTCTGATACTTTCTGAGCATATTCTACAGATACTTCTGCAGAAAAAAGACTTTGGATATCTTCTTGAGTAATAAATCCTGGTCTTGTAATAATCACGCGATTGTCTTCTACCTTGACTACGGTAGATTCGATACCTACATCACATGATCCTCCATCTATAATCATAGGAATATTATCATGAAAATTATCCCAAACCATTTGTGCTGTTGTAGGAGATGGTTTGGTCGATATATTCGCACTTGGTGCTGCTATAGGAAGATCTACTGCTTTGAGAAAATCTAGAGCTACTTCATTACTTGGTATTCTAATTCCCACAAATTCACTTCGTGCAGTCACGATTTCTGGGATGGTTGATTTTTTCTTGAGGAGTATAGTAATAGGTCATGGCATTAGGGTATCTATAATTTTTTGTTCTATAGGATTAGATATCGCTGCATAGTCAGCAATCTGAGAAATATCTCCTACATGCACTATGATAGGATTTTTTTGTGGTCTTCCTTTGGTCTGGAAAATCTTAGCGACAGCCTGAGGATCGAGAGCATTTGCTCCAAGACCATAGACGGTTTCTGTCGGAAACGCCACTAATTCTCCTTGGAGCAAGAAGGATTTGGCATCGAGGTATGTCTGGTAGGAAGGTTGAGTGAGCATATTGATCAAAAATATTTAAGATAATTTTTTCTGGATAGATTGGACAAAAATATCCGGAGAGAGATCTTGTCCTGTACTATTACGAACTAATTCACGCCACGTGATAGATGCTCATGGAGAGAAAACAGTATCAATAAATCGTTTACCAACTTGTTTTGCTCCTACTAAACTCATGTTTTCTGAAGATATCTCCTGGATTTTTCCTCGTCGCTGCTGAGATAATATGTAACCTAGGAGATAGTTATGATAATAACATGGTGATGTTGCTATATGAATCTTTGTAGCTCGATCTGGCGAGTTTCTCCCTGCGGGAGGCGTAAGTCCCTGATATTCTGAGACAAGATCTCGCCAGAGCTTATTAAGATCCTGTTCTGGATTAGCATACAATTCCTTTTCAAATCTTCGAATAACTTGTGCTCGTTGAGCAAAAATTATCTTATCGAAAGCAATAAGATATTCTGAAGATGTCTGAATTTTATTTTTTTGTTCATCAGTAATATTAAGAATTTCCTGCATCCATTCTCCATTAACAGATAGCTCTTGAAAAAACTGAGCAACAGCTTCTGTCGTAAAAGTATGAGCTGGATCACTAAGAAGATAGGGAAGATTTTGATCTATATACTTATCATAAGCTGCATGTCAAAATTCGTGAAGCATAGTTCCCATCCATTTTTCATTTGGTTTGATATTACAAAGGACACGAACCATTCATGTTTTATCATTTAAACAATATGCATGCTGGTTTTTACCTGGTTTTTCATATAAATCAGAAGTCTTTATAATATCTGATATATCTATACCTATACTTGTGTAAAAATCATTTGTTAATGTCTCGATATTCTTATCTTGATAGTATTCACTGAGATTTACACTTCATCTACTTGAAGGAACTTCTTGAAAATATCTATTTTGATAATGTCGTGGTTTCAATTCTTCTATAGCACACCCATAACGATCCGCTAAATGTTGATCTAACAAACCTTTATGTTGAGTAAATACTGGTTTAATTTTTATAGCTAATTCATCAAAAATCTGATCTATTTCTCCTTCATCTTGTTCTCCCAAAAAGAGACTCATTGTAAGGTAATTTTTGAATCAGAGAGATTGTGCGTGCTGGTTACGAAGATGAACTAATTCTATAATATCTTCGTTTACTTGCGGTCCTATTGCTTTATGTGCTTCTCGAATTCCCTGTAATTCTTCTGAATCTTTACTGTTTTTTAATATACCCTCAACATCGTTATCTGTATATTCTTGATTGTTGTATGTAGCTCTATAGGTAGAGAATTTTTGCTGAATTTGTGTACTTAGACTGATCATTTTTTTTAACAATTCTTGATCTCCTTGATACCCCAAAAACAAACGATATATAATATCATATTCACGTTTTAGAATCGTATTTCGATTAGTTTCTTCTTTAGCTAATTGCTGAAGTTCTATAATTTTTTTATTATCAGAAAGATATTCATTAAAGGCTAATTCATATTGTTCACTAGAAGCATAATCTTCAGGTTTTCATGTAATACTCGCATTCCAATGTGCATCAGCCCAAGATTTATACAGAACTTGCACTTGTTTAGTAGTATTTTCGATAAAGGTTTTAAGCATAGACCATATTTAATTAATAATAAACTTTTATTTTGCTTGTTTTTTTCTTCTCTTCGTCATAATTTTCTTAGCATTTTTTTCGATTTCTTGTTGTCTCTTATCTCTTGCTTTTTGGATAGACTCAAGGGATTCACCTGGTCTGGTGCGTTCTTCTCCACCTTCTCTACGATCTTTAAATCTGATTACCAGAGGTACTCCGATAAATCCAAAATGTTTTCTAATTGTATTTTCTATCCATTTTTTGAATGAAAAGTTTGCTCTTGCTTTATGATTTACAAAGACAAGAAACGTAGGTGCATTGATATCAACCTGTGTTGCATACATAATTTTACAGATCTTATTTTGAGGAAATCTCGGTGGTCTTTGAAAAAATTCAGCAGAGATAATCTTGTTGAGAGGATTTGTTTCGATTCTCTTTTCTGCTTCTTTACGAAGATCATGAACAAATTTGAAAAATGATTCTGTTCCTTTTCCTGTTTGAGCAGAGATAGGAAGAATAGGTATATATTTTGCGAAATCCATCATACGGATAGTTGTATCCATAACCTGTTTCATTTCTTTTTCTGTAAGTAAGTCTGACTTATTGAGTGCAAAAATAATCGGCAAAGCTAAACGGTTTATCTCTGCCAACAAGGTCATGTCTCTATGAGTAATACCTTCTGTTGCATCCACCATAAAAATAACTACTGGTCTAACATATTCGAGCATATCCATGGTTTTGTCGTAGGCAATCTTTTCGATTCCATGCATACTTCATTTTTTTCTGATACCTGCTGTATCATATATTGTATAGAGTTTTTTAGCTATAGTAAAAGATCCTACTACATAGTCACGAGTCGTACCTGCAACGTTTTCTACCTTGGAAAGATTTTGTCCTACTAACTTATTGAGTAGTGTAGATTTCCCGGCATTTGGTTTACCGAGGATAGCAATAGGAATCCCTTTATTTTCTCCTGTCATATTTTGGAATACTGGAGAATCACTTTCCTCTTCTTGTTTTTGGGTGAGAAAATAGTTTTTTTTGATAATGAGGTCCTTTAAATCCGCGACATTTCTTTTTGTCTTTGCACTAATACCAACCATATCATCAAATCCCATGTGATAGTAATCAGAAAGAGCAAGATCTGTCTGACTTTCTTTTCGTTTTTTATCTAGTTTATTGATAATAAGTATTGTTTGAGATTTCTTTTGTTGTTTGGTAATGTATTCTGAAATTTGTTGTTCTTTGGCAGTAATACCTGCTGTATCATCAACAACAAAAAGAATCAAATCTGATTGATCTATTATCTTTTGAATCAAGGGTCGTTCGTCGGTAAAATCAAAGAGTCCTGGACTATCAGCAAAAATAGCTTCACCTACTTCATCAAGCTCAGCTTTATGGTAAAGAATATCTCTCGTTGTCCCTGGTATATCCGTAACGATTGCTCTAAATTGTCCTATAAGTCTATTGAAAAGTGTAGACTTACCTACATTGGTGGCTCATACAAGTCCTATAATCATCAAAAAAAGTGAAACATTAAAATACTACAATTAGATTCCCGCCCCAACTGACAAGGCGGAAATGACATTTTAATTATGGTTACTTGTATTTTTTTACTCAAAAAAAGCAATGGAAGAAATTATGTAAGTCATTGCAAAGCTTCATCCAATTCAACATCAGCTAATTGCGCCGTCATTGCTTCTTTCTTATTAAACTTTTCAGATTCTTGTTGAGCTTTATATTTACTTACTATTTGACCAATATCTTGATTATACTTAGCATCCAATTTTGTATAATCTACGTTGTCCAAGGTAGATCTTTCTACAAAAGCTGCAAACTTTTTGAGAGAAAGAATATGATTTCCTTTTTTAAATTCATCTTCGTTTCTTATCAAATTCATTAAATCAAAATAGGTTTCTCCTTTGTATCATGGATCTTTTGATTTTTGTTGTTTATCCAATGTTAGTTTTCTAATTACTGTCATTTCCTTATTGGCTGGAATATTGGTTGCCGATGCTTGCTGAGTTTCTCTCTCTTGGTATTTAGAGATAGTATCTCTCATACTTATCAAATCTTGCTTAGAGTAAGTTTGTACACTTTCATAAAGGTACTGAAATAATTCATGAGACATAGGTTGGGATTTCATTACCTTCCATGCTCATTTTTGATCTATATTCATCATTTTGAGATATTCTTGGATAGTCATAATTTTTAATAATTCCTGTTCAAAAATATCTTTTTTTTCTGTCTTTGGGAGTTTTGATTCTATATCTGTATAAATACTTTTTTCTATTTCTCTTTTGTATATATTCTTGTCTCCTTGTGCATTAACCACTGCGTTTGTATAATCTATATTTTTTGATGCAGATAAAACATCTCCAATCGTAGGCATAGTAATAGCGTCAATATCCTTGAGAGCAGTATCACTATTTACTACAAAATCTGATCATTTTTGTCATTTGGTTTGCTGATCAAGAAATTGTTTAGTTGAAAGTTTTCCTGTTGCAAGATCGTATTTTATCATAATTTCTTTTCCTTTGATAGATCATTTGATGGTTAATTTTGTATTTTCTAGTTTATTTGCTCCTTGCGTATTTGCTGTTTCAAATGACTTCATCCAGTTTTCTACTTCTCATTTATTTTCTACTGTGATATCAAACATAGACTTGAGCGTATCCATACAGATATTGATAGCTTGTACTTTTACGGTTTCATTGGTATCTTTTGCTAATTCTGATTTTGTATCGTTGATTCTATTTTTTTGAAATTCATCTAGATTTTTCTTTTCTTCTGGTTTAGCTTTTTTGACTTCTTCAGGATTAAGATCACCTTTTTCATCAAAAAACTTTTTTAATCCTTCTGGAATAATCGCTTTATTAAATTTTAACATACTTTCTTCAGGAACATCTTTGAATGTCTCTTCTCCTATTTGATATTTTTGATAATTTGGATTTTTATCAAAGAGTACATTCATAGCTTCTGGTGTCAAAAGCTTGTCTTTCATCTTATCAAAGGTTGTATTTTTTGGAGTTTCTTGTGTTTGTTCTTGGTATTTTTGATAAGAAAGTGTTTTTACTTCTTCGAGCATTTCCTTACTTCGGATTTGGTCGAATTCTACAAAATCTTTGGTTTGTTCATAGAAATCTAAGGAAAGATTTTTGATTTGTTTTCTCTTTTCTTCAGAAAGGTTTTTATCATTAATAGCTAACTCATAAGCCTTTGCTAAGACATATTTTTTTCTATCTAATGGGTCTAATTTTTTATCTTTCAATTGTTCATCTACTTTTTTTTCGACTTTTTTTATAAATGTTTCAAATTCTTCTACGGTACCATATGCTCCTTGTAATAAACTTTGAAACTTATCTAATCTTTCAAATCTTTCTCTTAATACTTGTATCTTATCAACATTATCTAATCATTGTTGTAGATTTTTTATCTTATCATTAAATGGTGGTAATTTATGCTGAATCATTACATCAATAATTGCTCAGAAATTTTTGGATGCATTTAATTTTTGCTGTTCTTCTGGTGGTAATACTGCAAAATACTCTTTAACATCTGGATAATCTTGAGATTTTTGTTCTATAATAGCACGGTTTTGTGAACTATAGGATTCATTTAATTTTTTATCTATAGCTTTGGGGGTATTATTATTTATATCTAAAGCTAATTGAGAATCATTTACTATTGAATTTATTAAAGTATCTTTTACAGCTTCCATTACCAAGAAATTTTTACCAGAAGCTCTTAATTCTTCGTCACTATATTTATCATTTTCTCTATTACTTCTATTTTTCTTTAAAGACGCTTCTATACTATTTTTTACTTTTTTATCATCAAAGTTTATTTTACTTCGTTTTTCTATAAGAGCTTTTGATTCTTTGTCATACTTAAAATTAAATCACCAATCAAGAATATCTTTACTAGAAAAATTTTGAGTCAAATATGCTTTAAATCATTTTTTGTCTTTTTCTGTTAGAGTATTTTTATTTTCCTTTGCCCATTGTATTAAAATATCATATTCTTGACGATTTCAATTTCGTTGTTCAGCTTTAGGATTTATTTTTCTAGCATTATCAAAAAAATCTGCATTAGAATTTGCAGCACGCCATCTATCATACGCTCTATTAATAGATTGACTTATATCCTCAGCTTTTGTAATTCTTATCTTTTGTAAACTATTTACCTTTTCAGTTAATTTTGAAATTTGATCATCAATTAGTTTTTCTTTTCAAGGAAGATATGTTTTTATATAAGAACATACGTCTATAGATTTAAGATATTGTATATTTTCTATAATTTTTTCTTTTTGCTTATCATTTAATGTATTAAGATCTGATATTTTTTCATTTTTGAAAAAATGAAGACTGTCATTAAGATAGTTAAGACAACCTTCTTGTAATCTAGATTCTAATTGCTTAGCTGACTCTATGTCATTTAATTCTCCTCACATTTTTTTGCAAGATTTCTGCTAAATATACCTATTATAGGCAAATTTTATTTTTTTTGCAAATTTTGGGGGTAGTTTTGAGGAAGAAATTTTGATTTTTTGACAAGAAAAAAAAATTAACTATACTTTTATGTCTTTTATTCGTAATTTTTTGTATTTCTATGCGAAAGTTCTTTCAGAATCGTCAACAGGAGTTAACCAATGGAATAGTAAGTATTTTTAAACGTGATTTGTTTACGTTCCCGATATCAATCAGAATTATATCTTTTTCATTATTTTTGTTTATCTTGGGTTGGGGATTGTGAGCTGATGCTTTTTATTCTGTCTATCTAAAAGAACAGTTGGGTAGTATTTTTCTGATTTCTTTGGTTGGAGCTTTAATGCCTCTGAGTAAAATGATTTTTTCTCTTTCTATCGGAAAAATAGAAGATCATATGAGCATCAGATATATTATCTTTGTAAGTAAAATCATCTATATATGAGCAGGTATCTTGTATGCTATTGCGGGATTTGCTCATTTACCATGGTTATTGATCGTTGCTACTATTCTCAATGGATTTGCTAGTGCATGTTTATTTACGAGTTATGAATCCTATATCCGCTTAGTTACAACTAAAGAATCTAGTACAAATTCTTTTTCACTCTATTTTTCTAGCTGGAATGCTGCCTATGTTTTAGGAGCTGCACTTTGTGCATTGTTTATAGATCATATAGCGTTGCCTTGGGTATTTTTGTTTATTTCTTTGTTTAGTATTGTTTCTCTATTTACCGATAGGAGACTTCCTTTACTAAAAAAAGATCATTTTGTTCATTTGTTTGGAAAAAAAAGTTTTTTGAGAGAATTTTTTCAAGAAGTTTTTTCTCTATGATATATCAAAAAGAGTCTTAGATCATTTTCGCACTATAGTCCAGAATTACGCAAATGAATGATATTCGAACTCTTATTTAATATGCTTAATTATATAGGATTTATTTTTATTCCACTTATTGCTAGTGAACAAAACTTGTGATTATGGCAAATTGCACTAATTGTTTGATTAATGAAGGTCCCTTATCTTACAAATATTTTGACCATATGAGTCATGAACTCTCTCAATAAGAAAACAGTAATTATGATCTGTTTAGTTTTTATGAGTATTCTCTTTTCAGTTCTTGGATTTTCTGATAATTTTGTAAGTATTCTTGGGCTTTCATTTGGTATTGCTATGGGATTAGCAACTATTAGACCAATAATATCTGCTACTATTTCAGAAGAAATGGATGAAAAACATGCCTCTGAAGTAACTGGATTTAATCAATTTGTTGCAATGATTGGAAATGTAATCTGAATACTATCTTTTGGTATAATATCTAGTTTTATCTGAATAGATCGAACATTTTTTGTTGTAGGTGTGGGAATATTGATCTATGCCGTATGAAATCTTTTGAAGGTTAAAAGATAAAAAAATAATTTTTCAAATTTTTTATTTTCTATATCATTCCGGCTTTGTCCGCTTGCCTACCAGCAGGCAGGTTGGAGCCGGAATCTAATTTTTTTCTTAAATTCATTTTGATACTTTTTCCCATTACCGCAAAAAGTATCCAAAAAGGTCTAGGACTCGCAAATCCGCCATGCTTGCTCGGCCATGATTTGCTTAGTCAACGTTTTGCTTTCCAGCTATATCAACACGGGAAAATTGTAAAAATTATCTTTTGGTTTAGTTTGAAAAACTCGTGTACTATCCGACAGATGGTTTGATTTCTATCGGACAGATTATTGATCTGTCCCTACGATGGTTTGATATACAAACTATATTCAACCATATTTAACTAATATTAAACAAAAATTAATCTACACTCTATTGATATTAAATATATTTTTATAATTCTGTCAACTATTATTTTTTATAAATAAAGAACTTATTTGATTAATTTTTTCGTTTAGGGTACAATCTATATAAGGACAAAATTTTAATTTGTTTAATAGGTTTATCATGAATACTCTAGCTTCTTCTAGTACCATAGCTTCTAGCGCCAATCAATCTTCTAATCAGCTAAATACCTGAGTAGATTTTTCTCAAATGAATGAAGCTGAGTTAAAAAACAAACAACAAGAAGCTATACAAAACGAAGACTATGAAACTGCTGCAAAAATCAGAGATGAACTAAAAAACAGACCTAACAATACCACTAATATTACAAATACTCAATCTAAGAAAAAGAAAGATATCAAAGATAAAACTCTTGAAGACATCAAAAAATATAGAGCAGAACTCACTGGTAAAAATAAAGAAATCACTAGTCAAAAAGGAGAAATTGATAGACTTTCTAAACTTCTTCAAGAAAAAGAAGATGAACAACAAAGTCTTCTTACAGATACTCCTAGTTTGTGAGATTATTTTAGTCTAGAAAGAAGAAGAAATGCAAATATGCTCAAAACTTTTGAGAAACTAAAGAAAGATGTTTCTTATCCAAAAAATCTTCTTATCTATGCTATGGGGATTACTCAAAGCAAACTCTTTTGAGCAAGACAATCTCTCAAAAGACAACGAGTAAAACTTACATGGAATCGAAAAGCTGAAGATATTAGAAAAAATATAGAAATTCTTTTAGATAGATGCCAAGCTGGTAATGAAAGCAAATGGAAGGAATCCCTTAAAGCGGTTCTCTTAAAAGAAGTAAGAACAGCTAAAGATAAATACTTTGAAAAACTTCAATCTCAAAATAACTTTTAATCTCTTATTTATTGTCGATTATGCTTACAACACTTGCTCAATCAAAAGAATTCTTGTTAGAAAAAATAGCTGAATATGCATGAGAAACTCTTGAAGATACAGAAAAAGATATTTTAGAAACACTCCTTGAAGAAAACTTCTTTGAAAAAATTGAAGGTTTAGTAGATGAACAAGAAATCGAGTCTAGAAAACTAGAAAGTGAAGAATCTTTTGAATCTTTCTTATTTAATAAAATACCAAACTATACTACTCTTCTAGAAGAAACTACAGCAGAAATCATTGCTGATTATCTTTCTGAAGATGAAGACGAATAAACAATAACACATAAACTTTATCTTTCTTTTTTCCCATGACAACAAAACAGTCAATTAATACATTATCTGAAGCCAAAGAAACTCCAAAACATGGAGCAACTGTTTCTGATACAAAAAAAGATATTGCTAAAAATCTCACTACAAATACCTGAAATACAATTCAGGAAAATCCTAAATATTTTAATCCTGAAGAATGGGTAGATCAGGAAAAATTATGAGGATTTGATCAAAAAACTTATGAAAAGATAGTTAAAGAAAAAGGTGCCAAAGCAGCCTCAGAGTATGCCGCTGCTGCAGCAAAGAAACCTAAAGAAGAAAAGAAAAAAGAGGAAATATCTCCCAAACAAGAAGCTACCCCAAGCAGTTCTAGTGAAACCAAACCAGAGAAAAAAACTGAAACTAAACCTGAAACTAAAAAAGAGGAAAAGAAAGAATCTGATAATAAATCTGAAGAAAAGAAAAAAGAAAAAATAACAACTGATACTATTGAAAAAAAATCTGACAAAAAAATTGAAACTAAGCCTGAAGAAAAAAAAGAAGAAAAGAAAAAAGAGGAAACATCTCCCAAACAAGAAGAGACTCCAAGCAGTTCTAGTGAAACCAAACCAGAGAAAAAAACTGAAACCAAACCTGAAACTAAAAAAGAGGAAAAGAAGAAAGAAAAGAAATCTTGGGGAATTTGGAAAGCTATCAAAAGTATTCCCAAGCAAACAAAAAATCTGATTTCCTATCCTATTAGAACGTCCCTATCTACACTTAAATATATTACCTTTGATTGGTATAATCATGGACTAGGAAAAAAAGAACTAGGCTCACAATGGAAAAAATTTAAGAAAAAATTCGCATGGAATTATAAAAAGGAGAGCAAAAAATAATAAATTTTATATATTTTGCATTTAAAAATGGCTGTCAATAATTGAAATTTAATACAAGAGGTACAAGGACTCAATCAGATATTAGAAACTTCTGACACTACAAATACTCAGAATAGAATTTCTAGTAATCTTTTAGGATTGTTTACTAATCAACCAAGTATCGTATTAAATGATGAACTTATCAATCAGTTAACTACGACTAGAAATCTTGTGGATTTAGGAACTCGTATTACTACCGTTTGAGGTACATTTCCTAATATTGTAAATGGAGTCCAGACACCATTACAAGTAAATAATACAAATATTCCTAGCACGAGTATTGGAGCTATTGCTACAGCAGCAAATATTCAAACTCAAATAAATACAATTACTAATACATCTACTCCAGCCTTAGATGCCTTACCAAATCAAATTTCTCAGATTAGAAATAGACTTAATCAGAATCGCTGAGTTTTACAACAAATAGAAGATCTTCAAATAAGAAGAACTAATATTAATAATCCGGTAGCAAACAGACAAACATTAAATACAAATATATCAAATGCTCAAAGAAATTTAAATGCTTGTACAAATATTTCTTGAATTTTAGAACAAATCTCGTCTATTGAACAGAATGCCTTATTAAATGAAGTAGATAATCTTGGAAGACCTACACAAAGAGCAAATGCATTAGCAGGACAACTTAATACTCATAGACAAACTTTAACAAGAAATTTAACTACACAAAGAGCAAATCTTCCAGCCGCAGCTCAAAACATAGGAGCAACCGGTAATACACAAGCAGACATAACAACACTAACTAATGAACAAGTAAGATTAAATCAAGATATAATCAACCGAAACCAGCAAATATCTTCAATTACTGAAATACAAGATATTGATAGACAAATTCAAACACTTGTGAGAAGTTTGACCCCTACTCCAATTCCTACTCCACAAAATTTTTGATTACCTAATTTACAAAATACTATAGTTATCAATCGAGCGCCAAATCCTAATGCAACACAACAACTTGCTGCTATAGATGTTGCATTAACTCAGATAGAAAATCTTGAAAATACTTTACCTCAAATTCGCCAAAGATATCAAGCAAATCTTAATGTTCTTAATCAACTTTTACCTTTACAAAGATTGCAAGAATATCTCAACAACATTAATAGTACTCCTGGTCTAACTAATATAAGAGGACAAGAAATTCAACAAATTGTAAATATTGGACAACAAATTTTTAGACTTGGACAACAAAATTTTAATCATGAAATACCTTCTCAGACTATTGATATGAATGGAGGAATTCAAGGTCCTATTGATTTAAATACTCTTTTTGTACCTAATGGAACTCAAATAGGCGCACAGAATTATCCTATAGACTATGAACTCGCTAATGGTGATGGACAAATTCTTACTAGAGTAGGAATTAATAATAACAATAATCTTCAAGTCACTACAAGTACTGGACAAACAGTTACTCTTACAGGAATACAAATTCAAAATGGTATGTTGAATATGACTAATGTAACTGTTTTACCTTTAGAAGGTATCCAATTCCCTTTAAAACTTTCTCTCAATGTTAGAGGAAGAGTTCAAGATCCTGCTACTGGTTTACTTGTCGATCAATTTAAACCACTTACTTTAACTATAAACAATCCTCAATTATCTCTAGCAGATCGTCAGAACGCATATAATGTACTAAACTGATGATGAATTATTGATCAAAGAATAGCAGCAGAATATAGTGATCATACAAGAGAAGAACTAGAAAACGAAGTAATTCGAAATATTTTACGCGAAGGAGGAAATCAAACTGAGATTGACACAATCTACAATGATACTATAAGAAGAAATCTTTTGATTGAAAGAATTAGAGCTATTCCTGGATTGATACCTGTAATTCAATTAGGTGTTCTTCAAACAGGATTTATGGCAGATATGACAAGAGAAGATAGAAATGTTCCTCAGCAATACCTCTTGAATCAAAATACATTTATTGACTATCTTCGTACTACTCTCGGTGAAAATGTAAGAAATTATGTAAGATGAGAAATTCAAGAATCAATCAATAATGTAGGTGGACGTGATCAAATTCTCCGTACACTTATGGAATTTCAAACAGATGTAGTAAATAATAAAGTAGACAATAACGATCATCTTAGAGCTCTAGCAGCTATACCAGCTGGTCCTGCTGGCGCTGAACCAGAAGCGCATTCTAACTCTGTATGGCAAAGACTTAGAAGAAGAACTTCTAATAAAAATAATTATACTAAGTTTTTTCAAGGAAGAGAACAATCTATAAATGATCAATCTCTCGAAACAGAAGAATGAACTATCAAATATGGTACTCATGTTGAAGTACTTGGAACTAATAAAATGACTGCAACTATTACCATAGAAGGTAAGGAAGAACCAGAAATCATAGATTGACCAAACCATATAGCTCTTGTTAGAGCAATCCTTGAAAGAAGATCAACTAAAGACGGAGAACCTCTCAATAGAAAATTGAGATGTCGCTTAGCTTTGGATATTATCAAATCTGTAGTTATGATGTCACCTCAAAGATTGAGTAGAGAAATTCCTGTTACTAATTTTACTGATCCTAGTGGAATAGCTGTACCATGTGACAGAATAGATGCAAATGTAAGAAATAATAATTTAATCATTCGCGCAGGATCACAAAATCCATGAGGAGCTACTGCAAGAACTAGACAAAACGTAACTATTTTTAATGAAGAACGCTATAAAAATCTTCATAATATTAATGAATTGGAAGAAGGAATAACACACCTTTCTAATCAGATTAATCTCATTATGAATTCTACTATGAGAGAATATGAACAAAGTGTTAATAATGCTAGAAATAAATCTCTTGTACGTTATAACACTAATCAATTTTGGAGATTTTGACCTGCAAAGAAACTATGGGGAAGAGTTGCCTATGGTAAAACAAATTATGATTTCAACTTTACTACATCAGCACAAGCTGGTAAAAAATCTGTAAACATCACTTTTAATGATGGTAAATTTACTCTTTCATGAGAGTTTAAAGGTGAAAAATATGAATATAGTTCTTGTAATCTTGGATCCTTATTGAGAAAGAAAATACAAAGAGAAAGAGTTTTTAATGGTTTAGAATTGGAGATTGTTGCTCAGGTAAATGAAGCTATGGTAGGTAGACTAAGAACAAACAATATGATTGGACCTGAAAACTTTGCTGTTTCTGATCTAAATAATGAAAAAACAGGAAGAGTTTATATTTTTGATGATGCTGGAAATCTTTCTTATCTAGAAATTGAAGATAGAGCACTTAATCCTATTCCTAATGGTGCTAATGAAGCACATTTAGATTTTAATAATGTTCCTCCTCAAAGAATTAGATGTAATGATCAAGAAAGAAAAGAATTTTTCCAGAATCCATTTCTTTCAGGTAGACTAATTAGAAGTATGAGACGTAGATTAGCAGCCTTTTAAATTATTTAGTTTTTTTGGATGAATAAAACAAATAATCAACAATATAACTCATCATTATCTTCAAAAAAAAACAATGAAGAATCTTTTTCTCTATATGGAGACAAAACTAATGATGTTCAAAATCTTATTGTCTCTAATATAGAAGCAATTCTTAATCATCAAGCAACTACTAAAAAGACATATATTCCACCAAAAAATCCTCCTCAACAAAATACAACAACAATCAATCCTTCTACTAATAAACCAATAACCCCTATTTCACCCAGGATTATTAATCAACAAGAGGATATAATTTCTAATATAGAAGCAATTCTTAATCATCCTAAAAAAAAGAAAAAAGTAAAAGATCCTATCACACCAAAACCAGTTAATACAACAAATAGAAAGTCTTTCTTAGAAGTACTACATAATATCTTTAATTTTAAGAGAATTGATGATAATTTATCACCACAAGAAAAAGAAGAAATTATTACTATTACGCAAGACACACCTACTCCCGAAGAGATAGAAAAGAAATTAACACCTAGACAACGTGATCATTTTAGTACGGCGTTTCCTATTAAAAAAATTATGAGATCATTGGGAATTCTTACTGTAACTGCTGCTATTGCTTTCGGAATATATACGTATGCACAATATCAAGCAAATAAACCTAAAAAAGCACCTATCAAAGAAACTCCTGAAAAGGTTATTCCTCAAAAAACTCCTGAAAAACATAAATTTCCAGAAAAAGACTATCATATCAATCCTGATTCTTTGACTGTAGACAATCTTCGTTCCTATATTCCAAATACTAATCTTACACCAGATATTTCTTATGAAGATATCATAAAATCTGTAAACTCTATCAATAGCTCTTTTGTAAAAGATATGGTAAAAAATAGTCTTCGTATCGGAGATATTGTCCATATAAAAGAAATAGTTGGAATGAACAAAAACTCTCAATATACATCAAATAAAGCTGACAATATTCTAGATAAGACTACCTTACAAAGACTGACTGACCCACTCTTTTATCTTCAAAATTATGCTTTTCTTTCTCATCCAAAGGTATCACAAGACGTCAAAGACGTATACAAAAAATTCCTTGATGGAACATTATCTAATGAAGGACAACACTATGTTATTGTCTCTAAAAATACTGCTAAAGCATATCTCTTTGATAAAGAAAATCGTTATATATTTTCTCAAGATGTTCTTTTAGGAAAAGATCTTGGTAAAAAAGGAGAATGGGTACCATACCCTTACTATGAGACAACCGAAGGAAGATTTGAAAGTGATAAACCAGTAAATAGAAATACCCCTGAGTGACTCTTTGTAATAGAAAAAGAAAGATCGCTCAAGGATGAAAGTTATAAAATAGACTGACCCGCTAAAGCGGAAATCCTTATTCCCGTAAGTGAAATCACTAACAAAAGAGATACGAGATATGAAGATAAAAAATATCAATTTTGACTTCATCCTATGTTTATAGAAAGCAAAGATAGTAGCTATATCAAGGCTCAGCAAAGTCCTGATATCAAAGATAACTATATTAGTCATGGGTGTATTAATATAGCAGACTTTTGAATTTTTTATGACAACTTGGGTAAATGATGTGTAGTCTATATAGCTCCTTATACCAAACAATAATATATTTCTTCTAACGAAAAAAGGACATAGGTAAATAACCTGTGTCCCCTTTTTTTAAAAAAAATTTTTTCTTTAGGCTGTAGCTTTCTTTCTTTTTCTGAAGAAGAATGCAAAATAACAACCGGTTAAACTTACAAGAGCAATCAATACCTTATGTTTCAAAGGAAGCGGCATATCTTTCTGATTCTCATCCCCAAGAATAGCTACAAAGGTATTATCGTCTTTAACTTCATAACTTCTCACCCAGAGAAGTTTTCCATTGAGCTCAATGGCTTGTTCACCCTTTTTATTTAGCTTTCCTTCAATGAGCGAAAGCTCATCTTTTTCCCCAATAGCAACCTCGATAGTATCTCCTGTCTCTGCAGTCATCTGACCAGCTTCTACGGAAATATCATAGCGAGTTTTTTTCGGCTTTTTATTGGCTTTTGCCTTGGCATCGGCTATAGCTTTCGTCATAGAGTCTAACTTTGCTTGAGCAGATTTTGCTGCATCATTAGCAAGATTTTTTTCTGTTTCAGCTATTAAAATCGCATCATCCTTTGCCTGAATAATAGAGTCGGATTTCTGTTTTTTTACTTCAGCAATGGCTACTTGATAAATAGAATCCTTTTGCGCTTGGGCAATAATCTCGTCTTTTTGTTGAATAGTACTATAAACTTCGGGTTTATAGAACCCAAAAAAATAAATACCACTACCAATAATACATAACAACATTATCCCAATTAATGCACTTAACCAAGGATGTTCTTCGATAAAATCTTTCATATTTTCAAATTTTAAATTAATACTCTTTTTTTGTTTTACATCTATTTTATAATTATTTAATATTAAATGTCAAGCCTTTATTTTTATGGAAATAAACGATTTTTGTGTTTATGATATATTGTGGGTATACTATTGTTAGTATTATTTATATATTTTCTTATTAGCATGAGTCCTTCACAAAAGAAAAATGATTATACACTTCTTAATCATCAAGAATGGATAAAAAATCACCCTAATAAAGGGGAGCAAAAAATTGTTGAAAAAACTAGAAACCAGGTTTTTGCAACCTTACAACTAAATTACGTTCCTGTTTCTCCTTGAACAGTAGCTTTTCAGTTGTATGAAAGCAGAAAAAACAACAATTGATTACCTTCAACAATACAGGTTGATGGTAAAGATATTTCTATTGATCAGAATAAATATCAGGATATTTTCAATAATTATAAACATTTCTCAAATGAAAATAATGAAGAAGGAATTAAATGAACAGATTGGGCTCTTGCTAATAGAATAATTTTGGATAATGGTCATATGATTGATTTTGCTGATGATGAAAACAGTGCAAAAAACACTTATAATGACTTAAATAAAGATGCTACATATGCTGGTAAAATCGATCTTCTTGGTAAAAAACAAGCCAATATGATGCATTTTATCATAAAATGGAAAGAAGAAGAACTTCAGAAGATCAATGATACCATACAACAAGCGCTTGATAATTTCAAGATTAAAAAAGAGGAAAATAATCAAAAAAGAAAAATGAAAAAAGAGAATGAAAATAAAAATATTAATGAAAAAGAAGAAATCAAAAAAGAAAATATAAAGAAAGATAATGAAAATAATAAAATAAAAGGATTGAAAACTACTGAAAAAACAGAAACAAAAGAAATTTTGGAAGATAATCTTTTTGTAAATAGAGATAATGTCGCTCAAGATATTAGAAAATTAAGAGGTAGTGATAATAACAATATTCCTAGTGGTGAATTACCAATAAAACCAGGTAATAGAATCAAACTGGAAGACCAAAAAGATTATCAATATTATTGTAATGAATATGCTAAGAATAAATGAGATGATAAAAGATGTAAGCAATTGGATACAGAATTTGCTGAAAGAATTATTTTAGACAATCCTAAAGAAGAGCCTTTAAAGAATAAATATCAAATTCAAATCAACAATGAGTGAACTACTAATGAGAAATCAGAAGAAGAACTTACGACTGAGGCTACTACATGTAGAGATTCATTAATAAAACTTGGTTACCCTGTAGAATACGTAAAAATTATAATTAAATCACAAGAAAATCTTTCTAAGAAAAAAGAATTAGAAGGTTTACTACAAGAAATAAAGTATGTTCAAAAAAAATATGATGAACTTTTCTCTGAATTAAATTCAGATAGATTGCATTATAATGAATTAGATAGAAGACCAAAAGAAGAAGAACTAAAAAGACTTCAAAAAAAACTTGATGGTTTACATGAAAATCAAAAACAGTTAGAAAAAGAAATAGATAGTAGCAATAGTAAAATTTATCATATTGTTAGACTGGTTGAAACTAAACCAGTACTACCAGAACCAGAACCAATATTACCAGAACCAGTAATTCCTAATCCAGAAATCTCTGGTGAAGCAGAAGTAACAGCGACTCTTTCTGATACTATGGCTATTAGACGTTCTATAGCTGAACGCGAAGCTTCTGAAGAACTTCAAAAAAGATATAAGAAAACATGAATACGAAATATACCAGATAAGATCAATCTTTTCCTTAGAAGAAGATTTATCAAAGATCGTATGGTTCAAGATAAAATAAATTATACTAGCTGGAATAATACCGGGCGCTTAAGCCGAGATAATGATACAACATCAGCTGCAGATAGACATGAAATGGAACAACAATCAGGGTTCAATAAAAAGATCACAAGAATCTTGGAAACTATTGAAAATGATTTTCCTAATACTCAATTAGAACTTCAACAACTTATTGCTTGATATACAGGAGATGCTAGTACTTGACGAACAAGTACTATGACAGATACTACTTTCCAAGTAGAGTTTGATCGTATATTAGCTATGTCAGGATCCCTAGATTCAACTAGACCTGCAACAGCTACTCTTAACCCTCGAAGACCTCTTACTGAACTTATCAAACAAGAAGATATTCAACAAATGAGTACTAATATTTTAGAAAAAACTAAAGTATTTAAGGATCATCAAACACTTACTAATAATATTTCAACATGGATAATTAATGAATCTACTACAAAATACGTGGATCGAAAAACCAATCCTAAAACCTATTCAGACTTTTCTGATGCTTTAGATAAATACGCTAGACCACAAATTGCAAACTATATAAAGAATTTTAAAACACTTCCTAGTTTCCTTAAAACACTTAAACTCAATCTAGACAATCCAAATACCATGAGAGATCTTATTTCTTTTCAATGCAATCACCAAGCTCTCTCTGCTATTTCACAACAAACAATGAAACTTAAATTACAAATCCTTACAAAAGGAGATGAAGCATACAATGTTGAAGAAAAATTAAATTGGTGGGCTAAAACAGGAAGATGGATCGATAATCCATGGCATAATTCTAAATATATGAAAGAACATCCTGGAGTTAGAGAATTTACTAGTTATCTACGAGGATGAGTAAAACTTGGAACTATGGTTGGTGCTGGTATTGGATCTGCAGCTCTTTTATGAGCTTGAACTTTAGCTGCAGCTGGAATCACTGGTGGAGTTGCTTTCACTAAAACACTTTTTGCTAAATATTCTCATTACAACAAAGAACATAGACAATATCTAAGACAACAAGCAACCAATCTTCAAGATAAACGTGATGAACGTTCTCGCATAGCTAGTGCTGTAGCAGGAATGTCTCGATGGGAGTGACGCTTTTGGGGACCAAAACACAAAGATAGAAGAATGATGAAATATTATATTGAAACATCTCATGATCAACTCTCTTTTACAAATGAATTAAATAGTAGAATACAAGATCTTCTTCAACAGGAAAATCTCTCACCTGCTCAACAAAATACTTTAATATGACTTACTTCTCAGTGAATTGCTCGTTTAGACTTTCATAATTATACAGGACAAAACTTCTTGGGTTCTAACCAACCTACTATAGCTGAAAAAGAATATCAGGAACTTCAAAGATTAATTCTTACATCTACACTAAGAATGGGTACTGATATGAATACACTTAGAACTGATAGTAGTTTTTATACAAAAAGAAAAATATCAAATAGCTATGCTAATACCATCAGTTTATTAAATAATGGTACATTAAGTGGTGATAAACATAATACTCAATGATACCGTAAAGCGAGAGAAAGATTTCAATCAAGAGAGTGGCAACAAGCACTTATTGGGGCATCTAAAGCTGGTGCTATAGCTTTTGGTATCTCTTATGGAATCGGTGCTCTCACAGCAAAAGAAGCTACTTCTACTACTCATACAACATGAGTTGATGATATGAGAGCAGAATATGCTCTTGGAAAATACCAAGATACAAATTATGCTTCTGGTAATATAGAAAAACAACTTACAGAATTCTTAAATAATACAAACAATGTTCAGTCTTGATGAACACTTGATCTAACGCTTTCTTGATCTACTGATGCTACTAAAGTCATTTCAGGTAATTTTACTGATGCTCAGTTAAATACATGGAAAGAAGCTATTAAACAACATATAGATGGATTAACAGGAACTGGTCAAGGACATCTTAATTTGGATTATGCTAATCAATTGAAGACTTGGATAGACGGAAACAATTTCCCAACATATCCTGTATGACATGAAAATGTAAATTTAGCAAATATGAGATTATTAAACAATATCAAAGAAACTGCTGAGGCACTAGCAAATAGTACTAATCCTGCAGTAAGTTCATGAGGATTACATTTAAATATATCTGCTATAGCAACAGAAGCACCAAAAGAAACATTATATCAAGCATCTAGATTTAGTAATCTTGCTATCAATGCATCTCAAACTACTACTACTGCAAGTAGTGCATGATATCCTATAGGAACTGCTTGGGACAATACATTTATGCCTACTAGTGAAAATGATCGTCCTCCTCAACAGTGAAAAAATGATCCAACCCCTCCTGCACAAGATAAAAACAACAAAAAATCTGATTAAAAATACCATATAACTACAATGTAATTTATTCTTTTCTTTCTACCTATGAATACTATTAATAAAAACTTTATAGAACAACTTCTTATCAAAGCTAATCCAGATATTGATGATGATGCATTAGATATGCTTAGTCAGGATGTAGAACCTGTTCTTTTTGATCGAATAATGACTAATATCGCTACCAAACTTTCTGATCAACAACTAGGAGAATTTTCTACACTTGCAAAATCTAAAGCAAGTGATAAAGAAATATATGCCTATTTAGCTAAATGTATACCAGATTACGAAGATTTTATAGAAAAAATATATATTGATTTCGAAAATATGTATATTGAAAACTACTCTTCTTTCAAAAAAGATTTACAATAAATATTATATTGACATTATACATCAAATCACCATGATATAAGGGAATTTATTCCCTTATATTTTTTTCTATGAAAAACCTACATACTATTCAGCACAAAGAACAAGGAAAAATATACCAAAAAATAGCAGATATTTGATGCAAATTAGCATTATTATCTCTACTTCTTACGTGATGTGGAGACAATAAAAGCAACCCTACAAAAGCATGGGAAAAATATGATTCTGCAAAAGATAAAACAGAAGAACTACAAAAAGATATAGAAGACAAAAAAGAGGAAATCAGAAAAGATAATGATGAATTGCGTATATTACAACAAGAACTTGTAAATGCACAAATAAATCAACAAGAATCTCTTCAAAAAGCACAAAAAGAATCAAAATCTTATCAAGGAAATTAATTTCTTAAAAAAGCTGACCAATTGGTCAGCTTTTTCTTATTTTCCGATTACTATATTTTGTCCTTTACTTCTCCATTCTAGAAATTTTGCTTTGAGAAGAGATCTGTATTGATATGTATATTGCGCCACACTAAATACTGTAGTAGTAGCTAGGTAAAGACCTATACCAGCTTGTGTACTGTATACAAATGATCCAATCATAAATACCATAAAGATATTCATAAATCCCATCATTTTTCCCATATCTGGAGTGCTTGCACCAGGTATCATAGGAGTAGCCGGCTTAGCGAGTGTCGTAAGCTTCATCTGAAGATAGGTAAATACAGCAGATATAACCGTCAAAACAATATTTTTTGTAGCTAAGAGATCCATACCCAAAAACATATGATTAATATTTGCAGGATCTAGATATTTAACCCCAAAAGGAAAGAAACTATAGAGCCATTCTGTAGGAATTTGATTGTTTGAAATCTTTCTAACAACTGTTAAAAGTCCTATAAAAACTGGAATCTGAATAAACATCATCAAACATCCTTTGAGTGGTCCTTTTCCATGAGTTTTGAAAACTTTCATTGTTTCTTCAGAAAGTTTTTTTGGATCATCTTTGTATTTTTCTTGAAGTTCATTGAGTTTTGGTTGAAGATCTCCCATACCTTTTTGCATATCATTTCCTATAGAAGTTTGTTTGATCATAGCAAGTCTTACAATAATCGTAAGAAGAATAATAGCTATACCTAGGTTTCCTCCAAAGATTGCAAGAAATATAATAAGTACATTAAATATCGGACGATAAAGAATTTCTGTAAAAAGGAGCATAAATAAATTCATAGTATCAATTTATATTATAAATAATAAATATTGTTCTGATATTGGTAAGTAATTATACTTTCATTACATCATCACATTTAGATTTCACATGAGTATCAATCACATCATTCATTTCTTTAACTAAACTATCAACATTTTTTTCGTTTGCTTTGTGTTGATCTTCTCCAATAAGCTTATCATCAAATTGTTTTTTAGTATCTTTCATTGCATCTTGTCTTACAAGTCTAATACGAGCTTTAATTTCTTCTCCCATAGACTTTACTTGTTTTTGGATATCTAGACGTCTCTCTTGCGTCAAAGGTGGTATCTTGATCATAATATAAGATCCTTGGTTCTGCGGAGTAAGTCCAGTATTTGCATCATAGATAGCTTTTTCTATGTGTTTAAGTTCATTTTTATCCCATGGTTCTATTTTGATAGTTTGTCCATCCATAAGAGTAACATGTCCTACTTGTGGAACTTTCATCATTCAACCATAACTCATTTCTACTTCGATATTTTCTACTAATCCTGTAGAAGCTCTTCCCATTTGTAGTCCTTTAAGTTCTTTTTCTAGGTATTCAATTGATTTTTGCATTTGTTGCTTGTAGATATTCAGATCCATCTATACAAAGTAAGGGTGTAAAATTACATATGTTGGAGAGTGTAGAGAATAGAAAAGATTTTTCAAGGGATGCTTTATCAAAAAAACTCCGTATCACATACTGACACGGAGCTATACTTTTTAACTTACTTTTTTACTTTTTTTTTGGAACTTTTATTAACAACAACTGCTTCAAACAGTGGCCAACTACCTTTTAATTCAAGTATCCTGTATTTTTTTGCTCTACAGACCTCCTCAGCCTGCTGGTAAAGAAACTCTGCAAAATCTGGTCGAGGTTGTTGACCATTGTTTATTACCTGATCGCAAAGAGTCTCATAGGGCTTGATAAGATCCATTTGAATCAATAATTCTCCCGATGGAGATTTAACCATATTCAAAGTAAATGGTACAGATTCATTATACCAATTAAGCATCAAATCTTTGCTAATAAGCTCTGATATACTTGGTGTAAGTTGTCTTACTCTGCCAATTTTTGCACGAATTCCTGAAATTTGTTTCTTATCCATTTTTCTTTTGTTTTATTAATTCTTTTTTATCATATATTTTTCCTTAAAAAAGTCAATCTTATTTAGATAATATTACAGAGTGTTTTTTGGAATTCTTTCTAAAAATGGATATACTAGATATAGTCTTTATTTTCAATGATTTGTCCATGTACAAACATCTTGCAAAATATCTTAAAATCTGAGTCATTTGAGCTGTATCACTAAGCCTTATAAGCCTAGTTTCTATTAAAGCAGCAGTACCTAATGAATATATTGCCAACTATGAAATCAAAACTCCACGAGAAAAAACTCTTGGTCTTTTTGTAGAAATCGATGCCTACAATAAAATAAGCAATCCTATCAATCAAGCTAAATTTTCTGAATTAAATACTTATTTTACCACACTTTTTACTAAATTTCCACAAGATTATAGTTTCAAAGTTGTTTATGAACAATGTAGTCAAGTTTCTAGCACTCTTTCAAAAATAACAACTGCAGATCCTCAATACAAAACTCGATTAGATTCGTTTATGCGTAATTGTTATAAACCATTCACTGATATTCTGAAAAAAATAAATTCAGATTATACTATTTCTCCAAAAGCCAAAGCTTCTCCTACATCTGGTCCAGCTCCTTTGACGGTTACCTTTGATGCTAGAGGAAGTGAAGATCCTTCAGGAGAAACTATTCCATCTAGAAATTTTTACCGATATTATAGAGATACTAACGGACAAGATCAAATTATCTGAAATGGTCCGGTAGTAAATTATACCTTTGAAAAAGAAGGGAATTATCTTATTCATCTTACGGTAAAAAGTTCAAACAAAGCTAAATGAATTCTTGATGGAGAAACAACTCTTGCTGTAGATGTATCCCCAAAATCAGCTGTTCTTTCTGTCTATGCTCAAGGACAAAAAATGACTAAAACAAACAAGGTTAAAATCGGTACTATGGAAGCTCAGAAAGGAGTAGTTTTTGATGGTTCTAGCACTATCGCTATGGGAGGAAGACAAATACTTACTCATCGTTGGGAAATTTCTTCTAGAGAAGGATTTAGTTACATCAAAGATGGAGATGGAAAACCTGATCTTATCAGAGTATCTCTTCCTGATAAGGGAGAATACAAAGTACACCTAGAAGTTAAAGATAACGAAAACAATACTACTTCAGAAAATTATACTCTGATAGCTTCTGATCCTGTCGCTATTATCAAAGCTAATCCAGAAAATGGAAATACTTCTAATACTTTTGAATTTGATGGTAGTCCGTCATACTCAGTATTATCTTCTATCAAGCTTTATACTCGAGAAATATTTGATCAAAATGGAGTAAAACTTGAGACTCTCCAAAGCAAAACTATCAAACAACAATTTAAACAACCTTGATATTATACTATCAAATTAACTATCGAAGATGATCTTGGACAAACTAATATTGATACTTTACAAGTTTATGTAGAATCTACAGATCCTATTGCCCAATTTACTATGCAACCTGCAGTTGAATGGCTTTATCCTTCAAAGTTTTATCTAGATGCGACTACAAGCTCTGATATGGATAAAACAAATGGGTATGACGATCTCAAATATGAACGAAGTTTTAGTGAAGAAGCTAAAGCTAATATTACAAAAACAGAATCTGATAATGCTAGAGTTACTGTAGAATTTAATGCTATAGGTAAATTTAAAGTAAAACTTACTGTTAAAGATAATTATGGAAAGATTGGAGAAATAGAAAAAGACGTAGAAATCAAATCTACTCTTAGACCTGAAATTTTTGTAGCTCCTATAGCTACTAACCGAGGAACACCGCTCAATTTTGTTGTAAAAACTAATGAACCAATTCTCAACTATGACTGGGATTTTGCTGATAATGATAAAAGAAGTATTCAAACAGACAAAATCAGTCACCTTTATGGGAAAACATGAATATACAAGGTAAAACTCAAAGTAAGCGGTCAAAATGAAAGCAGAAATGAAGTTACAAAAACCGTTTTTGTAGGAGAAAAAGATTATCCTATTGCCGCATATGAAGTTGCTGACAAAGCAAATGTTATTCTCACACAGAATGAAGTATGCCTAGAAAATGATCCTACTAGTCTCACAGGGAAAATAGAAAATCCTGCATATCAGATCGACAGATATCAAGAAATCAATATCAATCCTGCATTATCTGTAAATACTAAATGAGAATTTACAGATCTTCAGTTTTTCTTTCAACCAAAGAATAAAGAAATCTATAAACAATCTACGTTTAAATATAAATTTGATGAAGTAGGATGTAATTATGTAGATCTTACTGCTGAAGATACTTCTATTGGAAAAAATAATACAACAAGAATCTGGTTTAAGGTCGTAAACGCACTTCCTAAGCTAGATAATATAGTACTTCTCTTTCCTCAATATGGAAACGAAATGGGAATTGGGTTCAATCAAAATCAAGTAAAAGATATTTTCAATTCTGAATTTGATCCATTGATTGTAAAAGTTAGTGCAACTGCTACCGTAGATCCAGCNNATTATCTCAAAGATGATCCTTCAAGATATATCGAAACAAAGATCACTCCAGGAGATATTCCTTATGCATTTTTCTCTCTTCCAAAGATACCTGGTGAATACTCTTTTGGTGTTACTATGTATGATAATGAAGATGGAAAAAGATCTAGTTTGGATATCATAGGAAATGGTCCTATTGTATTCTTTCCTCCTGATTCTACGAGACCAGATGTTCCTTTGGTAACCTTAAAAATGAATCAGTCTACCGTAGAAGTAGGTGATGATGTAACCTTTGATGTGGTTTCTAAGATTATCTCAGATAGACCAGATTTTATCAAAGAAAGAACTATTTATTACGACTTTGATGGAGATGGAGAATGGGATCTTATTACTAAAAAAGATCGTGTAACTTATTCTTACAACAAACCTAGTGATGTAAATGGATTTAGACCTAGAGCTGCTGTATTATACAGAGGATACAAAGGAGTGTCTAATGGGGGAAATATTATTGTAAAAAACGGTCTTAAACCAAGATTATTAGTAGATACTGCTGGTAAACTAGCTATCTTTAGAGATATTAGTCTAGGAGATATTGCTAAAAAGTCTATTTGTTTAGATTCTAAATTATGTTCAGAAAAAAATGTAATAACTACCGGAGTAGCATTTATGTACACATATCCAGCTGCAGGAAAATATTTTGTATCTGTAGATATTAGTGATCAATATGCTAACGAAGCCAAAAAGAGACTTGCCCTAACTATAGATACATGATCTTCTAATGAAGACTTTCATTTCCTTTCAATACCAGAAGCTAATATTGCTACATGATCAACATGAACTATTGAATTATATGTAGGAAATAGTTTAGACAATACTATCTTGTTCTATATAGATCACAATCCAAATCGAGGAGAATGTTATATTGACGCTGATGTAACAGAAGACAGTAATGGAGATAACAATCCGTTGAATGATTCTGATTTCTCTTGTAATGAATTGTATATGAAGACCTATGAAGCTAAGTATGATAGTGTAGATGGAAGACTTTATTATACCAACAAACAAGGTAAATTATTGTCTAAAGATTTTAGTGTTGGATTTGTAGATTTTGAAGCTAGTCTAGATGCAGAAACTAAAAAAGTTTATGATCAACTCAATGTCTTACTTAAAGATATGAATGGTCCACAATGGCTTACCGGAACAGATAAGACATTTAAAGATATGATTAAATCATTGAAAAATAATATAGCTGACAAGGCAACTACTATGGCTAATGTTGTTTCTCTCAAAGATTTTATGTCTAAAAATACTATTAATCTTACTAAAGATCAAGAAACTATTTTAACTACAGTTTTCTTAGAACTTTCTAATAGATCTACTGCTGCTGCTGAAGGACTTGGTGAATATGGTATAGCAAAAGCTGATATTCTTTCTCTTTTGCCTATCAATCTTGCTGTAGAGATTGATGCGTTATTTAAACAATTTGAAAGTGTTGCATGAGATACAACGCTCAATGTTAGCCAACAAGACAAAAGAAAAGAAGTACTTCAAAATATTATCAATACTATTCAAAAGCATGTTGCTCCTGATGGAAAAACTCCTGACAATACACAGATAGCCAAAGATGATATGGATTCTATTGTAATGACCAATATCTGTAAAATTATGCAAATATACAATATTCCTAGTGCGACTTGTAATAGTACTGATGATGATACTATCAAGGCCGTACCTGATAATCTTACCCCAGAAAATGGTACTACCACGAGCTCTTCAAGTACTAATTGGTTAAAAATAGTATTTATTGTCTTATGAATCTTTGTTGCTATATTTGTATGATTGGTTGTTGTTTTTGCCATAAGAGCAAAAATGAATCAAGAAAAAGAAGAAAACAATCCAGAAACTCCTCAACAATAATTTATTTCTCTCATTGTAATGAAGAATTTGGAAAAATGCACATCATGGAAAAAATTTGAAAAAAAACGAGCAAACTTATGATATAGCGCTCTTCTTTCTTCTGTTCTTTTGGGGTGTTCTGTTGATACTCATCAAAAACAAGAAACAACATCTACGCAACCAATTAAAAAAGAAGTTCAACTTCCTGCTTATGAATCTCCATTGGATGGATTGGATATTAATAAACTTCCTGGTAAATCTTTAGAAGAATTACAAAATCTTCTTTATGCTATATTTATCGAAACAAAGAGATCAAATAATACACAAGCCTGAGAAGCAGATCGTAAAATTGTAATTGATATCATTGCTAAAAAAAACTTTGAAGAAAACCAAACAACTGAAAAACCAACTCATACTTCGTCAAATAACTCATCTCATACAAAACCAACAGTTCATAAACAAGAGCAAAAGATAGTATCTACTCCAAAGTCAGAACCACAAACAAAGATAGTATCTGTTGAACATAATAAGGGATTTGTTGCCTATAAGTCTCCTTTGGATAATATAGAAAATTTAGAAGAAGGTGGAATAGATGCGTATGAAGAACTCCTCAAAGAAATATCTGCAGCAGAAAATTCTGCCACTCATTGTAAAGCTAATAAAGAAAAAGCAAAAAAAGATTATATAAAAATATTAGATCTTGCAGAGCCAAAATTACAAGAGCATTATGAGGTTAAACTCTGGAATGAATTAGATATCTACAACGATAATAAAATCGCTTTAATTATACAAAAAGCGAGAGACCTATGAAAGAATGATCGACACTATATTCTCAATAAAGCTATAATCAATATTTCTAGTAATACTAACAAATATCCAGATACTCCAACCCAAGAAATGATGAAATATATTCAGCAAATCAGATAATAAAAAATCCCGCAATGCAGGATTTTTTATTACACTCTTTTAAATGTTTCTATAAATGAAATAATTTTGGCTTTAGTTATTCTTACATTACTGAGCTTTTCTAAGAAACTAATCGTAATAACAACACCACATTCCTTATCATTACTATAATCCAGATTTATCTTATATCTATGTCCATTGTATGATTTAAAATATCCTACCTGATTTAATTCTCTCTTTGGTAATAAAGTATCAAGGAATCATTCCAAATGTATCATCATTTGATCAAATGTAACCGTATAATATTTCTGATTAAAGGTATATGGTAATATTACTTTTTGGAGAGAGCTTGGTCTAAGCTCTACTTTTTGAATACCCTCTTCTAGAATTAATTTATTGGGAATAATATAAAATTTTCCATTATGTTCTCAGTTGTCTGTGATTCCTGCTATTCCTAAGAAAATAGGTTTGATTGAGATGATTTCTCCTTGTTTTTCTCCTATAGCAATCGTTTCTCCAGCTTTATACTGTAGTAAAATAGTAAAATATACCATCAATGATTGTATCACTGATTGAAAGGTGATTACTATTGCTCACAATCATACCGCAAAAAATGACCAGACATTATTTTTTCATTCTGACAGAAGAATAATGATGGCTATAATTATTACGATAACACGAAACAATGTTATTGCCTGACTCTTTTTGTAGTACGTCAAATAATTATCATTTTTACCTCTTGGTCCATGAGGATTATCTATAAGATATTTATGTCTGAGATTTTTCTTAATTACTTTTATAATAAATTCTTGTACTAATAAGATAATTATGATAACAATCAGCATCCATTGGTATGATGTTATCTTTTCAAATCGAGGAACTAGTGTTGCTGCTGCTTCATGTACATTCATATTTTGTTTTGTTTATTTACTAAAAGGGCGAAAAGGACCCAAGAGAAACTCAAGGGTCCGATCATCGAATCATTAATTAATATCGCATCACTGCGATTTAACAAAGGAGGTTTTCTTGTATTTATTCATTTTGATAAATCAAGACATTATTTAATGTTGAGTGTTTTTTTTATATGTATGTATTTCTTCCATCTTTTACCGGCTCGGATTCCTCAAAGTCCATAAAGGATTCCTAAAACTGATCCAACGATAACATCACTAGGATAATGCATTCCATTATGCATTCTTGAGAATGCCATTAGAAAGGCAAAAACTATTGCTCATGGCCATAAAACTGGCATTTCTCGTACCAATAAGGTCATCATCAATAAGGTGCTTGCCATATGACTAGATGGAAATGAACTATCGGAAAATTGTTTACCTATAGGGGTAATACTATCTGGGTGAGCTACATATGGTCTTGGCCTAATACCTATATAATCGGTAACTATATGTTTAAAACCTATTTCATTAATCAAGAAAAATAACACCACTCATACGCTCAAGGCTATGATAAGTTGTCTTCTTTTGATGGGACATTTTCGGAATACAAATATTCAAACAAGCATAAACAATCAGATCAAAAATGGCATTCGACTTATAAATAACGATATTGTATCAATTCAAGTTCAGCTTCCTATATGATTAATCCATTGAGTTATAAATATTTCCATTAGTTTTTATTTATTTAAATATTTTTTTAATTTTACAAAAAAAACCTGATTATACAACCAGATTTCTTTTGTTATTTATATTAGTTTACATCACCTGTTTCTGTATTTACGGTAACCGTATCTCCTTCATTTCTATGAAGAGGTACCATAATTTCTAGACCTGTTTCTAATGTAGCAGGTTTTTTACCAGCTT
Source organism: Patescibacteria group bacterium UBA5124 (assembly GCA_002414185.1). Taxonomy (GTDB): domain Bacteria; phylum Patescibacteriota; class Gracilibacteria; order Absconditabacterales; family Absconditicoccaceae; genus UBA5124. The sequence goes on along the minus strand of DHYS01000020.1, from coordinate 13,942 downwards.
GTGCTCTATCTCCTTTTACTCCAGGAACTGTAGATTTGATCGTATATGTTACTGTAGGAGGAAGGATAACACTAAGTACATTTCCCTTGTATACCATCACATAGAGATCCATATTTTCTTTAAGATAAGGTACAATATCCTCTAAAGAGTCTTTATTGAGATCATGAATTTCTCCACTATCATTTTCCATAAATGAATAACTATCTCCAGAATTGTACAAATATATAGCATTTTTAGTGATTACTTCTGCTTTATCCAAAGTGGTTCCTGACTTAAATGGTTTGTTTTGAACACCTCCTGTTACAAGATTTTTTACTTTAACTGTATATGTTCCTTGTCTTTGCTGACATTGCATAAACGATACATCAACAACTCTAAACAAATCATTATCTAGTTCTAATATAGCTCATTTTTTTACATCAGATACATCTAATTTGATTCCCATGGGATATAATTTAACAATTTAAAATTTATTATTTATTCTTTCTATCATAGAAGATATGGAGAAGTATTCTTGTAAGCGGTACATTGACGAATAAACTTAGAATAAGTGTTACTATCATCATAGCTCCAAATCCTTTGAAAATATTCATTCCTAAGCTGAACAATAATAATGCAATAAGTCCTGTACTTAATTGACCATCTCTGATAGCTGTCCAACTTCTGTCTCTTGCGCTATCAATAGCCCCTTCAACAGATTTACCTCCTTTAAGTTCTTCTCTAAGTCTTTCGTACATCAAGATATTTCCATCAACCGCCATACCTATAGAAAGGATAATAGCAGCTATACCAGCTAATGATAATGCATAGTCAGTAATCTTTATAAATCCAGCTAAGATAGTCATAAATACAACCAACACTATAGCTGTAAGGAACATTTTTCTAAGTCCATACATAAAGAACATCAATACACAGATAGCAATCAATCCAATCAATCCTGCAATCAAAGCTCCTGTAAGTGCATTGGCTCCTAGACTTGGATTAATCTTTTCTTCTTGCATCAAGATCAATGGAGCAGGCATTGCTCAATCATTGAGGTTATTAGATAATTCTTTAGCTGATTCTATAGTAAATGATCCATCTATTTGTGCAGTACCTCCACAGATCTTAGCTTGAATAGTAGGTGACGTCAACAATTGTCCTCCTACAAAGATAGCCATTGGATTTCCGATATTTTTTTCTGTAAGATTACAGAAGATTTCTTTTCCTTTATCATCAAAGTTGATAGCTACAACAGGTTCTCCTACTTGAGAAGTACTTGTATTAGCAAACTTAAAGTATGCTCCATTGAGTGCATTTCCTTTATCATCAATTGCTTGAATCCAATTTTGTCTGTCTTGTACGAATACATCTAGAAGAGAGTATGTTTTCTCTACTTTTCCAGAGATTGTAGTTTCTTCTTTTTCTATCAAACGAACAATATTAAATCCTTTGAGCGTAACTCCAGTAGTGTTTCCAAGTTGATCTTGAGAAGTTACTGTAGTGTATGTTCCTTCTAAGATTCCATTATAGAGATCACCAGCTTTTAGCGCATCTATTTTTGAAATATTTGTTTTATAGATTTCTGGTAATTGGTCTAAAGTAGCTCCTGAATAATAGTTTAAGAAAATGTTTTCAGACATTCTTCCATCTACAAGCTTAGTCATAAGATCAGGTTCTTTTTTGATATTTGCAAACAATGTTTGAGCTATTTCTTTTCTCTTAGCAATAGTTGAAGAAGTAACCGCATCCTTGTTTTGGAGTCTAAATTCTAGTTCCAAAGTTTTTCCGATAATTTCTTTAGCTGTATCTAAATCTGCGATACCTCCTATTTCTACTACAATATAGTTTTGATTATCTAATTTTTGAACATAAGCTTTATAATCACTTACTCCAAGTTTAGATATTCTCTTATCTATATTTTTGAGAATAATAGTTTCTATAGTAGATTTAACGGCTGCTAGTTCTGTAGCATTAGTATAAATACTTTCATACTTGTCATAAGAAATTCTATAGATTAATCTTGTACCTCCTGATACATCAAGTCCTTTTCTAAATTGACTTACTCCATTTGTAGTAATCACTAATGATCTTTTTCCTGTCGCTGGGTCAGTTTCTCTTCCTACAAAAAATACTCAAAACAAAGCAAGTAAAAAGATACCTAAGAAAACCCATTTCTTACTGATTTTCATATTCAACACTAACAAAATAAAAATTCTGACCTATCAAGGTCGATCGACTAGACTTTTACTGTTTTGCTTGTACAATTCAAGTTAAGTTGAAAATTTTCTTTATTTCTCAATCAATTTTCCGTCCTTGTCGAAGCGGAAGGTCATTTCAAATTTTTCATTCTGGATAACATGATGCATTCGAAACTTATCATCTTCTCGCATTTGATCGTAGGGAATCTTATCTAGATCTCGCCATTGAGTTAACATTTCTTCTGTTTCCTGGAAGTCACCATTATATTCTCCTTTGAAAACATAAACATCTTGGTCTCGCTCTGATTTATCTTCAAAAGAAAAGTGGAGAAGTCCGAGATGAGTAAGATTTTCTGAAGTAACTAATACTCCTGATTCCTCTTCTAATTCTCTGGCAGCGGTTTGGGCAGGAGTTTCTTCTCCATGAGGTTTACCTCCAAAACCGTTTCGTTTACCAGCTCAAAATCCTCTTTTCTTCATTCAAAGGAGGACTTGGTTGTGAGAGTTAAAAAGAAGTGCGATAGTAGCTCGTGGCATGGGTTTATTTTTTTACAACTTTAAAGGTTTTTTTTCCTTTTCTGAGTAATAAAATTCCATTTACGAAGTCAGTTTCTGTAAATATTTTTTGGATATCTTCGATTTTTTCTTCATTTACATAGAGAGATCCTGATTGGATAAGTTTCTTCGCATCACCATTGGATGAGCTGAGACCTGCTGCAGTAAATAAATCGAGAACCTTGAGTTCTGCTGGTGCTGGAATATTTCCTGCTTCATTAGCAAGAGCTGCGAGATCTGATTCATTCAGTGTCTTGATAATTTCCATTTTATCTTGGCTTCCAAAAAGGAATTCTGTAATCATTTCTGCCTGTTTCACAGCTTCTTTACCGAAGATAACAGCGACTACTTCAGCAGCGAGACGCTTTTGACCATATCTTTCCGCTGGGTTTTCGTTGTGTTTAGACACAATCTGTCCAATCGTGTCGAAGTCGAGAAGTGTTAGCACCTTAAGGTATTTTTCTACATCTTGGTCCGTTGTGTTCATAAAGTATTGGTACACGAAATATGGACTATTCTTAGATGAATCAAGCCAAATAGCATTTCATTCAGATTTTCCAAATTTCTTTCCTGAAGCATCAGTAATCAAAGGAATAGTAAGTCCATATACTTCAGCATCGAGTTTTTTTCTTGTAATTTCGATACCTGTAGTCACATTTCCCCATTGATCAGAACCTCCGAGTTGAAGTTTCACTCCCTTGTCTTGGTAGAGCTTGCAGAAGTCGTATCCTTGGATAAGCATATAACTAAACTCTGTATACGAGATAGATTTATCAGGATCAGTGAGTCTTTTTTTCACTGATTCTTTGGCTGCCATATAATTAACCGTGATATATTTTCCTACTTCTCCGAGGAATTGGAGAAAGTTCATGTTTTTGTAGAAGTCGTAGTTGTTTACCATTTCAAACTCAAAATTAACTCCGAATTCATCATGAAGACGAGTGAGAAATGACTTTATTTGAGCATGAATTTTAGCTTCATTAGATCTCAATTTTTCTTCACTAAGAAAAGATCTTTCTGAATCTCTTCCACTTGGATCTCCGATCATACCTGTAGCTCCTCCTACGAGAAAGAAACATTTATTTCCATATTTCATAAGGTTTACGGCTGCCATGATTGTACACATATTTCCGAGTTGGAGAGAATCAGCAGATGGATCATATCCTACATAAAAAGATTGTCCTCCTTGATTATACATATCAAAAAGTTTTTCGTCTGTAAATTGGTTAAGAAATCCGCGCGTTTCTAGGTCTTGGCGTAGGTTCATAAGAAAAAACATTAAAAATAAATATCTTGTATTATTTTCCTTTTATGATTATTTGTTCTTTTTTCAATGAAATCTAGTTTACTGTATAAGATTTCTTTGCATAGGTCGTCACAAATTCCTGACTTTTGATCAGTGTATTTTGAGGAGAATAGACATTTTTGATAAGCTTACTGGAAAGGTTTGCTGTCTGTTCTTTGATGACTTTGACGTATGTTTCCGTGTGATTTGGTACTATAGCAATAAGATATGTACTGGTTTCACTACTTATTGTTTTCAGATAAATAGGATAAGCAGAATTATTTTGTAAGATTAGTTTTTTACTATTTTGATAAAGTGCTGCATCATCACCGAATACATAATCACTATAATATGGCACATACCATATACTATGTCCATATCTATCTATCACATCAAAGTCTGGGACTATCAATGATAGTCTAAACAACTGAGTTGCGGCTCCGCAGACTCCCCCATAAAACATAAGATTTTTAGGACCAGTTCACTTACAGTATCCGCCAAGATAAGATATAATATCGTTGATATTTATAGTGTCTGATGGCAATATTATCTGATTTTCTAAAGCATTAAATGCTACATAATAGTTTTGTTTCGTACAGGATTTAAGCGGAGTCATATCTTTCCAGACCGCATATCGTGATCGTGATTTATTTAATAAGTATGCCATCTGAAGATTTGATATACGAATATTTTTCCCTTCTTTTTGTAAATATGCTAAAAAAGAGATATCTAATTCTCCCATAAATTTGGATGGAAAAATCCTTTTATCAAAAATAGGCGTAGTAGGCTGGTAGGTAAACTGTGTTTCTACCGTATTATAGACAATATTCATATCTCTCACTTTGGGAAACAATAGAGCAATTGCCTTATCTGTAGACATACCTGTATCAGCTCCCTGAACAAGACAACTTGGAGAGACTACATATGTTTGGTCGGTTTCTTGATACACCATACATGGTTCTTTTTTGGTAAAAAGTCGTCTTTGGATTGAACCAAAAGACATATATCCAGTAAATTCACGTATTGCCTGACTATATTTTTCTATAGGAAAAATATCATTATCAGCACTAATTTGCTGCAATCAAACAAAACCCAGAGAACACAAAGAAATTATAAGTAATAGTCTTTTCACCTTGTTTTCTTTAAATAAAAAATATGATACATAGTAATTATATCATATTTTCATTATTTGTCAACTTTTAGAAATTTTTTTATTCTGACTCTCCCAACAACATTTTTTTAATTTTTTCTTCCTGATTGATAAACACGAGACTATCCATATTTTCTGGCTCTCGTTCTTTACCAAATGAATTAAGTAAACTAGAATGATGAAATGGAATAATATAATTATTACTAATTTTTCTATATTCTTTATCAAAGGTTTCGATGAAGTGTTCGTTTTTCGTGATAGGAGATATTACAATAATATCCGTTCAGATTAAATTTTTCTCATTAAACCATTTACAGAAGAGTTGAGAATAAAACTCTAATGTTTCTACAACCAGACTTTTTGCAAGAGGATTGGCTTCGATCGTTTGATATTCTTTGTGCCAGTATTGCACTACACCATTGTCCTTATACATTTGTTTGAGTGAGCTTATCCCGAGATTTAACACATCAAATCCTGCATAAAAACCGTTTTTTACTGTAATCGCCTTACAGTAACTTTCTGTAATATAGAGCAGGGTAAAGTTTTCTTTTTTGAGCGTATTTCTCAAAAACATCAGGGTATAAAGCGACTGAGGAATCAGGTGGATTCTCTTGTTATCAAGTACATTTCCGTAGACCGCATTGAAACGATTGATACTGGTTTTGCACATATAGATAATATACAATCTGAAAAAAATCTGACCTTTTTGTCCGATCAAAAACTTCTTTTCTTCTCCTTCTACATAGATAGTGTCTATATAATTTGTAATCACTTCTCCTTCTATAGCATGTTCATTTTTTATCTGGATAATCTTTTCTTTGATAAGGGTATTCAGCTGTTGGATAGTTATTTCTTCTTCAAAATATTGAAAAAAATCTGTTCTGAAAAAATTGAATCTACTTTCATCCAGCAAGAAAAAGTGATCGTATTTTGGGTACTCCAACGATTGTTTAATTACACTAGAAATATCTTCATGCAAGGTATAGTTTAGGATTTCTGATTGATCACGAAGCTTGAAGACATTACAGCGAGGATATGATTCTGAAAGATATTCGTATCGCAAATAATGCATGGATGGGGAAGGAGGATAAGATTTTATTTCTTTTTAGCTGGCGCTTTTTTAGCGGCTGGTTTTTTCTTTGCTTTCGTTTCTTTGACTGGTTTTGCTTCTTCTCCTAAAGCTTTAGGTCAGATAATTGCTATACAATCATCCAAGGTAAGATCAGTCGCATCTTTACCACTTTTAGGAATTTTAAAATTACTTCCACTATATTTAATATATGGACCATATTGTCCTTTAAGGACTTCTATAGTTTTTCCATTATAGTCAAATGCATTGATGTTTCTATTTTGGACTTGTTCTATTTTAGCTTTTACAAGTTCTGTCGCCTGTTCTGGAGTAATAGAAAATACGTCATATTCTGCTCCACGAGGNNTCCTATCGCTGCAGACATTTTTTCTCCATTATATTCTCCTACTTCTCTTGGAAGAGCGAAGAGTTTGAGTGCATCTTCAAGGGTTACTGTTTCTATATTTTTTCCTGATGGGATAGAAGCAAACTTTGGTTTTTCTTCATCATCTTGGTGACCTACTTGGATCATCGGACCAAATCTTCCGATTCTCGCTATCACTTTTCTTCCACTTACTGGATCGATTCCTAATTCTCTTTCTCCACTTTGTCTCTGAGCTTCACCTATAGTCTTAGTTACATGTCCATGAAATGGTCCATAAAACTCTTTCATCATAGCTTGCCATTTGAGGTTTCCTTCCGCAATTTTATCGAAGTCTTGTTCCATACTTGCAGTAAAATTGTAATCCATAATATCTTGAAAATGTTCTATCAAAAAATCTGTAACTACCATACCAATATCGGTTGGAAAGAGTTTTTGTTTTTCTGCTCAAGTATTTTGCTTTTTAGTTTCTGTAGTAATTTCTCCTCCTTTGAGTGTCATTTCTACAAAAGATCTTTGAGTTCCAGGTCTATCTTCTTTGACTACATATCCTCTTTTTTGTACGGTAGAGATTGTCGGTGCATAGGTAGATGGACGTCCAATACCAAGCTCTTCAAGTTTTTTAACCAGACTTGCTTCTGTGTATCTTGGAGGATGATTTTTAAATCTTTGTCCTACGAGAATAGATTGCATATTGAGGATTTCATTTACCTTGAGTACAGGGAGCATTCCTTCTTGATTTTGATCTTCATCGTCATCATTGGATTCCATATATACTTTGAGAAATCATTCAAACTTAATCACTTCTCCTGTTGCTATAAATTTTAATTTACTTGTAGAAATATCTATAGTTGCTTTTGTTTTTTCTACTTCAGCTTGAGCCATTTGAGAAGCTATTGTTCTCTTCCAGATAAGTTCATAGAGTTTTTTTTCTTGAGCATCTGCTCCTGCCATAGCATTTTCCATATGGGTTGGTCTAATACATTCATGTGCTTCTTGAGATCATTTAGACTTGGTTACATAGTTTGTTGGTTTAGAATAATCCTTTCCATAGAGCTTTGTAATTTCATCCTGACATGCTTTGATTGCAAATTCAGAAAGATTTACTGAATCAGTTCTCATGTAGGTAATCAATCCTGCTTCATAAAGCTTTTGAGCTACCTGCATAGTTTTAGCGACAGGAAATCCCATTTTACGACTTGCTTCTTGTTGGAGTGTAGATGTCGTAAAAGGAGCTGATGGAGTTTTTTTTCCTGGTTTTACTTCGATATCTGAGATCGTGTATTGTGCATTTTTTACTTCTTCAAGAAAGTTTTGTGCTTCGTCTTGAGTTTTAAGGTCTTTAGAAAGTTCAGCTTTGAAAAGTTGTTTTGCATCACCGATAAAATTTCCTATTCCTTTAAAAAAGCTTGCTGACTCAAATTTTTGGATTTCTCTTTCTCTTTCTACAATCAGTCTTACTGCAACCGATTGTACTCTTCAGGCGCTGAGACCAGTTTTTATTTTTCTTCGAAGGACGGGAGAAAGTTCAAATCATACAAGTCTATCGAGTACTCTTCTCGCCTGCTGAGCATCTACAAGATGCATATCTATATTTCTAGGATTTTGGATTGCATGCTGAATAGCATTCTTTGTAATTTCATGAAAAACAATTCTAGATGTTTTGGAAATATCTAGTCCAAGTTCATTTGCTACATGCCATCCTATAGCTTCTCCTTCACGGTCCTCATCGGTAGCGATCCAGACCTTTTTAGCCTTAGCTGCTAAAGATTTAAGTTCAGAAATTACTTTTTTCTTGTCTGGAGAGACTTCGTATTGTGGTTGAAAATCATTCTCTATATCAATTCCCATTCATTTTTGAGGGAGATCTACTACGTGTCCGAAAGATGCTTTAACTTCATAATCGGCTCAGAGAAATTTCTTGATCGTTTGTGATTTCGCTGGAGACTCTACAATTACCAGGTTTTCTGCCATAAGGATTCAAGAAGGAATAAAATTCAGAATTCATTTTGTTTTATGATATTTGTTTCTGTTTTCAAGTTAAAAAAAATATGTATAAAAAAGTCCCTATTATTAGGGACTCTTCTAACTTATTTAATCTGACCTTCCAATATAGCTCTATCACTTTCCAAAGCAATCTCTCCATATAATGTTTTACCTTCCAACTGAGAAAGGAAACTCTCTTGAGAGGTAATAGACGATCATAATATTCAAATATCTGAAAGCTGTTTATATATTCAAATTACTTGATCAAGATCTACCTTTACTGTAGCTAATGAAGATTTTTGATAAAGGAGATTTTTTGAAGAAGATCCATCTAGTACTGGATTTCCGATTGAAAGCTTTGTTTCTTCTCCATCTTGTTCCAAATAGAATCCTATCTTTTGCATACCTTCGAGAGAAACATCATATCCTACTTTTCCTGGCTGACTCACAGAAACCAAAGAAGCTCAACTCAACATAGGAAGTGACTGTATCCATTGTCCAATCGTCGGCATCATTGGCTGTAACATATCATATAGTTCTGCATCTTTTGACACAAGTGTAAGACCTATATTAGTTACATTACTTCATTTACTGATTATTATTCCTACGTGCTTAGCAAGAATATTTGCAATAAACTTATCTTTTACTAGTCCCTGTACAGAACCTGAATTAGTTCAGAATAATTCACTTGGATTGATTCCTAATGCAGTGAAGAGATCTCAAAGTTCTATATAGGCAATAGTTGATGATTTGAGATATGAGGTGAATTTTGGTTTAAATACTGGTACGGTATATGTTTCTGGTTTAGCAAACAAAAGATATGATGTAAATTTCATTTCTTTTTGTGAAGAAGATACTCCCATAATAAAGTATCCTACATTTTGGAAAAGCTCAGCATATTGTTGTTGAGCTGAAATAAATTCATTGTTGTGAGAGATCATTACCAACGAATTATCTTTGAGAAATGATTTGTATGTTTTTAGCTTTTCTTGTCCAAAGAAACTATTTTGTTCATCTGGTTTTGTATATGATTGAATTTCAGATTTTGGAGCAAAGAGGTATTGTCCATTGTCCAGACGAAGATAAGTATAAAGTATTTCTGTCTCTGGATTTACAGTAGTTAAGAATTCTTCAGGAGAAAAGTCGTTTTTTGTTTGCAAAAATAGCAATTGCTGCCCTGATCAAAGGTCAGATTTTTGTCCTATAATCATTACTTCTATTTGCTGAAATTGAGCTTTTACTGCTTCTGGAATCTCAACAACTGCTGTAGTTGCAGCGTTTATATTTTTAGCAGGCCAGTTGATCATTACTTGATCCAAATTTGATGGAACATACTCAAAAATTTTTGGTAAATTTTGACTTCCCCATACCATAAAAGATGCAAGTATTCCTATAATCAATAGAGTACTACCCAAAATTATATAAAAATTTTTTGATAGAAATTTTTTATGTTTCATAATTTTTCAAAAAAGATAAATATTATTGTTGCCAATCTTGAAATTTTTGTAAAATAATTTCTACAGTTTCCTCTGTTGTTTTTCCTGTTGTATCCAATATAAGATCAAAATTTTTAGAATCTTGATAATTGAATCCATAGAGATTTTGATATCTATCTATATCTTCCTGATTTCTTCTTTTTGTTTCTTCGTATACTTCTTCTCGAGAATTGTAATGATCTGTTTCTCTTTTTTGATTAAATATTCTTTGTGCAGCCATTTCTTCATCTACGGTCAAAAATATTTTGAATGATTTTGGCTGACACCAAAAACCTAATCTTGATTCCAAAATAATAGCACCTTGAGGATCAAGATTTTTTTGATATTCTTCATATTTAAGATCAAATTCATGCACATTTTCTGGTTTTTCTCCAAGTTTATTAAATTCTACAATATTTAATCCCATTTGTGCTGCGATTGTTCTTCTCATTTCTCCAATAGAAACATATTGGTATCATAATTTTTCTGACATAGATTTAGCTGCAGTAGATTTTCAGCTTCCTGCCTTTCAAGTAATAGTTATAAGCATAGATCGTCTATAAAATTAAAATTTATAATGCGGCAAGTTGTTGCCAGAGTTTTTCTTCTTCTTTGGATAATTTTTTAGGTATGTCTACCTTTGGTATAAGATAAAGATCTCCTTTTTTACCAAAGATTCCTGATTTACCAAATCCTTTGTTTGCGATTTTTACCATATCCCCTATCTGAGTTGCTTTAGGAATTTTTACCTTAAATTTTCCTTCTGGATGAGGTATTTCATGTTCTCCTCCCAAGACAAGATCAAAGATTGTTACTGGTACTTTGATATAGAGATTATCTCCTTTTCTTTCATAGAGTGAAGATGCTGTTATATTAATCTTGATATATAAATCTCCATCATGACCATCCAGTCATTCATTTCCTTTTCCTGTAAATTTGATATACACACCATCATTGATTCCTTCTGGTATTTTTACTTCAATTGTATCTTTTCTTTTTTCAAAAGGATTGTCTAATGATTTTCCATCTTTGGTATAAGTCTTTCCTAGTCCTCCACAATCTGGACAAGCTCATTGACTTTGCATTATACCAAATGGAGTCTGAACTCTTTTAGCTACTCTTCCTCTTCCATGACAAGTAGAACAAGTTTTATCTTGAATATTTGCTATTTTTACATTTCTAGAATAGGCTATTTTTTTACTTGTTCCAAGAAAACTTTCCTCAAAAGAGATAGATATAGACACCTGAATATCATCACCTCCAACATTAGCTCTACTTTCTTCTCCACCTCAGAAACCTCCGCCAAACATACTTCCAAAGAGATCTCAGAAATCTACATCGAAACCTCCTTGTCCACCAAATCATCAGAATCCGCCATCTCCAAAACCACCGCTAAATCATCATTTACGGTAAGCATCATATTGTGATTTTTTTCTTTCATCTCAGAGTACCTGGAAAGCTTCATTGATCTCTTGAAACTTTGCTTTATCTCCTCCACGATCTGGATGATGTTTTACAGCTAGTTTTTTGAAGGCCTTTTTAGCTTCTTCGGGAGTTGCTGTCTCTGGTATATCAAGTATGTCATAATAATTCTTTTTTGGGTCAAAATCCATGGGATTATATAAAGTATAAATAATAATATAGCACGTTTTTTACTGAAGTGATAATATTGGGAATTTGTTTTCAAAAAGCAATATTTTTTCTCTTTTATTTCTTCTTTTCTCCCACCATCTAGTATTGACTTTTTTATCAAAATAAATACCATAATTCCGATGAGTATATAAAAGTATTTTATAAACTCGTTCTTTAACAAAAAAATATAGTAAAAACATAAAACAAACACATATGAAAAATCTTTTCTTTTTATTGCTATTTATCGAAGCTGCTGCCTTTGGGCAAAACTTTGATGAATCTTGGATAATTAGAAATATCCAGGAAGACAACAGTAAATCAAATGATTATCAACCATTTATGGTAGATAGTATTATGATCTTTACTTCTGATCGTGGTGGAAAAAATAAAGCTTATTTTTCTACCTGGAAACATGGCACCTATGAAATGAGAAAAGATGATTATAAATGGACTCTTCTCAATAGTAGTACAACTCTTGTTGGTACCAACGATACTCATTTCTTTTTCAGAAAAAACAATGACTTTTACCAAGCAGAAAAAAAAGACAATCCAGAAAAACCTTGGAAAATTCACCGAATTAAAAAACTTAAAAATTTAAATTCTGATAAAGATGAACAAAGCCTTGTTTGTGTAAATGATACCTTCTATTTTTCTTCCAAACGTAATGGAAGCTATAATATTTATATGAAGGTTGGAACTGGTAAAGAAAATCCTGTTGTTCCTCTTGATTCTTTAAACAGTTCATATGATGAAGTAGATATCTTCCTTTCACCTGATGGACAACATTTATTCTTTAGTTCTGATCGTCCTGGGGGTATTGGTGGCTTTGATATCTATAAATCTACTAAAGTTTCTGGAGTATGGGGTAAACCAGAACTTCTACCAAAACCCATCAATAGTTTCATGAGTGATAGAGGTTTTAAAGCATACAATGACACATGCATAGTCTTTTATTCAGATAGAATAACACGAGAAAATGCTGGGAAATTTGATTTGTATGATGTAAAGAAATCGTATTATGCTACTCTTAGCTATAGGGATAGTTCAGAACGAAAAATCGTTGTAGATAAAGTCCATTCTGAAAAAAAAGAAGAACTTATTCCTTCTGATACAAGTTCTGTTATGGAAGAAAATCCATTTGTAAAAAAAGCAAAACAAGTTTTAGAAAGAGAAATTCCTGTAGGAGAAGTATTTACTGATAATACTCCTATACAAGAAGAACCTAAAATTTTCAAACAAGAAATACCAGAAACTGTTCAACAAGAAATACCAAAAACAATAAAAGACAAACAAAATCATACTGAGAAATCCTTTAGAGCTGAAGTACAAATTGGTGCATATCAATATATTACCAGTGTAGAGGAATTTAAAAATAAAGTTCCTTGTATCAAAGATGAACCTCTTCGTATGGTTGTCGAAACCATGAATGGTGTAATTATTCACAAGTTTGTCTTAGATAAAATATTTGATAGTTTGGATGATGCTATTGCTAGTCAAAATGAAATGATAGAAAAAGTTTGTCTTCCTAGAAAAGATAAACATGACAAAGCATTTATAGCGCTTCTAGATAATAATAACAAAAGATATGGTCTTTTCTTCAATAAAGATGCATATCTCAGTGGAAAGATTATTTATCTTTCCTCTTAAAATATATCACAAGTCCTGCAATTTTTATTGCGGGGCTTTTTTGATTTGTGTTTTTTTGGAAAATAGATAATCTTATGAATATACGATTCTAGTTAGATTCCGGCTCCATCTGACAAAGCCGAAATGACATCTAATTTTTACCTAGTTCTCCTTTATTATGTCTGAAGCTATTGAAAAAATAGAACACCACACCCAAAAACAAAAAGAAAGCCTTATGCAAACTATAGGTACAAGACTATGGATGGGGTTAGATGAACTGATGCAAACTATAGGTGTAGGAAACACTAAAAAATCAAAAAACATAGATAATTCTTATCAAATTACCTCTGATTTGGAAAAATATGAACAAAAATTTTCTCATAAAAGAAAAACCAAGACTAGTTAATATTATCGAAATATCTTATATATTCCTATAGTTATCCCTACTACCAATCGTCAAAACAACTTTTGTATACGGTTGGTTTTTTTGTATTTTTTTAGTCGACGTGAAAGATTTTTTTTGGTATCATCATCTATTTTCTCACCTCATTTATCCAATAAAAATAGATAACTTACTAGATATGACTTACTTTCTATAATTT
>DHYS01000029.1 GCA_002414185.1 Patescibacteria group bacterium UBA5124 | reverse complement strand
GAGTATTTGCTTATAGGAAGATATTTTTGTAATAATGTAGATATCTTTCTGATTTCTTCGACAGTATCAGGCCATGTGATAGACTCCAATTGAATCGAAATATGGAAATGTTCGTTAGTTCTTTTTTGCCATTCTCCGTATTTTAAGAGATATTCGAAACCTGGGTTAGAAAGACCAACAGCATTGAGCATATAGCCATGCCAAAAACTTTTTAAAGATACCCAGATAGAAGAAGAAAGAAATGATCTAATTTTAAACTCAGATCATAACTTTGTATTTCCGACCCTAGGTTTAAGAGTCGCAGTTTTGCTTACAAAAACCATATGTTTAAAATTGTATCCAGGGACAAAGAAGTAAATTAGTTGATACCAATACTCCAATAATGTTGTTTTTCCAAAGAATCCCTGTACTCCGCTTTGACCGTAGACATACTTTTTCTTTTCCATAAAAATTAAGATTTGGTTATGTATTTGTTAATTATTGATTATTTTTTTTCTGTTTTAAATTTCTAAAAAAGAAACTGTAAAATATAATATAAAAACAAAAATAGTATTCAAGTCAATAGTTTGATTTTATTTTTTATGAAAAAATATAAAATAATTGAAAATATATGTTATTACCTATTATTATATTATTTATCTTAAACATATAATAAAAAAAAGAGACCTTAATAAGCAAGATCTCTTATGTTCCTATACGTTTTTTGGGATCTGATTGCATAGCAAACATCCCAGATTCCATAAAATCCAATAATAGTCTCCTTATCTTTGTTTTATGTGTTCTCTTTTCTTCTGAGAAATTATATAAAACTTGATCGAGAATAAGATTGATTGTTTTAGTAAATACCTCATCAAAGGGATCTGTTCTAGGAGAATGATCTATAGTAAGCATTTCCCAATTGTGAGGATTGTATACATTGTTTTTGTTTCCTGTCATAGTGAGCTCCGCAACTACAAATCTTCCTATGTTTTTATGATTTTTGATAACTACGTCGAAATCCTCAGGTGAAGTAATTAACCAATTTACATCACTCAGATTGCTACGGAATATTTGTCTTTTGATGAGACTTTTATCTTCTTCACTCCTGACAGTTAGCAGAATAAAATAACTTTGAGCATTTTCTTTTTTAAGAAATGTTTCAATGTGATTTCTTTCTTGGTCGGTTTTTGTTTCGTATATCATATGTTTATTTATTTGTTTGTTTGCAGAATATATAGTTATTATCTAAACAAAATCAAATTTATATTCTGTTTATTGAAATATTTTTTTATACCATTTGTATACGAGTGAAAGTAATATAATCCCCAGAGATATCCCCGTACTCGTCAAGAATATATGTGTAGCTATTGTCTGAAAAAATGATTCAGGGAAGAGTTGAATAAGTATGCTTGATTCTGCAAAATACCAGTTACCTTGAGGAAAAAATATCTTATGAAAAACCATAAAAAAACTATGAAAATCAATCATTACCAAGAGTGCGATGATACAGCTAAGTCAAAAAAAGACTCGAGCTCATCTATGTATTCCTAAGAGGATCGCATGATTACCTCTATGTCCATAAAAAGAAAATATAATCAGCAGAAAGAGTAAAAAAGCAATAGCCTCAGTAAGCAATACTTTCTGAAAAATAGTCTGCACATCAAGCATATGACTATACTCTTCAGAAGTAATATCCAGATTTGATGTTTCTTTATAAAACAAAAATTGTTGAATATTTTGGACCAAAGTTTGTTGTTCGTTTGTGCTTTGAGGTAAGTGTTCTTTGTAAAAATTGAGATTAAACGAAAAATAGAGGAGTGGTGTGATAACCAGGAGAATACTCATGCATATAGCTAAAATCCAAGTGCGTAAAGATTTGAAGAGCATACCTATATATGTAATAGTTGAAATAATGTTTTTCCTAGATAAATAAAAGGAACATAAGTGATGGTCTTACCTATAATAACCGCAATAATAAAATATCTAAATCTGATTTTTTTGTATAATATTCTCGTCGTGATGATATCCGGCAAAATAGGAAGATAACAAAGGATTGCAAAAAGAAAAGTAACAAATCTACCTGACCTTTTTTCTATGTATTTCTCCCGTTTAAGGGAAATTCTTGCTATTCTCTTTTGGTTTCTAAAATACGTATTGATCTTATGGATAAGAAATGAAAGCTTATTTTTTTTGTTTAAATGTTCGTAGAGAGCAAGTTTTTCAATGATATAATTTTGAGAAAATCGGATGATGATTGTAGATAAAGTAGATACTCCTACGCTTATGAGAGAAAGTGTTAGAGGGTTTGCATGCTGGAGCAATAATACACTAGTCCATGAATACGCTAAGGGAACTAGTGCAGGAGGTACAAGAGGTGAAAGAAAAACATTAATAGCTAGACCTATGTATTGGAGTATCATAACTTGTTTGGTGATATAAACTTATTAGGTATAATATGATTATTTAGGGTATTATCAATGTTTAATTGGACTTATTAAAAAATATTTGATTCTATAGTTTATAAATATACAATTAGCTCATCAAAAAGTAATTATCTTTTATTACTATAAAAATATATGAGAGGAATCAAATATAGTATTATGATTATTTTTCTTTGATTATTTATATATGCTTTACGATATAGGATATCTATATCTACTATGTACAAGAAATGATTAATAAACGAACATCTTTTTACAGGAGGAATATTTACTATAGAAAATTCAAAAAATTACATAGAGAGTGTTTATTATCCATCAAAAGATCAGTTTAAATTTTGTGTTAGTTGATCTAATAATGTGATATGAATTTTTTTAGTATATGATGTATTAGGATATAAGGAATATAAACCATCTTGATCTATTCAATGAGGCCCTCAATGATTTCCATGAAATTTTTGGGTTAATAATACACAGAAAATTATGTTTGATACAGAAGTAGGAATTAAACATGTTTTTAGAAATTCATGGTTAGATAGATGAGGAAAACTTGTTTGAGTTGCTATTCAAATGGCACCTATTTCATGAAATACTGTTCTTGTAAAAAGAATGCAAGATCCATTTATTTCATCTGATATTTTAGAACGTCAAAAACAATTTGATGATTTGACTGATTTGCCAATAGTGGAAAGTATAAAAGTATTTAGGGGTGATGGTTTGTTATGTGGGAAAGCTATAACTTGATATAATTCATCTCATAGTTATTCATCACTTGGAATAAAAATTTATACTACCGATGAATGTAGTCCTGCTTTTGAAACAGAGCCTCCATTTATTCTAAAGAATGGGGGTATACTTGTAGATCCATATCATCCTGGTCAATATATCAAAGTAATCGCAAAGGATCTTACGGAAACAATTCAAGATATATTTGATAGAGATTATAAGAATCAGTTTGCTTCTGGATGTAATCCATTAGATTTAAAAGCTTGGTGGCTTTTTTCATGAAGTAATACAGATAATATGCAGGAATTTCTAGTATCCAATAGTTGATCTTGTATAGCTTGATGAAATGGTAATCACCAAACATATATGAGTTTTTTATATAACAAAAATAAGCCAGATCGCTATTATTTATTTGTTCATCAAGATGGTTGTTCTGGGGGGAGATGTAATGTCTTTAATAAAATCGAGCTTTATTAATTACTATTTCTTATATAAATAATGTTTGCTAGGTATTTCAGTAGTATATCTATTCCCAGTAATATTGCTAAAAAGAATATTAGATAAACCGCATATATAGAAAAACTAGAGTCAAAGTGATTAAATACATGATCCAACATAAAATCAAAGGAATCTTTTTTTCCAGGAGTGATAATCCCCATATGCAGATCAGCAAGTCAAAAGGTAATGAGATATGCAATAATAGAATATATCCAGTCTCTTTTTACTTTTGGGAATGGTTTTCGTTTTCTTGAAAAGANNAATAGAGAAATATGGTCGTACCAATTATAGATGTGTTTCCCCATTTTACCATACCTAATATTCGATTTATTCAGAAAATAACGGTTAATAGTCAGATAAATGTGATGCTATGAAGAATAAGATATCGTTTTTTCATGAGTAGTTGATTAACTATAAATTTGTATTTATATAAATATTGTTTGTTAGATTATTTGCAATTAGATCTCAGTAGTCAAGTAATACTTAATAACTAGTTTCAAAATCAGTACCTAAAAAGTACCCAAACAGTACCTGAAAATAAAAAATCCAACAGCACTTCAACAGTACTTCAACAGCACCCAAAACAGGGTATTTTTATTCTTACCAGGAAAATGTAAAGACGGAAACGGCACTCAAACGGTACCAAAACAGCACTCAAAAAACATAATTTCACTGAGAAATCAAGAAAGTAAACGATAAAAAGGCACCAAAAGAGCACCAAAACGGCACCCAAATCTCTATTTTTCTATCAATTTTTGAAGAATGGTTATATGATCGAGGACATAAACTCTAATTTTCTCCTGGTTCTCTTTGGTGGGATTCTGGTCTTTCTTCTGTCGCCTGCTGAGTTGTGCGATTTTTATTCCCATATCATCGGCTATCTGTCGGTCCTTTTTGCGGAGAGTTTTGAAGATTGCAGGGATGTTCATGATTGATGGTGGTAAGATGCTAAAAGTGTGTGTTCATTAACTATAGTTGCCAAACAATCAAGTCAGAATCAGTCTTTTAGTGAGGTTTTTTTAGTTGCTCGGTTTTACCGAATACCTGACTTTGATTAAAGTAAAACTCGCACCACTAGTGCGAGAATTGTAATATAGTAGAAAAAAATCAGATAAACAAAAAACCTTATGCACTATTTAAGAGGAACCTACGGAACCCCATACATAAGGATTTACTTTTGTGTTTTGAATATAACTAGAAATAGTATAAAATCAAGACCATGTAGCGGGCATGTAGTGAAATTTGTAATATTGCTACTAAATATTTCTAATATGGGCTTAATAAGTGGATTATCTAATGTAGTTGGCATGTAGCAGAATTTTACAACAGTTTACAACAGCTTACAACAGTTTTTTATTAAAAAACGAATAAAATTTTGTTTAAAATCTGCTTGTTATCTGCTGTTGTATTTACAACAGCTTGTAACAGTTTGTAACAGCCCAGAGAAATGTTCTTGAATTTCTTATGTGTTTATCTATAAATCTGTCAGTAAGGACAGTACCACTCACGGGATCTTAGGACCGCACCAGAGTGGTCTTTTTTTAAATCAAAAAAGTCTTGATTTTGCGAGAAAATCCAACATATTGAATATGTTCACGATGGGTGTAGAGAGCAATGGTCTTTCTCCTCTATGAAGAGTCCTGTTCACCTAGTGTGGCGGGATTTTTTTTTTTTNNCATGTTCTTTATCAATTTTTTGGTAGAGGTTTTGATGGGTAGTAACCATCTTTACTAGTTCTTCGGTAAATAATTCATCAAATTTTGATTTTACATGGTCTTTAGAATTCTGTTCATTGTTGATATATCCTTGCATATCACTACGAGTTGATAATGTTTTGAAAAGATTATTAAGAATTACTTTATCATCTTCACTAAAAGTAGTTCAAAATCTTTTGTTCACATCATCCAAAATATGAGAAAGAAGATCTTTTTCTTCAGGTTTTTGTGTTCCACCTCATTGGGTATTGAGGGGATCTAATTCTTCAAATCCTTTCTTTTCTAATACAATAGAACCTTCAGATTTTTTTCCTATTTGGATTTTATCCATATTGATTTGTTCTAATATCTCTGTAGGTAATGACTCTTTATTTATAGGGAACTTTTTTCTGAGTAATTTCAAAAAGAGATAATACTTCTCCAATGAACTATCTTCAAAAGGGAGTAATTGTGCTAGAAATGCGTATAATTTGCAATAATCTCAACACAAATCTTTATATATTCTCTTTGCTTCTTCATCAAGGGAAATATAGTTTTCTATGATATGATCAAGATGACTATTGATGATATCTGGTGTCGCATTTTTGAGATAATCAGCAACAAAAGCATCTACATCACTTTCCGTAAAGAGATTATATTCATTAACTTTTCTTTGGATATCATAGAGATTGTTTGGATCAGTACTACCAGAGAGTACGGTTGTTTCATAATAAGGTTGAAATGATTTTTGAATAACTTCTGTATCATTAACAAAATCCAAAACGAGTACATTATCTTTTCCAGGATAAGTACGATTAAGTCTAGAAAGTGTTTGTACTGCAGCTATCCCACTCAATTGTTTATCTACATACATAGCAGTCAAAAGCGGTTGATCAAATCCTGTCTGAAATTTATTGGCTACAATAATAAATTTATATTCTGATTTTTTGAATTCATGAGCAGTTTTAGTTTCAGAAAATCCATTCATTGAACTTTCCGTATACTCTTCATGATATTCGGTATCTTTTACCGTACCAGAAAAAGCGACTAACGTTTTGAAAGAATAATTATGCTCTTGTAAATATTTATCAAAAGCGAGTTTAAATCTCACCGCATGAAGTCTTGATTTGGTAACGATCATAGCTTTTGCCAATCCATTGAGTTCATGTTTGATATTTTCTACAAAGTGGGTTACTATAATATCTACTTTTTTTTCGATAGTGTAATTGTGAAGATCTACATATCTCTTGGTCAATTGTACNNATAAGTGTCGTCAATTTGTTTTTCTCCGAACATTTCAAGTGTTTTGTTTTTTGGAGTCGCAGTAAATGCAAAGAAACTTACATTTTTAAGTTTCCCTCTCGATCTAAGTTCTTGTAATACCATTTCTTCGAGATCTTCTTCCTCACTTCCTGTATCTTCCTTTTCTGCTTCTTCGAGTGAACTTACGGTCAATGCTTGTTTGAGACTTTTTACTCCTTCTCCAGATTGAGAACTATGTGCTTCATCTACAATCACAGCAAAAGTCTTTCCTGCAATAGTTTTGAGATCATCTAGGATAAAAGGAAATTTTTGGAGAGTAGTAATGATTATTTTTCCACCTTCTTCCAATGCTTGTTTGAGACTTTTGGATCCATCGACGATACTTTTTACTACACCATCTATTTGCTGAAATTGAGTGATCGTATTTTGGAGCTGTTTATCCAAAACTCTCCTATCGGTGATTACAAGTACCGAGTCGAAAATATTCTGATTATTTTCATTGTGNNATAATTTTTCCCTGTTTGTGTTTTCTTTGCATCAGAGAGTAATTTTTCTACGACATCCCATTGATGAAATCTAGGGAAGATTAATGTTTCTTTGATTGATTTTTTCCCACTACTATCTTCGACTTCTTCTTTGGTGAGACATACATAGTTTGCAATCAATTCCATCATCACTTCCTTATCAAAGATTGTTTCCCAGAGATACGAGGTCTTGTATCCTTTGGGATTCACTGGGTTTCCTGCTCAGAGATTATTCCCTTTGTTAAACGGCAAAAAATACGTACTTCATCCATTGAGTTTTGTCGTCATATAGACCAGATCAGGATCTACTGCTCGATGTACGAGACATCTTTTGAATTGTAATAATGGTTCGCTTGCATCTCTATCATATTTGTACTGATTGATCGCATGTTGGACATTTTGTCCGCTGAGAGGATTTTTGAGTTCAATAGTACAGATAGGCAGACCATTCAAAAAGAGGACAGTATCTATACTATTTTCATTTTTCGTAGAATATTTGAGTTGTCTGATCAATGAAAGGATATTCCCCTGATATAATGCCTGAGTTTCTGGGTTGAGACCGCTGGCAGGTTTGAAATACGCCAACTGTACTTCCACACCGTAGTCCTTGATCCCATTTCTCAATACATCGAGCAAACCTCTTACTTTAATCTCCTCAGTAAGCCTCTTCAAAAACTTCTGCTCAAACAAATCTCCATGTGTTTCTTGAAGCTTTGCAAAGGCTTTTGGCTGGGTATTTTGAATAAACGAGAAAATCATCTCTTTATCCAAACAAAGCTCTTTATTATAATCGCCAGGGAGTCTTTTGATGTATTGCCCAGTGATTTGTGTGAGGTAGTGTTCTATACTAGCTTCAAAAGCTATTTCTTTGGTGGAAGTTGCCATGAGAATTAGAAATAATTAGACTAAAATTTATTCTTGTCATTGTAATATATCATTAGTCACTTGATTATCAGATCAGTTAATGGTATAGTTTCTTCTATGACTTCATTTAATTTCTTGTACAATTCTTCACATCAATTAAGGATGCCATCCTTCTTTTTGTATGATCAACATTTTTTCTTTTTTTTACATTTTTCACAAGGAATAAATGCTGTTTCTATATCATCTTNNTTTTAAACATGTTCTTTATTTCATTAATAGATGAGTAATATTTAATGTAAATGTTACTAATTTCTGGTATGTACATAGAAACAATTCAGAAGATATTTGTATTAGTTTCTGATAATTCTATGTTTTTAAGTTTTTTCATTTTTTTTGTTTTAAGTGATATCTCAATTGTTTTTTGACAATTAACAAATTGATACCTATCTTGATGTAATGTTGTAATTAATTCAAATATATTCTTTTTTAGTAATATTAAATCTTCATTTTTGATATATAATTTCATTTTCCTCTTTTCTAGTTGATAATCAAAAAAGTATTTAATTACAGGTCAAATTATTGATCATAGAAATCATCATATAATAGCACTTATAAGATTTGAGTTCAAAAGCACCTCCTTAATTACGGGCACTTGGTTTTGTATATTTCAGGTCATATAAAATCTATATTGATAAATATTCTTCTATTTTAGTAAAAATCGTTTGGAAAGCCTCTTGTGTTTTTTTTGATATTTTATCAATTGTTATTGATCAATTTTCCACCATCTCAAAGAATTTTCTAGAGAAAAGTTCTTTTCATATACTTGTATTAATGGCTTCTATGAGATCTTCTGTATCTTTATTTATGATCTCATTATCTACTAACATTAAATCTTTTTTATCGAACATTTCTTCAATTCAAGATTTATCTATAAACTGAATTTTGTTTTCGATAATTTCTTTGAAATTTTTTTCTAATTTTTTACGGGCAGTTTGAGACTCTTTATCGTTATCCATAACAATAGTCCAATTTAATCACCATCAGATACATAGTTCCATTAAAAGATGAATATTAGAGACTCACATAGATGGGATAAACAAATATTCTTTCTGAATATTAAAAAGTTTCTTAAATGCTGTAAAATAATAATAATCTGATATTCATTCTACTATAATATTGTTTTTATAAATTGGAGAAAATTCATGAGCTAAAGATAATCACATTGCATCTACAATAGGTTTAAGTGTTTCTTTTTTATCTTTAATTTTATCAGTAGTAATCTTTTCAATAGTTGTTCATTCTTCTTTTGTATTGATGATAAGCCTAATTCTATTTAGATTTCATCAATCAATTAGGTAAGGAGAATGTGTGGAATAAACAATCTGAGCTCATTTCTTGGCTAGTTCTTCAAAAACTTTTTTAATATCATTTTGTGCTTTCGAGTGTAGGTATAATCAAGGTTCATCAAACAAAATTACAATATCTCTATTTCTTTCTTTTTCTGCTTTTAATTGAATATAGAAAGATAAGAACCATCTAAATCCCTGGCTTCTTTGTGAGGGAAATAAACGAATTCAATCGTTGGTTTCTATAAAGAAATTCAAATAAGGTCATTTTCCATCATCTCTTCATTGGTTATATTCAATATGAATATGAGGATTAGTTAATTCATCTATTCTTTGACTCCAAAACTCTCAGAAATCAACAGAAATGCTTTTTGAATGTTTGGTTTTTTTTCCTGCAATTTCTTGATCTCAATATGATTTCCAATCAATAAAGTTAATTTTTTCTATTGATTCTAGATTTTTAACAGCCTGATATCATTTAAAATCTGTTCTATTTTGCTCTAAATCAGATAAGTAAATAACATCTGGCAATAAGTCACAAAAATCATCAAAGTATATTACTTTGGGTAAGACTCATTTTATATATATAGAAACCTCGTTCATTATTTCTTCGCAAGAGCTTTTAATAGCTGCTTCATCCAATGCTGTCCCTGATTCTTCCGCTCATGCTTCAATATATGAGGATATATTATCAATTAAACNNGAAATTTCTTTCCATAATAATGAAAGAATCTTCTCATATAATGCTTGATATAGGAAAATGAAAATCTTTTTCAAATTCTGCAAAATCTTCTTTAGAATAAGAAAAATCACAGATAATAGTCGGTAAAAAATAATCGTTTCAATCATATCTCTTATGGTTTTCAGTCAAGGACCCTGAGATGAAATCATTCAACGCCATAAGAATTCATGTTTTTCACGATTCATTTTGTCCTGCCAAAATAGTAATTCAGTCTTCTGATAAAAATCATTTCTTACTATTCTTGATCGATTTATAATCTTTTATCTCAAAGGAATGTAATTTCATTAATAAAATTGGTTAGAAATCTAAAACACCTTCACTTTCCCAGTCACCACATGACTAATCAATGACTGCTTATACTCATTCAATAACTCAATAGATTTTTCTACAGCAGTGATGGTTTGGTCTATTTGTGAGGTCTTATGATTTATATATTCTATAATTTCGAGTTGTTTATTAAGAGGTGGGAGGATTATATCTAAATCCTTAAAAATTCAATGAGAGATTTGAGGCATTGCTGCACTTCAATATCATTGTCTCAGAATATTAAAAATTTCATCTTGAGACAAAAACATATACAAAAAGTTTTTAGTCAAAAATAATTCATTGGGTC
>DHYS01000027.1:28364-36270 GCA_002414185.1 Patescibacteria group bacterium UBA5124 | reverse complement strand
CCTGTCTCCATAAAACTATTAACCAAGGTTTGCTCCAAGTGAGATACAACAGCTTCAGCTGTCTTCACAGGTCTTCCTAGATCAGTAAGTTTTTGATTGATTGCTAAACCACTCAGACTTCCCGTGATTGCACTCGCATCACTACTAGCTATCGTGATTCCATTATCTACGTTATTATCCTGATCGAGTCCTTGCAAAAGCCTTGCCACTTCGACTACCTTTTGATCTGTCAAATCTGTTCTCGCTTTTCCTAAGATTTCTGGCAAAAAGACCTTTCTATCCGTAGCAGGTACCAAGCTTCCAATCTGCATACCTCCTAGTGAGAACGTCACCGTTTCTCCTATCATATAGGTAAACTTTCCTCCACTCAGCGTAACTCCTGATGATCCAAAGTTTCCTGTATAACTAAGTCCTTCGATTTCAGAATCATAGACAGCTCCTTGCACAAGCATACCTCCCGTACACGTACTCATAAACCCAGGAATATCGATTACAATAGTCCCCGTATAGTTTCCTGGTGCTTGTGCTGGATCGACAGCTACCTTCATTCTCACATTATTAGTTTGTAGTGCACAAACACTTCCGTAGTTTGCGGTATTGAGTCCATCTTTTTCAAGTAAGATTACCGGAGAACTTAGTGGCACATCTACTCCACTATGTGCACGAGGTACACAATTTCCTCAGATAAGTTCTGTAGTTCCATAACTAATTTGTACATTACTCTCTGCTATCGTATTCCCTGCTTCACTGGTCATCGGCCCTTGCATCTGAACAACCATCGTCCATCACGTTTCTACTCCATACATATCGATACAGCTCCACATCGGCGTACCTATACTCGACAAAAAATCTCCCGTAAAACTATATCCACTAAAACTTATCGCCTTATTTCCAAAATTGATCGTATTTCCATAGGTACAGCAAGAGTTCCCTTGCTGGATATCTAGTTCGATTTGCCCCTGGTGGGTTTGTGCTGAAACAAGAAAAAATCCTCCTATTCCAAGAACAAATAATCATAATCACCAATATAATATTTTTTTCATAATATCACAAAAACGTATAAACACCCAGCATAATATTTTTTTGAAAAAAAAAGTCAAAAGAAATTAAAAAAAACCTGGAATACTACCAGGTTTTTCAATTTTTACTAAGAAGAGATAATTATTTTCCTCCTTTTTTAGCAGCTTTTTTAGCTGCTTGAGTAGCCTTTTGAGCGGATTTTTTCATTTCTTGTTGTTTCTTTAATTCTTGTTTTTTAAGTTCTTTTTGATGCTTAACTTCTTGTTGTTTGATATAAGCTTTTTCTTTAGCTTGCACTGATTTAATTTTATAAGCAAGGTTATTTTTCAAAGTAGTTATTTTCCAATCAATATATGCATTGAATTTTTCCACCTTACCAGATGCTACATAAACAAGAGCATTCGTTCTAAATGTTTCATAAACAGCAATAAACTTGTCTGTATATCCAGTCCAATCAATAGTTCCAGAAGAACTCATAGCTGATTTCATTTCTTGATTTAATGTTTTGATAGCTTGATTTTTTTCTTTGATAACTGCTTTAGCTCCGCTAAGTGCATCACCAGTAAGTGGTTTTTTAAAGAATTTCCACATATATCCAAAGTCTTCATAAATCAATTTCCAATATCCTCTGATCTTACCATATCCATTTTTGATATCACCTGAGAAATATACGTTTCCCGTTGTTGTAGTACCCGTACTAACAGTTCCAGTAGTAGTTGATCCTGTTATTATATCACCAGTTGTTGTTACATTACCTGTAATTACAGTACCAGTTGTAGTTGATCCTGTATCCACAGAACCTGACAGTTCCTCAGCAAATACAAACGGAAGTGCCAATACAACAAGTGCAAACGATAAAGAAAGTTTTAGATTTTTCATTTGGGGAATATAAAATGATAAAAAATTTCAATTCACTGATATAGACGGAATAAAATTTTTAAAATTTTATATTTTTTTATTTAAGTTTTTCCACAGTATTTACCGTCATAATATGTGCATAATCCAAAGGAGTTAACGTAGGAGCAAGAATTTCCTTGATAGTAATCTTGTCTATTCCGAAGAAGTCCAATAAAGAATCCCCCGTCTGATTAAATAATTTTTCTTTTTTCATCATCTGAGCTTCCACATATCCTAGTATCATTTCACCATCCTTGAGATCAAAATCTTCACTAGTTACAAAAAACTTATAGGTTCCATCTGGAGCAGTGCGCAGCGTATGACTCAACAAAGAATATTCAACTACCATGCTACGTGTAGGAGCGATAAATTCCTGAGCAGACAAAGGCTTCCAACTTCCCGTATTCCAGAAAAATCACAAGAAAACTATCGTCATAATCCAAGGTGCAAGACAAGATATTCGGTTGATTTTTTTAGGATGAAAAAATCTCAGAAGCAACGAATTAAGTACAACCGAAACGGAACTCATTGCCATAGCAAGTCCCGCAAATTCCGGCTTCAACACAATTCACCAAGACGAAAACACTCCAGCAGCAATAGGTATTCCTATAGTATTATATATCAAAGCAAAAAACATATTTTGTTTAATTTTGCCTACTGTCGCTCTACTAAGAACAAATGCAGTCACTACATCCAAAAGCGAATTTTTCATAATCACTACTCATCCAGACTCCATAGCTACATCAGCACCAGATCCCATAGAAATACCTACATCAGCTTGAGTAAGTGCTGGAGCATCATTGATTCCATCTCCAACCATAGCTACAATATGTCCTTGCTGTTGCAATTCTTTGATTTTGGCAGATTTATCCTGAGGAAGAACCTGAGCAAAAATATTGCTAATACCTACTTGATGAGCAATAGCCTGAGCCGTAGTTGTATTATCTCCCGTAACCATATATACCTCTATTCACATAGCCACAAATTGCTTAATCGCTTCATAAGAATCTTTTTTGACCGTATCTGCTACCGCAATCATTCCTATCATAATCTCTTCTGTAGCCAAAAGCATAACTGTTTTTCCTTCAGATTCCAAAGATTCTATCTGCGTATGCTGCACAATAGGGATCTTATAATCAGCCAACAAAACCTGTGTTCACAAGAAATAAAGCTGACCATCTACCATTCATTTTACTCACTTTCCAGGAATCGCTTCAAATCATGAAACAGGAAGCAATGAAGTATTTTCTTGATGAGCATGGTTTACGATTGCTTCAGCTAGAGGATGTTCTGAACTATGTTCAAGACTCGCTGCAATCTGAAGAAGAGAATTCTGATCTCCTTCAAAAGAGACAACATCCGTTACCTTTGGTTTACCTTCCGTAAGCGTTCCTGTTTTATCAAACACAATACTGTCTACTTTACACAACATTTCTAGAGGTTCCCCTCCTTTGATAAGGATACCTTGTTCAGCTCATTTTCCAATTCATACCATCAAAGCCGTAGGAGTCGCAAGCCCAAGAGCACAAGGACAGGCAATCACAATCACCGCTGCAAAATACATCAAAGACGTAGATATATCAGCCCCTAATACCAGAAACCATATCAAAAAGACTACAACTGCTACTCCGATCACTGAAGGTACAAACCATGCAGATACCTTATCAGCAAATCACTGGATGGGTGCCTTAGATCACTGAGCTTCCTGAATCAATCTAATGATTTGTGCCAAAGCAGTTTCATTTCCTATTTTATGTACTTTACATTCAAAGCTTCATAAGGTATTCATGGTTCATCCAAACACTTTGTCTCCTACTGTTTTCTCAACAGGAATACTTTCTCCCGTCAGCATAGATTCGTCAATACTCGAATGACCACTCACAATCACCGCATCCACAGGTACTCTTTCTCCAGGCTTAACCAACACAATATCTCAAATCTGAACACTATCAATCGCTACATCTACAAAACCATAACCTTGCTTGACCTTGGCTGTTTTGGCGGACAATCACATCAACTTAACTATAGCTTGCGAAGTTGATCATTTAGCTTTAGCTTCCAAATATTTTCCTAAGATTACAAAGGTAATCAAGAGTCCTGCTACCTCAAAATAGAGATTAGGAATCATCATACCATCAAGTCCCAAGAAAGAACCTATATATCCAATAAACAAAATCAAATTATACACACTAAACAAAAAGGCAACACCTGTTCCGATAGCAATCAAACTATACATATTAAATGTCTTCATCTTGAGAGCAGATCGCGCTCCTTGAAAAAACTCACGTCCTATAACAAATATTCCTGCAGTAAGGAGTAATGAAACAATTCCCATTCGTGGCATAATAATTTTTTCTCCAACAATCTTACCAGGAAAAAAATCATACACCATAAAGAGAATCATAGGAATACTAAATATTCCAGCACTAAGTAAGCGATTTTTTCGTATTTTGATTTCTTTCGTCCTTTTTTTTTGTTCATTAGCATGTTCCACTTTGATCGATGCAGAGTAGCCAGATTTTTTGACTTGCTGGATAAGCACATTGGGATCAATATTTTCTTCTGATTTAACCATTGCCTGACTACTCGCAAAATTAACATGTGCGTTTTCTATGCCAGGAAGTTTTTTGAGAGACTTCTCTATGAGAAGCGCACAACTAGAACAGTGCATTCCCTCGATATCTAAAGTAGTTATTTTAGTCATAAGAATAGGGGTTATTGAATAATAATTTTCGCAAGATGAGAGACTCCCATCGCACAGACAAATTCATAGGTTCCTACTTTATCTGCAGTAAACGTGAAATGAATAGGTTCACCTTTTTTAACCATAGAAATATGGCTATCCAATCCAGGCAAAAGAATCGTACTCATACATCATTGAACCGTTGTCTCAGGAATAATATCTATCTGATAATGATTACCTTTTTCGAGAATAAGTTCTTGAGGTTGTAATCCATCTGCCGTATAGGTCATAGTCTTCGTAATAGTTTCTGTCCACGTATTTGCTTCACGAGATCCATTGTATCCTACCAAAGTTATTCCCTGATTGATCGTATATCCTCCAAAAAACAAAGTAAGAATACCAACAATACTAAAGAGAATTTTTCCTCATTGCCCTTTTGCTCGAGCAAGCAATCCTCCTATTCCAAGTAATCCAGGTAAAGTCCCTAGAGCAAAAGATCCCATAATCAATCCTCCCATCCAAAAATTACCGCTAGATATAGCTAATATCTGCATCGCTAGAGTAAATCCGCAAGGAAGAAAAAACGTAAGTACTCCCGCCAAAAAAGCTCCTCATCTCGGATGAGATGATTTCATAAATGGTAAACGAGCACTAACCGTACGAATACGAGGAAATAGTTTAGTAAGATCTAGTCCCAAGATCAACATAAGTATCCCAACAAGAATACTTGCAATTCCCATGACACGTCCATCAAAAAGAAAGACATTTCCAAGCATCCCCAAGAATCCTCCCAAAACAATAAATCCTAAAATTCTTCCTCCTTGAAAATAGAGCTGAGGAAAAAATCTTTGCCGAGAAGATAAATTTTGATGTTGTTCATTCCATTTGGCAGATATACTAGATATCACTCCTCCAACCAAAGCCATACAGGTAGAAATCCCTGCAACTAATCAAATAAGAAGCGGATAAAAAAGAAGATTTCACTTACCAAGAGTAGCAGAAAGATTTTGTGTACTCCATCATTGATCCCTAGCAATAAGCATAACAATAACGATAAACACAATAGTAAGAAGTGAAATAATTCGTTGTATACTATCAGAGGAAAAAAAAGGAGTTGTATTTTTTTCTCCCATATGATAACCAAGCTTTTCAACAGCATCTTCGATAGTTTTTCCCAATTGCTGAGAAATATTCTTAGCGTCTATTTCAAGCGTTGATTTAGCTGAAGAAGCTTTGGCATAAACAATATCGGGAATATCTTTGCAAGCTGATTCTATAAGCATTTCACAGCTTTTGCAATGCATTCATTGAATAGGAAATATTTTTTTCATAAGCACAAAAAACAATATAAAAAGTCTGATTTTATATTTCAATTATATAGTTTCCTATGCTAGATCGACAACAATTCACATTAAGTCAGAAAATTTTTGATACTTGATATCGGGATCCCGTCAGGGAGAAAAATTACTTAAAAATAGATTATACGTATCGCCTTGAAAGACAATTGTATTAGCAAGATAAGTACTATGATGTACAAAAGAAATAATCTGGAGAATATCTTTTGGTTGGATTTGTGTATGAGAATATTGATTAGAATAAACCAGTTCACAACAATCTACACTTTGTTTAGTGGAAGAATTACTATGATGTCCATGACACGATGACATCCCCATCATTTGATGATCCGGCAAAATACGCATGGATTGAGCATGGATAAGTGCATTAGTTGACACGATGTAGACTAAGAGACTAAAAAGTCCTAAAATCTTTTTCATGGTTAGAAGAGAGTAAAATTATTTATTTTGAGCCGTCTTTACTATCGTCAGTACTTCTTGAATCATTTCATTGAGTTTTTTTTCATCATTAGCCTTAGCTGCATCGAAAAAACAACATCCGAGATGATCCTCCAAAAGTTGAAGATTTACTGACTTCAAAAGTCCAACGACAGCTAAATTTTGCTGAATAACCTTGATACAGTAGTGATTTGATTCAATCATTTCGATGATTTTATTTAGAGATGTTCTCGCTTTTTTGAGCGAAATAAGGATCTTATCTTGATTCTTTTTCATACGTTACAGCAAACCTATAAAACCTATACCTATGGTGGAGGTAGTATACTCGAAAAAAAGAAAAATGCAAGAGTATTTATAAAGGACTCTGANNTATGACGTAAACTATGAAAACTCGCTTTTTTCTGGATTCCAACCTTTTGCAAAGCATGCTGAAAAATATGCTGAGCAGTCCTCGTCGTCAGCATCCATCCTTGTTCACTAGCAAACACAAAATCTGATCACTTTTTTCCTACGATCTGTCTATGTATATCATCCATCAATTTTTCTGGAAGTAGCGTTATTCTTTCCTTTTTACCCTTAGTACACCTTAGATGGAGTAATTGATTGGAAATATCAATATCGTGAACCTTGAGTGCAACGACTTCACTTACCCTAAGTCCTGCTCCATATGCCAGACTCAAAAGCAAGATATGTTTTTTATTTTTAGTTGCTCAGATAATTTTCAAGATATCTTCCTTGGACAAGACGACAGGCAGTTTTTTAACCTGCTTAGACAACTTAATTGTCCAATCAAAACGAACCTTCAAGATATAACAGCAAAAAAACTTCAGGGATTCTTTGTAGAGATTGATTGTTTTGGGAGCTTTATTTTTTGCCTGTAAATAGAGGAAAAAATTACGAAAAATTTGTTCATTAAGCTGAGATACTTCGCCACGATACCAAAGAAAAAATAAATTCACACAAGTCGTATAGATATCTACTGTTCTTGGACTATACCCTCTAATAAGAATCTCTTGCTTGAGTTGTATAAG
This sequence comes from Patescibacteria group bacterium UBA5124, assembly GCA_002414185.1. Lineage (GTDB taxonomy): Bacteria > Patescibacteriota > Gracilibacteria > Absconditabacterales > Absconditicoccaceae > UBA5124. Next base: position 28,846 of record DHYS01000027.1, on the reverse strand, counting down.
CAGCGTCGACATCAGATAAAATATAAGATAAAAACTTGATTTTTTGAAAAAAATACATAAAATACCCTCACAAACACCTTCGGGCCTTCCCCGCCAAAGCGGGGGGAATAACTAAACTTCTGGAAGATACATATTTCTAAGAAGTTTTTTTATTCTTCAAAATTCTTCCACTGAAATATATCAAATCATTTCCTGAAATCTTTTTTTATCTATAATTCTTGCTTGAGAAAGCATCAAAGATGAAATAATATTTAGTCAAAAAGATACACTTGTAAGCGTATAATGAAAAATATTTTTCTTTTGTTTAGTGGTCATTGGAATACACCAAAAAAGAGATCCTATTTTCTGAATAATAAGCACTGGTCTAGTATATTCTCATTTACCATCTGCTTCAAATCAAATATTAATTCATAATTTCACATACCAAATCTGTCTTGAAACAGGATATAATTGATTTGAACTTTTTTCTAGATATTGTTTAT
>DHYS01000027.1:18409-28227 GCA_002414185.1 Patescibacteria group bacterium UBA5124 | reverse complement strand
CATACTGTCGCACAAAAACCAGTTGTGCAACATATCCTTTTGTTCCTTCTTTTAAATAAATAATTTTTTTGCCTCTTCGAGGCAATTTGGGGGAGGTTTTGCCCTTCGGGCAATCTTCTTTTGCAAAAAGAAGCAAAAATATGAGCCAGAAATGAACAATAAATGAGCCGAAACAAAGAAAGACAAACTATGTATTGATTTTAAAGAAAGATTAATTATTGTAATTTTTGTATAATATTTCGTATATAAAAATATATTTTAACTTTAAAATTTAAGAAATGTCACAATCTATAGAACCGAATATCGCAGATTTAGCTAACGGTTGGCTAAAATCTTATGGGCTAGATTACAAGCTAGAACAAGAGTCTTTGAATTCTGAAATAGATAAAGCACTTAATGATTATCATTCAAAAAATGGTTGAGTGGGTGGAAATCGTCCAGATGCTAAATTACTTTTACAAGATAAAGATCTGAATTGGTATCCAGTTCTTATAGAATATAAATTATATAAAGATAAGCTTATAAAACTTGATGATGATTCGATAATTGAGAATAAAACAAATAAAAACGAACCAAATTTCAAAAACATCAATTCATTCGCTGTCAATGGCGCTGTGCATTATGCAAATGCTTTACTTCATCATACCGCTTATACTGATATTATAGCTATTTGAATGACTGGTTATAAAGATGACTTTTGAAAAATTCAATATAGAATCGGAGTTTATTATGTTTCTAAATGAAATCTTGGAGCTGGACAAAAAGTAGATAATTTTTCTGATTTTTCTTTTTTAGCTTCTGATAATTTTGACTGATTTATAGAAAAAGTTAAAAAATTAAGTTTAACAAGCGAAGAACTAGAAAAACTAAAAGAGCAAAGAGAAAAAGAGATTGATATAAGTCTAGTGAAACTAAATAATGATATTTATCAAAACGAAAAAGGTTTATGAGAAAATGACAGAGTATATCTCGTAGCGTCTTCTATTATTGCAACAATTGGAATCCCAAACAAAGTACCTGTTTTAGAAAAATCTGATCTCAAATCACAAACATTTATCGGTGGAAGAGACGGCGATATTATGATCGGTCGTATCACCGCTTTTCTGGATGAAAAAAAACTGCCAAAAGAAAAGAAAGAATTGATTATTAGAACTTTATCAAATACACTTTTGACAGAAAATATAAACAAAGTAGAAAACGGCGAAAGCCAACTAAAAAGGGTATTTTCAAAAATTGTTGATGATTTGGGTATTTATTATAAGATCGGTCTGACTACTGATTTTACGGGAAAACTTTTCAATGAAATGTATGGTTGGCTTGGTTTTTCACAAGATAAACTCAACGATGTAGTTCTTACTCCATCATATGTTGCAAATCTCTTAGTGAAACTTGCAAGAGTAAATAAAGATTCTTTTGTGCGAGATTTTGCTACTGGTTCAGCTGGTTTGCTTGTATCTGCAATGAATGAAATGCTTAATGATGCCAAAAATAATATAACTTCGCCAAACGAACTTTTGCAAAAAGAAATCAAAATCAAGGCAGAACAATTACTTGGTTTGGAAATGCTTTCAAGTGTATATATGCTCGCAATTCTCAATATGATTATGATGTGAGATTGAAGTTCAAATATATTAAATCAAGATTCTCTACAATTTGACTGAAAATACTGATTTGGAAAAACTGATGAAAACTTTCCTGCTGATGCTTTTGTACTTAATCCGCCATACTCTGCACAAGGAAACGGAATGAATTTTGTAGAGAAAGCTCTAAATATGATGCATAAAGGATATGCAGCAATCATAATACAAAATTCCGCAGGAAGTGGGAAAGCTAAAGAATACAATAAAAAAATATTAGAAAAGCATACACTTATAGCGAGTATTAAAATGCCAATTGATCTATTTATTGGGAAATCTAGTGTTCAGACAAATATCTATGTTTTCAAAGTAAATGAAAAACACCATCCAGACGAAATGGTGAAATTCATTGATTTTTCTAATGATGGATACGCCAGAACCAACAGAAAAAAGACAAGTAATAATCTCAAAGACGCAGACAGAGCAAAAGAGAGATATGAAGAACTGGTAAACTTAGTAAGATTTGGTAAAAGCAAGCTCAATATTTTTACAGAAAAAGAATACTACGAAAATACTATAGATCCAAATAATGGAGCTGACCGAAATCAAACAGCACCGATAGATACCAAACCAACCCTACAAGATTTCAAAAAAACCGTAGGAGAGTATCTCGCCTGGGAAGTATCCAATCTTTTAAAATCACAAGATAACACAGACGACTGCCTGGAAAAATAAACGCCCTACTCAACGAAAAATTGGAGCATGTTGAGTGGGGCGAATATAAGCTCGAAGACTTATTTGAAATTATTGGGACAAAATCGCTAGACAGCAATGCCATTAATTTTGTTGATATTGGAATTAATTTTGTAGGTAGAACTTTTGAAAACAATGGTATTCAAGGGAAAATAGAAAAACAATCATTTGAACCTAATGAGCCTTTTACTATCACAGCAACAGTAATTGGGAACTATAAATATGTTAAATTTCAAAAAGAATCTTACTATTGTTCTCAAAATATTAATAAATTAACTCCAAAACCAATTATTTCAAAATGGAATGAAAAAATTGCATATTACTTTATAGCAAACATTCAGAAATTTGTTTCTTTGTATGATTATCAACAAGGTGGATATAAGTTAGAAGACATAAAAAATTATACTATTAAAATACCCAACAAAAACGGAGCGATAGATTTTGAATTTATGGATAAGTTTATTGCGGAGCTAGAAGCGGAGCGTCTAGCGGAGCTAGAAGCGTACCTTTTGGCTACATGACTCAAGGATTACATTTTAACAGATGAGGAGAAGCATGTTTTGGAAGAGTTTGAAAGTGGAAAAGTGGAATGGAAAAAATTTAGAATTGGTGAATTGTTTGATGTTGCAACATGAAGGGATGTAATAATTTGAAAAGTATTAGATGGAAATATTCCTCTAATTAGCCACCAACATGAGAACAACTGAATTACAAAAAAAATTACCCAATTATCAAATCGTAGATTATTTAATTTCAAAAATACATTACCACTTGCTGATAGGGGGGTATTTTTAGCGACAACACAAAACGAAAATTTTCATATAGGAACAAGAGTAAAAGCTCTAACATTCAAAGATTGAGAAAAAGATGTGAAAAATAGATTATTTTTTGTAGCATCAATCAACAGATTACAAATATTGTTTACAGAATACTCAAACAACGCAACTGGGAATTTACCAAATTTAAGCATTACTCTTCCAGCTCAAAATAATCAACCAAACTACGATATAATGGAAATATTAATTTCTGCTATTCAGAAGCTTGTAATCAAAGATGTAGTTTTGTATGCTGATAAAAAAATAGATGCGACAAGGGAAATGATGGAAAAAAGTTTAAATCATAAGTAAATAAATGACAGAAAAAACTCAAGAATTTTTTATACATTTTGGCTTGGAATGAGAAAACAATCATAGTATTTTACTTGACCATTCCATAATTACAGAAGAAACCGTAAAAACTGTAATTTTTGAGTTAAATAAAATAGTTTTCGGATGAAGTTTACAAATAGAAGTTTTTACTCTTCCCGCTGAAAATGGAGGTTTTTTAAAAAAATTTTTAATATTTGTTTGATGAGTTATTTTAACATGAGCATTACGAGATGTTAGCAATTGAATAGTGCTTTGATTGACTTGAAAAGAGCTAAAAGATTTAAGTGCTGATTGAACTATAATGATAAAGGAAATGATTATTTGATTTTTACAAAATAAAAACAACGATCTTGATAATTCATGAATCAATTATGATACCTTTTACAAAGCATATGATGCAAAAAACAAATTTTATCAATCAGCAAACAATAATCCAAAAGTTATAGGACTATGATTTGATAAAGAAGATACTTTCCCTGTTCCGAGAAATGAGTTTGCTTATAGAATTGTCGACTTAAAACATAAAACATCATCTATTGATCCAGTAGAAAAATTTCACAAACTAAAAATAGTTTCTCCAATAAACACCAAAGAAGATAAAGAACTATGCCGACAGGCAAAGGATATACAAAAGAAAAGCCAAAGGTTTAGTGTCTATATGGAGGATCAAAACTTTTATGACTTCTTTCTCAACAACCCTTTCTTTATTAACACACTTATTGTGAAAGTATCTTATCACATTGAAAGAGATGACAACTGAGAAATACAAATCAAAAAAAAATCAATAGTTAATGTCTATCAATATAATGACACAATATTTACTCCATTGCCAGAAAAATATATAATAGAAAAAGCTCCATGGGAACTAGATGAACATAAAAACATTACAGAATTTAAACAAGAAACAAAGATGCAATGACTATTTGATGTTTAATAGAAACAAGTAAATTTATATATTATACTTAAAACATGACTTATAAAACAATAGAGGAAATCAATCGAGAAGAGGTAGAACAAAATGTGGACACACATTGATCTATATCCAAAAACAAAAAAGAAATAAAGAATATTTTAAAAAAATTAAAAATAATTTCTGAAAAAATCCAAAAAATAATTACTTTAAAAGACTTTCTAGATGAAAATTATAATACATGAAATGAAGAATATAAAGAAGAAATTATAGAATTTATTAATAAAATAAAAAATGGTACCATAAAACAAATCACCAAGAAGAATAAACCAAGTTGTTTAGATCGAGAAGATTCTTTTGGCTTTATGGAAGATATAGCTCAATTCAACAAGGATAAATTTGAAAGCCTTCAAGCAACAAAAGAAAAAGAAATAGAGAATATTAAAAAAGAAAATGAGGATAAATTAGATGAAAAAGAAGAAGAAATTACAAATATTACAACAGAAAAAGAAAACACACAAAATAAATTAAATGAATTAGATAATATAAATAATGAATTACAAGAAGAAAACGAACATATGAGATTACACAAATTAGCAAGAGCATTTGAATATCAAAAAATTGTTTTTGAAAAAAAACTTTGAAAATGACCAATTAATCGACTAATTGGTTTTGCCTTAATTCCATCTTTATGATCAATAACAATGTTAATATTAGAATTAACTAAAGTAATAGAAGGAACTATGGAGTGGTATTATTTTTTACCATTCATAACAATGACATGAATATTGATATATTGAATTGTTTTTTATATGAAAAATTACAGCACAAATCAAAAAATTGCTACTATTTTTGCTAATAAACAAACAATAGCAGACTCAATAACCACTTTATTAAAATTTCTAAATGAAGATAAAATAGATAACTTAGATCCAAAAGAAAAAGAAGAGTTACAAAAACAATTTGTTTCTAAAGCCTCAAATGTATTATATAGAGATATTGATTTTAATGATGATAGTAAATTACCAATAGACAATATTTCAGAAATTGTAAAAGAAGTTATCAAAAAAGTACCAATAAATACTTAAACAAGTTTATAAATTAAATTATAAAACATGAGAAACATCCACTTCACAATCACCAATTGAATCATTTCCAAGATAGAGCAAATCTATCGTATTTGGTGAGTCATCGAAAATGCACATATCGTGCCAGAACGACAACAAAAATTGAGACAAATAGCAAGACTTCGTAGTGGAGTCTATTCTACCAAAATTGAAGGAAATAGAATCACTTACGCAGAGGCAGAAAAACTTCTTGCTTGAGAAAACATTAAAGCAAGACCAAGAGATGAAAAAGAACTAAAAAATTATATGAAAGTCCTTGATTATATTGAATCTAGAGAATCCGACAATACAATCACAGAAAAAGATATCTTCAAAATCCACCAACTGACAACAAAAAACATCTTAGATCCAGTTCATCATAATAGACGAAGAAACCAAGCAAATGCAGTTTATAATGAATGAGGAGGAATCGTTTACCTTCCACCCGATCGAAATGATGTTCCAACATTAATGAAAGAACTTTTAGATTTTGTAAATAAACAAAAAGAAATTTCTGTTATTATTAGAGCAGGACTACTCCATCATCGGTTTGTAATTATCCATCCGTTTATCGATGGAAATGGAAGAACTGCAAGAGCTTTGACACAACTTTTTTTGTACCAAAATGGATTTAATACCAAAAAATATTTTTCATTGGAAGAATATTACGATACAGATTTAGCAAATTACTATGAAGCTATTTTTATAGGAAATGATTTTTATTCAGAACAAAAAAAGACTATTGATAGCACCAAATTTGTAGAATATTTTCTCTCTGGACTAGAACACGAACTTGATAATCTCAAAAAAACAATTGAAAGTATCAAAGATGATGAACAATTCGAAAACAAACTCATAATGGCTCGTTTAAACAATAGACAAGTCCATATTTCTGCATATATTAAAGAACATTTATCAGTAACTGCAAAGGATCTACTTAGTCAATACAATGTAAGTTTAGCAACGATAAAAAGGGATTTAAATCTTCTAGAAAAGAATTGAATAATCAAATCAATAGGCTTTAGTAAATCAACAAGATATGAGCCAGTATTGAGCTGAAAATGAGCTAAAAAGAAATAATTATTATTCTAATGGTTATTTTTAAAACCTCCCCCAAATAAAAAAATTATTTAAAATAAGGAATAGGAACAAAAGGATACGCAAGCCCTCACAAAGTTCGGGTTGCACAACAGCTTCTGCCGTACATGCTCCGCACATCCGGCGAGAAGCGGACGTTGTCGGAAATTATGCTGATTTTAAAGAACCATTCAACGTTTTTAATTTGTAATTATATATCATTATGAAAAAAACATTATTCCTGAGTTTTTTAGGGTTACCTGTATTGTTTTTATGAGGTTGTTCACTTATGAACAATAACGATAATTTAACAAACAAATGATATATTGAAAAAAATTCTCAATTAAAGCAACAATTAAGTTGATTACTTGAACAATTTTCTTGATTACAAGCTGAAAATGAAAGTCTAAAAAAGAATTTAAAGGAATATCAAGCATTACTTAATTTAAATAATATTGAAAAAACGGTATCAGATGATATTAAAAATGAATTAGAATTATTATATTGATATAAGAATATAATATTATCTAACATATCCAAAAATTGAAACTATATAATAGCTGATGCTGATAATTTATCACAACAACCAGGAAGTGTTTTCACTATTGTCGCATGAAAAATAAATAATAAATGGGTTAGTTTTTACGAATGAAACTCTTGAGAAATATCATGCAAGATAACTGATTTATTTTGATTTCCAAAAGAATTATTAGAAGCATATAATCCAAAAGAACCTTGTTACGAATCAGCTGAATATACCATCCCTGAAAAAACAATAAAAATTAAAAATCAGCACAACTAATCCGACAACACGGCCTACACGACATACAAAATACGGTCGTACGAGGCCGGGACGTTATGGAACATAGTAATTAAAATATTAACTCTTCAAAAACATATATATTTTTTTATAGTTAACAACTATTATTTTTTCGATAAAATCAAATAAAGTATAATTTTATAAAAATCATATTGACTTTGATATATCATTTCACTATCAACAAATCCGTTGCAAAAAAATAAAAACAAAATGAACTCAAGTTAAAAAAAGATTTTGATGTAATCATAGAAGGCATGAAAAACATCCGAAGAAATGAAAAATCGCTTTGTTAATCAAGGATTTAAAACAGATTAAGTTAATAAAAAACAAAAAAATCGTACTACAATGAGCAAAAAACTTTTTATTGCTATGGTTGCTATCGCAACAATATTGTTTGTTTCTTGTGAAAAAGAAGAAATTAAACAAGAATCATTAAAGACAAACGAAACAAGCGAGAACTCAACTTTAAAAGCAACAACTGCCGGATGGGTTATATATCCAAACTGGAATTACAGTACAAGTGGTGGAGTACCAACATGGAAATGTTTTGCAAAAGGATCAAAAATGGTTGTTTCTGTAACTAACAACAATACTTCAAATCCTGTTTATGTTACACTTAATTATGCAACAAGTTCATGTGGGAGTCCAGACACATTTAATTCATTTTGGGTTCCTGCAAATCAAGCAAAATCAGTTACAATAAATCCTTGGGGTTCATCAGATCCTAACGATGTTAATTTAATGGTTAAAATACAACCAAATACAAGTAGCGGAACTTATACCGGGATAGTTACTGTTTCTGCCTATAAGTAATTTAGTATTGAAAAACCTATTTTAATAAATAGAAGCAGAAGGAAAATCCTTCTGCTTTTTATATTTCATCTTTAGTAAATGAAAAAAACGTATGTTTACATCCTTTTAATAGTAATACTTTTAATATGATTTTTTTTCTTTAAAAAAAATATCAAACAAGAACCATATCATTATAAAATTAGTTCCTGACAAGTCATTTTTGATAATTACATACCTATGGATTGAATAGATATTAAATCTTTTTCAATAATTTTAGATTGACCAGAAGCTATGCCAAGTTATGCAAAAGATAATAATAATATTTACATTGAGAATTCAATTATTCCTTGAGCTAATATAAAATCATTTGAAGTTGTTTTTTTTAATATATGAAAAAATAAACATCAAGCTCCATATGTATCTAAAGATAAAAATCATGTTTATTTTAGTAATAAAATTATTGTATGAGCAAACCCAAAGAGTTTTGAGTATTTATGAGCAAACTTTTCAAAAGACGATAAAAATATCTTTTATGAAACAGAAAAAATAGAATGAGCAGATAAAGAATCATTTATAACATTATGAGGTTCCTGGGCAAAAGACACAAATAATGTTTATCTATGTGACAACATAATTTCATCAGAAAAACCAGATAATTTTATATATACTTGAATATATGCTTTATGAGAATATCGATATCATTCTCTTGATTGTTCAATAAATAAAGTATTAACTTGAGATAGAAACATGTCTTATGAAGAATTCGATAAAATAATTAAAAATCAGAATTAATTTTATATATTTACTAAATATGAAAAAACTTAAATTAATTATTATATCGATAATATTAGCAATATTATTTTACGCTATATGATTCAGAATTTATATGTCTAATTTTTATGAAAAATGACTAATAAACAATCATGTTTTTTCTTGAGAGATGCTAACGATTTCTTGATCTAAAAATTATATAGAAACTGTCTTTTATCCTCTTAAAGATCAAACATTTAAAATACAAATAATTGGCGCTAATGTTATATGATTCTTTTTTGTATACGATATTCTATGATGGAAAGAATATAAAATTTCATCTTCTATTCAAACCTTACCATGAAATATTTTTGAAATAAATGACTCTCAAAAAATATTCTTCGATTCAGAAGTTTGAATAACAAATATACTAAGAAATAGTTTTCTAGATAAAGGATGAAAATTAATTTGAGTTTCAATACAATTAGCTCCTATATCATGAAATAATATAACAATAAAAAATATATATAAATAAATTAGACTTTACTACAATCCACAACAGCCGATGCACGACATCCTTCGGACATCGTACCATCGGCGGACGTTATGTAACATACTCGTGTACAACTTAATTTAGAAATTTTATATTTTTATTTTAAAATGCTCCTTCGGAGCTATTAGGGGGGTATTTTTGCCCTTATGGGGCAATCTTCTTTTGCAAAAAGAAGCAAAATTATGTATTTTCTAAAAATTGTATTGACTTTAATATACTGTTTCACTATTAACAGATCCGTTGTAAAAAAACAAAATGAACTCAAGTTAAAAAAAGTTTTTGATGTAATCATACTAGGTATGAAAAACATCCGAAGAAATGAAAAATCGCTT
>DHYS01000027.1:0-18386 GCA_002414185.1 Patescibacteria group bacterium UBA5124 | reverse complement strand
CTCAACTTTAAAAGCAACAACTGCCGGATGGGTTATGCAACCTGCTTGGAACTATTCTGGACAAAGTTCTAAAACATTTAATATAGGAAACTTAGGATTGGTTGTTACAGGCACAAATTCAGGAACAGCTGAGACAATTGTCCTTGTGCAAGAAAGAGATTATTATAATAATCCTTTAATTGAACATTCATTCAGAATGGCAAGTCGATCAAATGGTTCATTATCTGTAATACCACAATCTTCAACGAAAAAAATTGTTATTACAACACTTAGAGCTGGAAGCTCAGGAACAGTTTCAGGATCAATCATAGTAAATTCAAAGTATTAATTATTAGAGGGATTATGCCCCTCTTTTTTATTTGATATTTATTATAGAATAAATATTATGCTTAAGTTTTTTTATTTATTATCAATTTTAACAATGAAACTTGTTTTTTGAATTTTAAGTAGTATCTGAATTTTAAGTATACTAGTATTCTCTCTAGAACCTTATTATTTAAAAGAAATAAATCAAAATATTCAAGAAATAGAAAATAACGCTATTGATAAAAGTATAGAAAAACAAGATTTTATATATTGAGAGAACACGATTAATGAACCTATTTATTTAGAAGTTCCTTTAAAAGAAAAACTAACAAAAATATCAATTGTAAATTGAAAAATAAGCTATCGTCTATTTTATCAAAATTTATCTTTTAAATCATTCCTTTCACCAGAAAAATATATATTTATTGATAATTTAACAAGTCTCTCTAAAGAAGATACTTTTGATTGTATAAAAATTATGAATTTTGAACAAAACAACAATAAAAAAGAGATTTGTAAGTATATAGTTATTTGAAATAAAAAATATCCAGAATTAAGATTAGAAATTTACCCATTAAAAGGAACCTGAGCAACAATTTTATTTGAGGCTAATTAAACTAAATTTAATTCTATTTTTTTTAAAACAATTTTAATTTTCTCATATTTAAAAAAACTAATTAACAAATACCCCACCAGTAATTCCAGAAACTAACAAAGAAAAATATATGCAATAATTTATGATGTACTCGTACGCTTCGTCGCTTCACTCCTTGCCTCGCCGAATTGGCTCGGTTACATAACAGGCTCTGTCTATACATCCTACGGACGTCAGACTAGAGCCGGACGTTATATGATATATCCTCAATGGGATATAAAGAAAATTAAGGAGGAGCTATTTTATTTTAGATTAGATTTTTTTAGCCAAAAGCTATCTACCAAGTTTTGTATCAAAGATTTTCTCTAAGAGCTCATACCAAGTTTTTTGATTCGCTATTGGATTTCCTTGGATTCCATAGAAACGAGCTATAGCAAATAATCAATTCCCCAAGATTTTAAGAGCTAATCTTTCTTGTGATTTCAAAAATTTCCATTTTTCTAATGATTTCGTCTTGAAAAAAAATTCTATCATTTCCTTTGTTAATTCATCCTTTTTTTCCTTTTCTTCTTTCTCAATTTTTACCTGGAAGATCCTTTCTAAAAGATTATACCAAGCATCTGAATAACCAATAGGATCTCACTTAATTCCATAAAGACTAGCTATAGCTTTCAATCAATTTCCTCAGATTTTAAGTTTTCTTTTCTCTTGTTTCTTCAAAGATTTTCGTTCATCAAGAGATCTTGTCTTGAAAAATTCTTCTATGGTATTTTTTGAGAATTTTTCAATCTTTACCTGAAAAATCTGTTCCAAGAGATCGTATCGAATTTCTTTACTATCTAATGGATTTCACTTAATTCCATAGAGACTAGCTATAGAAAATAGTCAATTTCCTCAGATTTTTAGTTCTTGTTTTTCTTGTTGTTTCAAATTTTTCCATTCATCAAGAGATCTTGTCTTGAAAATTTTTCCTATCATCTCTTTTGTTAAACTCTCTTTTGAAATTCTCTCAATCTTTACCTGAAGAATCTGTTCCAAGAGATTATACCAAATATCCTGGGAACCTATTGGATCTCATATGATCTCATAGAAACTAGATATAGCATTCAATCAATTTCCTCCTATCTCGAAAGATTGTCTCTCTCTGCTTTTCAATACTTTTCGCTCTTCTAGGGACTTGGTCTTGAAGAATTCTTCTACTATCTCTTTTGTTAAACTCTCTTTTATTTCTCTCTCAATCTTTACCTGAAAAATGTGTTCCAAGAGATTATACCAAACATCTTGCTTATTTGCTGGATTTCATTTAATTTCATAGAGACTAGCCACAGTATTTAGTCAATTATCTCCTATTTTAATATCGCCTCTATCATCTTTTTTCAAAGACTTCCATTCATCTAGTGTTCTTGTTTTGAAAAACTCTTCTACCATATACTTTGAGAATCTTCCAATTTTTACCTGAAAAATATGTTCCAAGAGATTATACCAAACATCTTGCTTATTTGCTGGATTTCATTTAATTTCATAGAGACTAGCTATAGCCAATAGTCAATTACCTCCTATTTTAATAGGGATTCTATCATCTTTTTTCAGAGACTTCCATTCGTCTAGTGTTCTTGTTTTGAAAAACTCTTCTACCATCTCATTCGTCAAATCACAGCTAATCTCTAATCCTTCCAATCTCTCTACTAAATCTTGTAGATCTACCGTATGACTAATTGCATTATGACTATCTCCAATCCCTTCAACGACAATATTGATATGCTTCGGCTCAGTAGGATGATCATCTCAACCATCACTTTCTCTTGGTCTTGAATCAATATGCACTACTGGCAATTCTTCATCTCCTAATCCATCAGGAGAAATTTGATCAATCGCCTGATTGATAGAATTGATCCATGCCATATTTCTAATTCCTCCTACATAATCAAAAACATTCACTTCTTTTCCTCTCAATCCTCTCCCAAACTGCTGCTGAAAGATGGTTGGACTTTCTGTTTCTCTCCAAAATACCACATTATTTGTCTGTTGCATATCGATTCCTTCATTGAGTTTTCCTACAGCGACGATGACTTTTGATTCTCCAGAATTGTATTTGTTTAAAATATCTGCATCTGCTTCATCTATCTTGGAATGAAATGCTAAGGCAGTGTTTTCATCTCCTGTATAATGATTGATCAATGCTGTCACTTGATCTACGACTTCAATACTTGGACAAAAGATAATTGTATGATCTAGATTTTCTACTCTTTCTAATAAATCTAAAACTAATTCATCATTGGAATTATATCTTCTGAGCATAGCATTGATTCCACCTATTCCATCTTCTCCTTCTTTGAGGAGTTTGATCTGTCTCTTTTTTTCTTTGATGTCAGTAATCTGAGAAATACGGACAATTTCCTCATTTACTCGCTGAATATCATCTGATGTGATGTTATTGTTTGTGACTAGGTGATAGTTTACATCTGGACTATCTTCATGAGCTATCCATTCGGGTAATCCAAACTGCACCAGTGGATCTCCCGTAAGATGTAAGATTCTATCTGGTGTAGCTGACATCAAAATTACTAGAGGATAGACTCCGTTTTCATCTGGTTTGTAATATTGTAGGAAGGTTTGATAGTACGTACGTGCAGATAAGTGGTGTGCCTCGTCGATAATAATCAGATTTGGTTTATGTTTTAGATCTAATCCATTTACTGCTGTTTGAAACGTAACAAAATCAAAGATATCTTTTCCCTTTCCTTGTACTTGGATGTCAATTTCTCCTGTTTCAGGAAGTAATTCTTCGATGTCTTCATGTTCGATATCATCAGCTTTGGAGTGATATGTTCTACTGGTAATTGTTTTTTGAAATTTATTGTTGATCAAAGGTTCTTTATCGTCTCTTCCCTGGAAAAAATCTACGTTAAGCTGGTTTACGAGATTGATACGATCATTGAGGACGAGTGCGTGAATCCTTGGGACATTGGTTGCTTTATTAATTTTGAGAAATTTTCTTCTCAGCTCAAAAATATCATTTACAAATGATCCTACCGTAAATGTCTTTCCTGATCCTGTCGCCATATGGACAAGCATCGCTGTTTGGATTTGTCCTTCTGGTTTAACTACTAGTTCCTGGTGAAGGTACTGAGAAAAAAACTCACNNGATTTGATAGTCTCTTTCTTTGAAATTTTTAGATTGAAGCGATAGTGATATCATATTTCATACAAAATACAAAAAAATAAGATATTGACATTATAAAGATTATATCTACAAAAGCAAATACAAAAAGAGGAATTTTTTATTGGATTAAGGCAACTAATCCATAGAAATTAATTTAGATTTTTTTAATTTAATTTTTTAGCTCCTCACAGATATTACGAGAATCAACTCATCCCATTTCGGATACATTTTGTTCGCTTTGCTCACCATACAACAGCGACTAGCGTCCATCCCAACGTTCTCATCCATCGGACTGTCGGGACGTCCGCCGAGTCGCGGGCGTTACTTCACATCTTTCCCTTTCCACAACCACACCGCAGCCTCACCTCTAGAAATCAAAACACTTGGACTAAGAGACTCTACTAATCCTAGCTCCTTAGCTTTAGCAAAATAATTACTATAAAATGCCCCTGACGGTTCCTCCAATATCCCTACCAAAATCCTCATCAATACCGTGATAGCCTGCGCCATAGTAAGTTTCTCTTTCGGCATAAATTTTTCATTACTTCCTTTAAAAATTCCTCGCTGACAGGCATTATCGATACTGCTAACCAATGTCTGATCAGCCTGTCCAATATCCGTAAACTCACAAGCATGAGATACAACGACATTTTTTCCTATCTTAGCAGCAAAAACACTAAANNAAAACTTAGCGGCTTCCTCTCTGGTCATCGTATTGTTTGGAAGAAAAGAAGTCAACGTAGACTTCGATGTCAATCCTTCCGCATACATCCAAGCTACAGCATCCTTGAGTTCCTGACTAGGCTCTTCTACAATTACAAATGCATCCATAATATTTCTTCCTGGTCCTACGAAATAAGAACCATTAGTTATCATCGACTTACTATTTCAGTTATCAAGCTGGATCGCATCATAGCACCCAAAGGTCTCGATAATATAATCAGCCACACTAGAAAACGTAACTCATTCTACATATCCCATATAGACAGTTTTTTTATCCGAACTACTACAGATAAAGGTTTTACTCGCAACCTTACTCTGCTTCGCATCGGCATTCATCGCAGTATTTAAGACAGCAACATTCTGTCCACCTTTGACGAGTGTTGGCATCATCATCCCATTGAGCATAGACTTAAGGGCATCATTTTCCCAGGCACCATTGACTCGATATCTTCCATCTCTCTCTGCCATAGGCAAGACATTACTCTCAGCATCAAACCCAAACACTGTCTTATATTCACCAATCTCTTTTCCTCGCTTAGAATACAAAACCCCCTTAGCGATTCTCAGTCCATCCGTTGTATTACCTACACATCGACTATAGGCCGATTCCTTTGGACAAAAAAATCCCCCATTGATCGCGTGAATTCCCCCGACATTGTCCATGAGCGTTTTGAGCGATTGTGCCGGAGATCAGCTGTCGACAGCCGATACTACGATCTTACTCTTACCATCCAAAACTACTTTCATTACGGTATAGCTATGTCCATTTTCAGTTCCTTCAAGCAAACTTGTACGACCCNNCACAAACCACACAACAATAGTCAGATTTTTCTCATTATTTCACATAAAATTTAAAGAAAAACCCGCCGAAACGGGTTATATATCCATAATTATTTTTTCATAAATTTTTTGAGCGATTCCAACTCTTTTTTAACAAGAGGAACCAATGTTTTGAGATGATTTCGATTTTTATCCAAGAAACTGGTATCACAAGATGAAGCGACAAAAGCTTGTTCTATGACAGATACTTGCTGTTGATACTGATTGATAACAGTAGTATTATATCAAACCTTTTGAGCAAGATCAACTATCTGAGCAAGATTTGTTTTTACTTTTCAAATATATGCTATCTTTGTCGTATAAGATGTTTTTTTAGCTCCTACTAATACACATCAAGAAGCCTGTTTAGAAGATGTTGAAATTTTTTCTGAAACAGCCCCTGACAAATTTGCTACACCAGTCATCAATTTTCCAGTCATTGATCTAATTATAGATGAAGTCACAGTGTTTTTTTTAGTTGTCTTGATTTCTCTTGTTTCTCTAATCTCTTTATTTTCTCCAGAAGCAACTGAACTTCCAGAAATAACTACCCCTCCAGAAGCAACTGATTCTCCAGAAGAAATAGTAGATTGCTGAGTACGTGTTTGTTTTTTTGAAGATTCTTGTTGTTTTTGAGTAGTTACTATTTCTTGTTTCTGAGTAGTTGTTTGTTGCTTTTGAGCTGCTACTGTTTGCTGTTTTTGAGAAAAAGATGTTTGTCTAGCAAAACTGACAGAAAACAAAAGAGGCACAACTAAGAGACTAACATAAAGAATCTTTTTCATATCTTTTAAAATCAAAATTTAAATATCTTGCAAATTATCCAATTCATTCAACAATTTTTCCGTTTCATCAAGTTTGGTTTCCAATCTCGCTATAACTACTGCACGAGTAGGAGGCACAACTTGTGAAACTATAGGACTCAAAGAAGATGATGTATCTGACAAAAAAGAAGTAAGATAAAATGCTCCCACTACCAAAAACAATAATGCAAAATTTGGAAGAAGAATCTTTACAAGACCAGCTCTTTTTACCAAAGACTTGGTAGTAGATATATCTGTAGCCACATAGGCCATTACTTTTTCTTTGATGATTTCAGGTGCTTGACCTGGTTGTGGAAAGATAACTTTTTTCATCATCTCTACATAGGATATAAAACTATACTAATTCATTTTTTCGTCCATATTTTTCAGCAAGTTCATTAAGCTTTTTCTTTGCTGTAAACAGCAAGGTACCTATACTGTTTTTGTTTGTTCCAAAGATATCTGCGATATCTTCATAACTCTTTTCCTCATAATAATACAAATACAACACTTCTCTATACTGTTCATCCAATAAAGAAAGCAATTTTTGAAACAATTCTTCTTGAAACATAACATTAATCTCATGTTTATGATCCTCCTTAGAAGGAATATGTTGAATTTTTTCTTCATCAAATGACTGTTCGTACTGACTTTGATTAGTTCTCATAAGATCAATAGCTGCATTATGAGCTATACGATAGAGAATTGATTTTACATTTTCAATATCATGATGCTTAATATACTCATAGAATTTTATAAAGACATCACTCGTCAAACTTACCGTATCATCATAATTATAATTGAGCAAATTCCACAGATAAGCGTAAATTTTGTTATGCCATCTCTCATAAAGAGTTTCAAAAGCAGAAACATCACCACGTTTTGTCGCCAAAACCAATGCTTCATCGTTTAATCAAGCTCGGGGATTGCTAAAAAACGATATATTAAACATCTCGAGAGTTCTAAGATAAAGGATCCTTCTCAGCATATTTTTTTTCGTTCAAAAATACAGACGAAATATTTTTCAAAAAATTTTGCAATTCTTGCATTTTTTAAGAAAATAGATATAATAAACCTCGATAAAAAAAGAGATTTACCACCTACAAATGTATTTGATATGGCAAAATTTCACAAAAAACCAAACAAATCAGCCCCAACTACCAACCAACAAGAAGAACAAAAGAATAATCAGATTTTTTCTTCTACCACAAACAAAATCGCTGATTCTCTCAAAGAATTTAACGCTTTAAGTGATGAAGAAAGAAAAAAATATAACACATCACTAAGTGCGGAGACTCTAAATAGTCTTACTCCAGAAGAAAAAATAGATCTAAACAATCCTGCATTTTTAGAACAATTTTGGGAATTTTTCAAAAAAAACCATCCAAATCTTTTAGGAGAAATTGAATCCAAAGATAAATTAACTATCTACACTCAACATCTAGAAGACAAAGGATTTTCTTTAGAAAATCTCACGGACAAAAGATATGCTACACTTCTTCACGAAGAAATCAGAGAAAAAGATCCAGAAGATGTCGCTATCAACAAATCTCTCAAAGAACTCGAGGAATACTGTGACGAAGAAATCAAAACACAAAATATGCCAGCTTCTATTTTTTCAGATTTTGCCCAAGAAGCAGGTTTTGAAACTACTCCAAAAATCAGTATCAAAAAATCAGGAAAAATCAAAAAAATCAATGATCTTCACAATCTTCGAACTGATTTTCTTGAAAAAAACAGTATAAAACTCAGAGAGCAACAAAAAAAACAAGCAGAAAGTATTTTAACACCAAACTATATTCCCGCTGAAAGAATACTCATTACTGCTACAATCAAAAAACTTAAAACCAATTTCAAAAACCAAGATTTGGTAGATTTTGAAGATCAATTCAAACTTCCTATCACTATCCACAGTCCTATCAAAAATTTAAGAGTTCTTGCTACGGAATTCAAAAGTTTTCTTGATAGTCACAATATCGACGAAACCACAAGAAAAAAGATAGATAAAACCATTATCACCAACGGAGATATGTACAAAGAATTAAGAAGAGAGGGTATTATGATAGATCCAAGCAAAGGATTTTCAGACCAACAAAGAGATTTTAGACTCATTTTCAACAAACTTGCCACTCGCCAAATCTTTGAAGAAGCTCAAGAAAGAGACACACTTATAGATAAACAAATAGAAAACATTGCTGATTCATTCAAAGCATTTCCTCCCTATATCAACGAACTTTTCAATATCTATCCATATGATTACGACAAGATATCAGCTATTGATCCAGATTTTGAAAACAAAAGAAACACGTCCAACAAAGTAATTAATGAAATAGAAATCAAAATAGCCGACGAAAAAACAAGTGCTCAAGAAAGAGAAGAACTAAAAAAGCTCCGTACAAAGGAAAAAGAAAAACTCAACACGATCAAGCGACAAGGATATACAAATTACATCAAAAATCTGAACAATAAACTAGGTTCAGCCTTACAAAAATTAGTAGACAACAAATTCAATATTAGCCTACTATCTCAAGAAGATCAACAAGAAATACTCAACAGTCTTATCAAAAACAAACTAGAAGATACTATCAAAAACAAAGTCCCAGAACTATTAAGCATAGACAAAGATGATTATGAACAGTTTATCCAAGATCTTTTTGATCTCAGCAAAAAAGATATCATCATCCCTAGCAAGGAATGACCAATTCCTCTTCATTTCAAAGAAAAATCATTTCTTGGAGGTCCATTAGAAAAAATGATGGAAATCACCAATGATGGACAAATTCTCTCAGAACTCAAAAACCTTTCACTCAATCTTAGAGTAGAAATAAATGAAATCAACAAGGATCTTTTTGAAAGAAATCCTATTTTTGCAGGATTATTTAATGATTTCGATTCTGCTAAAGGTCCTATCAGACTTAATGATAGCTACAAAGTACGTATCAAAAATCCTAATGGATCTTACGCAGAAGGATATCTTTCTCCTTATCCACCAACACAAGAAATCTTAGAAGACAAAAATTTATCTTATGAAGAAGGAAAAACTCCTATATGGTATCTCTACTCTCATCCCATCACAAGACCTGAAGATGAAAGAAATCCAGTAACCCGAAAAAATGCCGAAGGAAAAGAAACAGCCCTTCCTGTCATCGTCAACGAACATGAAGAAACAAAATATGAAGTAGATATCCTTTCCAAAGAAATCAATCTCAATGGCGACGCTATAGGAGGTCTTCTTTTTGGATATACTTTGGGAGAATATAGTAAAAACAATAATATTTCTCCAAAACAAGAAAAAGAACTTCACAAAAAATTTAAAACATTAGATAGAAACGATATTTATCTAGATACTGCTGATAAAAAAGATCACAAAGAAGAGACCAGTTCAGAACAAAAAGAAGAAGAGAAAAAAGATCCTTATCAAGAACTATTAGAAGAACGACAAGCTCTTGGATGATACCAAACCAAAGAAGAAAAAAATAAAGATGGAAATATCATCAATACCTGTGGTTTTGAAAAAGGAGCATCTATAATGATTGAAATGGATGGCGTAGAAACTAGTCTACCACCAATAGGAACAAATCAATATATGCAAATGAAAATAGAAAATATAAATAAAGATAAAGGAACTTTCACTGTTTCTTGTTATGGTACTGAGCAAAAATTAGATAAATTTGAATGATTTACCAAAGAACTTCCTCTCCAAAAATCTTCACTAATCAATATCAAAGAAAGCTTCTGAGATAAAATATACAAACTTCCAAAAGAAAGCAAAGACGCTGATTTTAATAAAGTAAGAGAAATTATCAAAAGCACCTCTATAGACAATCTCAATACTGATATTAGTTTTGAAAATGCTCTCCGAAAAGATGGAAAATTTACCAAAGCTTTAGGACAAAATCAAAGTGCAGAAGTCACTCATTTTGGAGTAATTGAATCAGCTCCTGGAGAAGCTCAAGATCAAGAAAGTAAAATTGGATATATGTACAAAATAGAACATGATCCCAAAAACAATAAATTTACTGTTAGTTTAGAAACTAAAGAAGGACAAGAATCTCCAAAACTTACACTAGATTATCCTGGTTTTATCCTTTTTATAGCTGGAAAAAAATTAGTTCCCAAAACCGAACCAGAAACCAAACAAATTTTTCCAGAAACTACTAAAGGAACAAATGTTCCAGAAGAAAAAAAACGAAAAACATGGAGTATAAACAATATTGTGGGATTTGTAAAAGGAATTACTAAAAAAATCAATGATGGTATCAAAAAATATGATGATGAAAAAACAGAAGAACTCACAGATCAAATGATGTGAGAAGGATGATTTTTAGCAAAAGTAGCTTGAGTAATACCTTCAGATAAACGAAAAGGAGCACTAGGAGGAGTAAGTAAAGAATATATGCTCTGAAGAGACAAAAGAGTCTGGAAAAAAGTAGAAAATTATTATAACTACTATACGTGAGATCCAGATTTTGGAAGCGATAAAATGCGATGAGCAAATATTGCACCATATCTTAGTTGAGATAAAAAACTAAAAAACCCTCAACAAGCTGCCGCTATGCTTTTAGCAACAGTAGAAAAGGGTAAAGGTCCTTATAGTAGAAACACCGACCGAGCTGGTAAAGGAAAATGGATTAAACTCCTCTTCGGCAATGCTCACCAACAAAGATATTTTCTTATGAAACAAAAACTAGAAAGACAACTTGCTGAATGATATAAAGAAAATGAACAAGGATGGGCAGATGATCTCCAAAATGAAATTCTCAAACTAGAAATGAAATATATTGTTCATAGTATTGATGGAAGACAACTAGCAGATAGAGATGATGTAGCAAGACTTGAATCTACCTATTCCAAAGCTTTTGCAGGAAAACTAGAAGAATCTTCTAATAAATTTTTCAAAGAAACAAACAACTATAGTAAAGAAAAAGATTACAACTTCGAATTAGCAAGATTTGAATATTTTAGACTACTCTGAGATAGACCACAACAAGCTATTCCTTGTCTCAAAGCACTAGCATGTAAAGCTAACACTGATAGCCAATGGAAAGTATTTGAAGGAGCAGTACTTACAGGAATGCTGTCTGGAATATTTTATAGCATGACTCAGGAAGATAAATCATTTATCCAAAAGATTTGTAGAACAATCTGATTTCTACCAGGTATGTGGGCCAAAGATCCAAATCATAATGCCAAAGTAGCGAAACTTTTAGATGTAATATCTAATGGTAATTTTTCTAAAGAAATGGAATATGATCCACAAAATTTTTCTTTTGGAAATATGCCTGATATGGGTAGTATTAAGAATTTTGCAAGTTATGACAAAGGGTTTTATGAAAAACGATTCAACAAAAATAGGAATCTCGTCAAATGATTTGTAGGATTAAATGGAAAAAATAGCGAAGGAAAAACTATGTTAGAAGTATATAATGATCCAAAAACTTCAATTGATATCAAAAGTATATTAGGAGAACTTATTGGTAAAAGTCTTGAGAGAGATGAAAGTGTAGATCCAGAGGTAAAAGCAAATGGGAAAGGACTTCAACAAAATATCCTTGCTAAAAACCAAAGTTTGATAGATGAAGTAATTAGATTTCAAGACGGACAGTTTAGAGGAAACAATAAAGATGAAATTCAAGGAATGCAATATACTTGGAAAGCTATCAAAAAAGAAATTCCAAGCAAAGAAATATCTGAAACAGAATGTATTTATATTCTCAAGAAATTTTTCAATTGGTTTGAGGATAAAGGATTTAATCCTGAAGAAAAGAAAACATTAATCAGACTCATGTTGACTGTAAAAAAAGAAAAAAGTGTTGGAAATCGAGAAACAGCAAAAGAAATGTTACGATACAATATAGTAGGTACTATTGTTAGTAAATCATGACATGGACAAGTACCAAAAGAACTTTTAGAAGGATTGGAATCTTTCTATAAATTTTTTGAAACAAATTTAGAAACAATTATTAAGCCATCTACTATAGAAAATGGATTTTGAGGAGAATTTGTAAGAGAGCTCGAAGAATGACCATTTAAGGTTGCTCCTTGGGAAAAATATGTTCGTATGAATGAATATAGATGAGTTCCTTTAGAATTATCTAAAGATGAAAGAACTAAACGAAATAAAGATAAAAATGCCTACAATCAAGAACCATATATCAACAAAGAAATTTATAGTATAGCTAGAAAACTTGACGACAACAACTATGGTATTCCAAATAGATTCAAAAAATACTATAATGCCAACAAGAAAAAATCTACTCAAGAACAAATCAAAGATGTTCTAAATCCTAGATCTATTTATACCAAAGATCCGAAGATTTCTCATAAAATCAAAAATATTCTCACAAATCCTAATGATATATCTCAAGAAGATTTATCTGATGAAGAATTAGCTGAAATGGAAGAAATGGAATTAGAAGAAATGGAAGAAGAAGGACTTTTCTAAAAAATTAACGTAAAGATAGCTCCAGCTATCATCATACACAAAGCTACTACACCAAAAAAGAGAAACAATAATTTTGCTTTCATTACTTTTTTCAAAATCAAAAACTCTGGCAAAGAAAGTCCTATCACTGCCATCATAAAAGTAAGCGCTGTAGCCAAAGGTACTCACTTAGCAATAAGTGCTTGCACAACAGGAACCACTCCAGCCGCATTCGTATACATCGGCACTCCTGCTATCACTGCCAATGGTAACGTATACCAGGCACTTCCCTGAAGAAAGGTAGTAAAATAGCCATCAGGAATCAATCCATGAATACCAGCTCCTACAGCCACTCCCAAAAGCACATAAGGAAATATCTTTTCAATCAAGGTAAAAGATTTTTTTACAGACAAAGAAAGACGTTCTCTAAAGGTATGTTGTTTATATGTGATAGTCATTTCATCCATCAGAAACGGTGCTATAGAAGAGTCTAAATTCATTTTTCCAAGAAGATATCCGCTAACCATAGCCAGTCCAATACCCACAAAGATATATATCAGCACCACCTTCATTCACAAAGTCCCTGCCAACAAAGCAATTGCTACCTCATTTACCATAGGTGAAGTAATCAAAAAAGTAAGCGTAACTCCCAAAGGAATACCCGCATTCAAAAACCCAATAAACAAAGGAATAGCAGAACAACTACAAAAAGGAGTAATTACTCCAAAAAGTGCTGACAAAAGATATTGAGCTCAATAGAGTTTCTTAGTAGTTAAAAACTTTTTGATACGATACACAGGAAAATACTGAGTAATCAACGTCATGATATTTACTATCACTATCAGCAAGATAAGTATTTTGATCGTATCATAGACAAAAAAATGAAGTGCTGCTGAAAAATGACTTGCAGAATCCAGCAACAATCAATCATACACAAACCAAGAAACCAAGCTATCTAGCCAAGCAAACATAAACTAAATGGAGAAAATAAATACCTTAATTACTCAAATATACCTTAATAAAACTGGTTTTTAACACTTGAGCTTGTGTAGACAATTCAGTTTCTTTTGTATCTTTTGCTAATTGAAGCAATATTTCCAAATTATTTCTAATATCTTGTACATTTTGATCATTAAGAGATACTTCTACTTCTTTCAATTTTCCATCTGCAGATGAATACGTATCTAAGATTTTCTGAGCATCTTTTTCATCTGATGCTGAGATCAATATTTCCATCACATCATGAAAATCAACCAAAGCCACAACCAAGAGAGAAATATTGTTTCTCTTAAGAATATCTTGAAATGTTGCTCTTATATCTTCTAGTTGTTTATGAGCTTCTCCAAGACTTCATGAAAAAATAACTGATTCCAATGATACAAGCAACTCTTCAGCATCCTGAATATCTTCTACAAACTGACTATCTCCCTTGAGTACAAAAGGATGATAAGTAGAATATTTTTTTACAAAATCTTGATACACGGGCAAAAACAACTGATAATCTGCAATAGATTCTTCTCTCTTATTCTTTCCAGAATCAAAAAGTAATTGTTTGTATCAGCTATTCATTGCTACAAAATCTTCTACAAAGATTTTCTTAGAAAAGAAAATACTTAGCCAAGCACCAACCACAAACAAAACCACTATTCATATAATACTACCCAGTAATCCTCTCTTTTTTAGAGCAAAATGATGTTTTGCAGTATTGATATGCAAAAGCAAATACAACGGACAAAACCCCATTATACTTGTATAAAACATAACTATTGCCAAAAGAGAAAGAATAATTTGCACTACTCCTCACGTCCAAAATAAAACCAAAAGAAGTAATACTACACCGACAACTCATCTCAAAAGACGATCTAATGTGTTTTCATTTTTTTTCATAAGAAAAAGTATAGAAGATAAAAATTAGTTAGTATATGATTCAATAAGCATTCTAAAATCTTCTGTTTCCAGAGTCTCTCCATTTTCATTTACCAAAGAATAGGTAGTCCCAATATCTTTCAACTTCATCGTCATATCTATATCTTCAGGAAGATTTAATTTTTCTTGAAAGTATGAAAAAGGAACCTTTGTTGTATCTATAACATATTTTAAGGTATTACTTCATCTGATACCCGCTACATTTACGATTCATTGTTCGTTAACAATATTAGAAGCTGGTTTCGTCTTCCACAAAGGAGTCCAAATCACAATCAACAATACTCCAAAAAACAATCCTACTACCAACCAAACAAAAGTCTGTTTCTTTATTTTTTTTCCAAATACATACACATCTAGACTGTTTCTTGGACAATCATCTACACATTCCATACAACTAATACAATCAGGATGAGAAATTTGGTCTGCTGTCTTTATCTTAAGATTAGCAGGACAAACCTTTCCACATAAACCACAACTTGTACATGTAGCATTATCTCTTTTGAGTTTGAAAAATCATATTTTCTTAATAAGAGCAAAAAACGCTCATAGTGGACAAAGATATCTACACCACCATCCCTTACTAAAAAATGCCGTAATCACGACAAACGCCAAGACAGCATAAGCAAATATCAATTCATCAAATTCATTACCAAGATGTGCAAATGCAGAAAATGGATCATAAGCATCAAAAACCAATGCAGTATATCTAAAAGAAAAATAAACAACGATCAACAATACTACATACTTAAGATATCTTAGATATGTATCCAGAGTAGCTGGTAATTCGATATCTTTTTTGATTCCTAACTTTCTTCCCAAGGCTCTAATCCATTCACTAATTGCTCCCAGTGGACAAAAGAATCCACAAAAAACTCTTCCAAAAAAGATAGTCAGAAGAACAAACATTGCCAAAAGAATAAAATTACTCCAATACAATTTGGTAATAAATTGACCACTAAAGATATACGTCAAAGCTCATTCCAAAGCACCAAATGGACAATAGGCGTGAATAGGCGACACCTTTTCTATACCATACTGCTGATGAGTAAAAGCCAAAAACAAAACAATAGCCACAATAACAATTTGTGAAATCCTACGGATAGTAATTTTTTTCATATACTATAAGAAAGAATAAAAAAACATTAATTATTAAGTTTATACATTCTATATGCCCCAATTCCTCCATCCATATTGATGATCGTATAGTGAGGTAAGTTTGGCTTAAGTTGTTTTTGTACATATCCAGATGATCCACCAGAGTGACAATATAAGACAAACACAGTACCTTCAGGATATTGATTAGAAAAAAATAATTCATTAGAAATGCTGATTGCTCATTCTACAGGTTGACCAATCATATCTACTAGCACTACTTGTTTTCATTCAGACTCCAATTCCTTTTTATAATCAAAATATTCTTTCCATGTCCATTTATCACTTCCAAATTTTCCTCTAATATCACACGCTTCTTTTTTAAACAGATTAAACACATCCATGATAATAATCAAAAAACAAATAAAATTATGGTAAAAAACAAATACCCTTATTGTGAATAAACGCATCAGCTAACTTTTTATGAGCACTCGCCAAAATCCTACAAAATGTAGGAGCAGAGATATCCATACGTAAAGCTGCTTCTTTCATTGTCAAACCTTCATAATCTGCCAGTTTAATTGCTTCATATTCATCTGGAGCAATCATAATCTTTTCCAGACCTTTACAAGAGATACCCTTAGGCATAAATCCCTGACAACCAGGCACAGATGTTGTACATCTTTCTTTTTTTAATCTTGGCATATCCATAGGCAAAAATAAATATTTTTATCCCATATAATGAAATATATTTCATAATCAAGAAATTTTTCTCTTGATTTTCTTAACAATTTCTTTATTTTGGGAATATTCCCATTTTTATTATATTACAAAATTTACTATGAACGAAGTACAAATTACATCAGTAGAACAATTTAGAGAAGAAGTATTAAACTTTGATGGTATTAGTCTTATTGATTTTTGGGCTGAATGGTGTGGACCATGTAGAATACTTACTCCTATTATCCATGATATAGCAGCTAAATATAGCCAAAATCCAAAGGTAAAGATCATAAAAATCAATGTAGATGAAAATCAAGAACTCGCAGGTGCTTTACAAATACAAAGCATACCTACCGTCTTTTTAAGTAAAGAAGGGAAAATAATAGACAAGATGATTGGAGTAAGACAAGCTATGGAATACGAACAAAAAATAGAATCAGCTTTAAAATAATTTTTTAACTTTATAGTATGTTCTCATGTGAGAAACCAAAGGAAGAAAAATGAAAGAAAGATGTGTAGGAGATAATGCTATGTATTGCTTTACCCCAGAAGACTCTCCCAACGCTGACGAATATGTAACTATTTTTTGCGATGAACTGGAAGCACTAAAACTCAAAAATAATGACAACCTAGATATCATTACCTGATGAGAAAAAATGGGTATCTCAAAATCTACCTTTGCCAGAATCTACGACTCTGCAAGCAAAAAAATAACCGATGCCCTTCTCAATGGAAAAACTATCCGCATTGCCAAAAGATGTTACTTAAAAGAGTAAATCTTTATCCAATTAAAAAAAATAAATCATGAAATACCTCATCTGAGCAAACTTTAAAATGTACAAAAACCAATCTGAACTCAAAACCTATTTCGATACCTTTGTACAAAACTATCATTGCTTTACCAATATAGACCTTACTATTGCACCTATGACAGTATGTCTAAGTACAGCTTCAGAATTAACTAAAAATAGCTGTATCCACCTAGGTGCTCAAAATATGTACTACGAAGACCAATGAGCATATACAGGAGAAACCTCTCCAGTTACCCTCAAAGAACTTGGTTGTGAATATGTGATTATCGGACACTCTGAGAGAAGAAAGCTCTTTGCTGAAGAGGACAGCACAATAAACAAGAAACTCCAATCTGCCATCAAACACGGAATCAGACCAATCTTATGTGTAGGTGAAAGTAGTGAAGAAAAAGACCTCTGACTAAGCAAAGAAAATATCACAATACAACTTCGCAAAGCCCTCAAGGGAATAGATAGCAATCTTGTCGATATTGCCTATGAGCCAATCTGGGCAATAGGTACAGGACAAACACCTACTCCAGAAGAAATTAATGAAATGCATCATCATATTAGACAAACGATCAACAACAATGAAAGCAGAATCATCTACGGAGGAAGTGTAAACGACACGAATGCCGAATCTATTATCACACAAGCAGAAGTAAATGGATTTCTTATAGGAGGAGCAAGTCTGGATGCACAAAAGTTTCTCACTATCATCAACATCGTTGCCAATCAACAAAAATAACNNCGAGATGTCATTACGGCGCCTGCCCTGTCTTTAGCGGATTGTGTGAAATTGGAGCCGGAATCTAATCTCTCATTTACCATTAATTTAAATCACCATGATACAATCACTCAACCCAAGTACTCAAGAAATTATGAAAACATACCCTCTTATGACAGAAACCGAAATAGAATCCAAAATACAACAAGCGCACAAAGCATATCTCCAACGAAAAAATACCTCTTTTGTAGAAAGAAGTGCACTTATGAACAAACTATCTCAACTTATGAAAGA
>DHYS01000013.1 GCA_002414185.1 Patescibacteria group bacterium UBA5124 | reverse complement strand
AAGATATATTGTGCAAAGTATACATCACATAAATTTGGTTGGAGTTTGGTTTGCTATGGCTGGATTTTCTTTTTAGCTACATTTGCACAAAACACCTTTGTGCATACGCTACGCAAGTAGCAATTTAGAAATTTTTTCCATTTGGTTGGAAAAGTGATGTATACACGCTCAAAACAGCTCCACTACTCTGTTTTCTTAGATTTTCTCGTTTATATCTAGGTTTTTCGCTTTAGCACAAATACCAATTGGGTCCCGCTTTGCGGGATAAACGTTCGTTCGGCTCTATAAAGGTATCTGAGGGCGGAAATTTTAATTTAGATTAGATTTTTTTTAGGATTTGCAAAAAGGTGTACAGATTGCTCCATACACCTACGCGAAATTAAGTATGCTATATATATACTTTTTTTTTTTAATAAATCAAGTTTTTTTGAATTTAATTATAAATTTAATTATAATAGAGATTTTAAAAAGAAAACAAGCCTTTCTTTATCGGATCTTTTCCATTTTTTTATTATTGGATATATACGATCATTATTCTTTGTTGTTCTAAGTTCAAATAATCTTTTAATACATGAATCTTGCTGTGTTTCATCTATCTCAAATAGTTTAGGTGGTCTCGACGTTTTTTTGAATTTCATCTTTGTTTAAACTTTTATAATAGGAATTAAGTTCTGGAAGTAAAAATAAAGGTCATCTTACGATTGTTTTTAAAAATGCTGTTGTACTATCAGAATCACTGTTTATGTCGTATATTCAGAATACTTCATCGTCATTAATTTCTTGTTTTATTTCATAAAGTTCTACTCAGACGTGAGAAGATGTGCTAAATATAAAAATATTTTTGTTGGAAGAAATAAATTGTCTAATCATATAAGCAAAATCTCAGTCTCAACTGAATAATATCATAGTATCAAATGAATTTTTGTATTCGATTGCTTGATACGTTATTTCAGTATCCATATTTCATTTATGTTTACCTCCTTTTAATCTTAGTTTTTTAAATTCTATTAAAAAATTTGATTTTCATCAAAATTTCTTATTTAATTCTTCAACTCGTTTTACTTGAGATTCCTTGTCTTCACTATATGCTCCGAAAAGGAATGTTTTTTCTATAGAATTATCTTTATCAAGGGCATCTAGAAATTTATTTGTTTCAAATCTCCATCAAATTGTATATTGCATAAAAAATATGTTCGATAAGTCTATGAATACTACAGTTCTTCATTTTTTCAAATGGTTGAACATATCTTTTTATATATATGAAATAAATATTTGTTTTGGATGATATTTAAAAATTAACATAAATCAATTATATTTATAATTTTTGGTAACTTGATAATCTATTGCGTTTATTTTATATAAATATAAAAGTGGTCTGTTTAATTATTTAATTAATTCATTTTGGTAGATAATATAAATAAAATTCGTGATCATATATGGACGATAGTAATATCTTTATATCTATGATCTATAATGTTGATAATTGAGCGTATTTATTGAAATACTCCCAAATGGACATATTGAGTCTGGTTTTTATGCTTTATATGTACTTATGTGATTTCTGCTTTCTTGGTTTCATTTATTCCGACCATATTTCCATCAAAATATAATATAAAATATGGTGTAAAACATCTAATAATATCTATATCATTATCATTTTTAGTATTTAAATGAACTCATATAAAATGACTCAAACAACAAGACAATCAATAATAAATTTGTTAATATCTGCTTTCTGATTAATATTATGATGTGTTATATTGTATTTCTTGTTCTGATTAAATACTGATAAATTTTATCAAATTCCTTTATTAACTTGAGATGTTAGAATTATTAAACCGTTACGAGATATATCACTAACTCCAATACAAAATGTAGAAAATGTAATGAGTGGTGGTATATCTTGAGTAGATTATATTACTCAGATTCCTATTAAACATCCAAATATTTCCTGAAATTCAGCCCAAAATACAGAAATTATACATAAGTATCTTTATAATAAGGAAAATAGACTTATCTTTAATATACCCGAATGAAAGAACTGATTATTATTAATAACTACATTAAAACCAATTGCAAAAAATAGAGAATTATTCTTGTGATTGCAATGATCTACGGTTTGAATTTTACATAAGGAAAAATGAATAGTAACTAATAATGATAATGAATATTTATTTGATATAAATAAATTGCCAGTTGGTACTTGGCCACATTGAATAAGTCTTTTTGATAATACAATAGATGGAAAAGTACAATTAAATGTATTTGCTGCTGAGACAGACAACTATGTAGAAAAAATAACCATGATATTTTATTAATTTAACTTTATTTAATTTAAATTTTTCCGCCTACCCTTTCCCTCTAACGAGGGATTTTTTGTTATTAAGATAGAGCCTCACAGGTCCTCCACTCTGCTTCGGACCATCGCACAACTTGGATCACATTGTGCAAAGTATACATCACAGGAATTTGGTTTGCTATGGTTTTAGATATCTTCGTCAGTTTTTATCTATATGAACTAATCATTCTTTTTGTAAACTTTTTCGTATATTATCAGCTTCAGGGCTAGATATAAATGATATTAATGGTAAATTGTATGTTTTAACTAGTTCTTTATATGTTTCTTTCCATATCCTTTTCCTCTTTCTGTTTTATTAATAATAATATCTGATATTGTTATATTTTTTTTATTAATAGCAATATCTACTATTCATACTTTTTTCTCTTTATTATTAAGAATGTTGTATTGTTTAATTTGTCAAAAATTATTTATTAAGTCTAATTTTATTTTTTTTGATTTATATTTTCTAGTTCTTTTATATTGATTTTATCTAGATCTATAATCATTCCTCATTCTTCGAGTTTATTTCCAGCTTTTTCGTATGATTTAAGTGTCTGAGTGAGTGAATTATTTACTTCTTTGTCTATAAATTTTGCCTTAAAATCCTCGTAATCTCATTCTATAGGAGTATTTTCCAGTATTCCATTTTTTGCTATATATATTTTTGCTTCTTTATATGCTTGTATAATAGCTGAAGGTTTGCTACTATTTTGTTCTTTTCTTTTTTCTTCTCGATATTTTAAAAAATTTTTGTCTCGTAATCGACTGCTAGAAATTCCATATCTAATATTTTTGTCTTTTTGATAGGTATGGATCATTTCTTTCATTTTCTTTAATATGCTTATCATATATTTTAGATCTACTCAATTATCTATATGTCTTCTAAAAAATCGCTCTCCTTTTTTTATTTGAGGAATCCCCTCTTTCTGTTTAGCAGCTTTTTCTATTTCAAAAAAATATCCTATTTTTTTATCGTTGGAAGAAAATAAGAAGGTCTCTCCCCTACAAACTTTTGCTATATTTCTAAGTCTTTGATTGTTTATATTATCCTTGGTAGTATCTACGATATTCATATATTCTTTTGCATTTTCATAGCATTCTTGAAGTAATAATTTTTGTTTTGGAGTAGATTTGATTTGTTCGAAATGTTTGTATGTTTTTAGTAATAGTGGTCTGCATAAGTTTTCTATAATCAGTATATTTATCTTTTTATTTTCTTCTTCATCATCTAGTATATATATACATTTTCCATCTTTATCTTTCTTTTTATCAAGATCTTTCATGTTAGCATTAGGATCTGAAATTAATGATCGTTTATCTTTAAAATTTTTATTTAAAGAAAAATTTTCAGCTAATGCTTGATTTATTTGTGGTTTATGCTCATGATTATGTGCATATGTTTTGTATTCTGATAGTTTGTGTATATTCATACTTAAAGTATAATCAAAATTGTTGTTTTGTCAAAAAAAAGAGGAGATAGCTATTCTCCTCTCTCAATACATAATTTTTTTTAACAAGGTACACCATACCAGACTCCGTTTTTTTTGACTGGGGCGGGAAAAATAGAATTTAATATTACTTTTTTTTCTTTGAGAAGTACCTTCATAAAGTATTCTATATGAACGGTATTTCTGACCTTTGCAGATACTTCCTGAAGAATAATATCGTTTTTGTGGTTTTTAACTATTTTGAATCCTCGTTGTTCCAGTCTTTGAGTATCGTGGATTTTGTTTTCGATGATAAATTTTCCTGTTGAAAGGTTGTCGATAATGGTTTGTTCTTCAGCTGAAGATAAGTTATAATCTATAGAAACTTTTCTCCAGTTACCACTTTTATCAAACATAATCACTTCTTTATTCATAGTCTTTTTTTTAGGTTAGTTATTTTTTTTATTTATTTATTTATTGGTTTGTGTATATCTTTTTTCAATAAAAAATAAATAGGAAAATAAATATTATGTTCCTCCTCTACTGATTTTTGAGTTTTTAATTTTTTTCCATGAAAAGTGTTCCATCTTGAAAAATGTCTTTCCGGCGATATCTATGCACTGCTCTATTAGAAATCTGATTGCTTTGGATTCTATGTCTTCTGGTTTGGTAATAAAAAATTTGATTACAGCGACTTTGGTTTCATCTGCGAGCATAGGTAGTGTTGGTAGTGTTTCTAGGATTTTAGTACCATGGTGTCCGATACCAAATACTATCTTCTTTTTTTGCGGATTAATATAAAAAAGTGCTTTTCTGCGATTTTTTTGGGTTAAATATCGAGAAATTATTTTTGGCCTTTCTTCGCAGTGCAGAATTCGATAGCTATTGATGATGTTTTGAAGTTGTTGAGTTATTGTTTCCATGTAATTATATGTATATTTTTTGTTTATGGATGCAATATATAAAAAAACTGCCCGTGAATGGACAGTCTTTGCGTGATTGTGAATCTGATTTATTGTTTATTTAAATTGAGTACATTTAGGTTCTTGTGGTGTTTCGCAGTACATTAGTGTACATGCTGTAGTTTTTCCATTTTCTACAGAACAGTTGTTACATCCATCAAATCGAGATGTACAGTTTGCTGGAATAGTAGACATAGTTTCAGGTGTTTCGGTTGCTAGTGATGTTTCTTGGTCTATTGTAGGTGTTTGGATTTCTTCTTTTGTTGGTGTAAATTGAATACATTTAGGTTCTTGTTGTATTTCACAAGCCATTCTTGTACATCCACCAATATTTCCACTTTCTACAAAACAGGTATTACATCCATCAAATCGAGATGTACAGTTTGCTGGGATGATAGGAGTATCTTTATCCTCTATAGTTTTAATCGTACTACAACCAGCTAATACGGTAGAAATACTTAATAATCCGATAATCATAATGTTTGTTTTTTTCATATAATGAATAATAAAAAATAAAACTTCATTATATGTGATACGTAAATTATTCAAAAAAGTTACTCTTTTTTTGTTGATTATTTACCCTTTCCTAAAGGAAGTACTCCTCTACCGTATACTTCATTGAGTACTTGTGCATGGAAATATAACGGTTAGAGAAATAAACTAACCAATTATACTCCTTTTTTTATTTTAGGAACGTAATTGCAGCAATTACTACATAAAAGTCAAGTTTTGTTTATAAAAAAAGCCACCTAACAGGTGACTTATATACTTAATTAACTAGCTGTTTTACTACGATTTCTGTAGCTAAACGAGGAATATCAAACTTTTCACCCAAATAGAGTTTTCCATCTTGATATCCCCAAATCCATTGTCCTGGTTCTAGTTTTACCGGTTTTTTGAGTGGGATAAGTTCTTCATCTATCATATCCAGAGTATATGGTCTGTGATAGTTGAAACAATGAAATAATTGTGTTGGATTTTTTGACCAACCCTTTTTCAAATAAAACATAACCTGTTTCATATGAGTGAAAAAAGGATATCCTTCTGGTTTAACTATATGTGTGATATACATCACAGGTTCTTTTGTTTCCATATAACGTTTTTTTTGTTTTTCTTATTTTTATTGACTTTAATGAAAAAATATATTTTTTCAAGGTTTTTTATCGAGCTTGTTTGTTTGGATGATCTTTGAGATTATAATATTTTTTGATTCCATAGATACTTCCTATAAGTCGAACTGTTGAATGTATGGGAATATAGATAATACTATAAGGAATAATATAAAGAATTTTTCGTATCGTTGAAAAACTAGTAACAAGAGGAATAACATATGGTAATGATATTGTGCTAAATGCTAATCCTTTTGTGGTATTAGCTACAGCATTGTCTCCATATATTAATCAGAGAATATTCATTCCATTTTTGAAGGTTGTAATATTGAATAAGGTAATGCTAAATTCTATGAAATCTCCAAAAGATATAGCATTCTTGATAAGGTAAAATGTACCCATAATTAGTGATACTTGGAATATTGTAGTAAATATTACAAATATAGGATTTTTTATCCATGTTTTGAAATGCTTGATAAGACATTGCATTCCTCCGCTGCTTCGTCTGATTTTTTGTTTGTATCGACTTCTATAGGTGTATGGTACACCAGTCTCTATTGTATATAAGCTTTGTTGAGCTCTGTGTCATAATTCTCTGAGTTTGAGTGCAAGATCCATATCTTCAGAAATAGCGTTAATGGAAAATTTTCCAGCTTCTATGAAATTTTTTTTATAAATTCCTATACATCATCATCGAAGAGTAAGTACAGAACTTCGATAATTGTAAGATCCACTGGTAAATCTGGCTACATTATATTCTATTTGTTGCATGATAGGAAGAAGTCATTTGTTGCTTGGTCTATATGGACAGGTAACTGCTACGACATTTTTTTCGTGTTCAAGTCTCTGAAGTATATCATTTAATGCATCTTTGTTGAGGAGTGAATCTGCGTCTATAAAGATAATTATTTCATGGATAGCCTGCTCTGCTGCATTGTTTAGGGCAACAGATTTACCTGTATTTTTTTCTTGGTCTATAAAAAGAAACTCGTATTCTGATTGTAGTTTTTGGATCACTTCTTTGGAATTATCTCTACTATGATCGTTGATAATGATAAGTTGAAATTTGGATTTGTCATAGCAGGTATAAATACTTTTGATCGTGGCTTCTATACTATCTCCATCATTGTAACATGGTATGATAAATGAGATATTTGGATATGTGTGAGGTTTTCTTTTTTGGATATGATCTACGTATGACATGATAAATATATATATCATAATAGCTGTCAAAACCCGTACAAATATCATAGTGGTATCAGATAATATAAAAAACCTTAATGGTTTTACTCTATGTATTGGTCTTCTTATTTCAAATAGTTTTTTTACTCTTGAATTAATTAAAAAAATATGTATAGTATCTGTTACTAAACAAAAATTAAAAAAAAGTTATTATGGGTAAAGTTATTATTGGTTATTTTATTTCAGATGAATCTGTAGAGTCTGGATTTGTATTCACAAAGAATATTGTTAATGTTTACGAGCATCTTATGAAGTTTGGTTCTTATTTGTTGAGAAACAAAGGAACTAAACAAGTTAAAGGAAAATTTGTCGTAAAGATTGAGGTTTCTGAGTCTGATACTTGGAGTCGTGGCAACGGTATGTTTAATATAAAACGTAATGCTACTGTACTCAAAAGTATTTCAGTTGCAGATTTTAACTCTCAGAAGGAATTTGATCAAAATCAACTCGAAAAAAATGCTCATCAGTAGCGTCTTAAAAGAATAGTGTTAATTATATTTGGGTTTGAAAGGGTTAGGATGTTTTTATCCTACCCTTTTTTCATTATGCAAATTTTTCTTCCTACTTGTTGGTCTTCTCTGGCGTAAATTTCTGAAATAGATGTCCATGTATATCATAGTTTTTCTCCTTGTTTCTGGATATCTCCTTCTAAAGTATTCTTTTGTCCAATATAATATGGTATTGTGAAAACTATTGTACTATCTGGTAATGTCTTGTGAATCGTATCTATAAATTTTTGATAGATAGGTAGAACTTGATTATGAGCTTTATTTACTTCTTGAGAAGTACTTTGTTTGGTAATAATAGGTCCTAATCGTCATTCGGTAACTATTAGTATGTTTTTTTCGTCTGTTATATGTAGTGGTTGTGTAATATCTTGTTTAAAGAAATTGACTGTATATTCTTTGTTGTAGAAAGGAGATTGTTCTCGTCGTGGAAGATTTTTTTCTGCGTAAGATATATTGATGTCAGATCCTATTGTATTGTATCAGAGATTATTTGCTAAGAAACAAGTAGTTCCAGATCCACAAAATGGATCATATATTGTAGTATTTGTTGTGGGTAATCCTAGATTTATGAGGATGTGGGCGAGTTTTGCTGGCATCATTCCCATTTGCATACTACGTCCAGGTTTATCAAAATCGATAGTTTCGTAGAGGGGGATATCTTGGTACTGCTCTACTACTCCGTATTTTCCATTATCAAGATTGATAATTTCTTTTCCTTTGTTTTTGATTTCTTTGTCTGTGTGGTTGATTTTTACTGTTTTAAATCTTCTGATCCCTATAGTTCTTTTAAAATGTTTTCCTATGGCTTCTTCTTGGATTCCGATGATTTTTACGTCTTGTAAAATAGTTTGAAGGTCCTTTTCTGCTACTACTATTCCTGATTTGATACATCATCATAATTGAGCAAGAAACTCTGGCTTTTTTGTTTCAAAAAGAACTATTCACTTTTTGGTGCTAGGATAAAATTCTGGGCTAACTAATTGAAGTTCTGCTAAACTTATCTGAGGGTGTTTTCCTAAAATGGCAAAGTACATAGAATAGATAAATAGTTAAATATAGTTAAATTCTGGTTTAGATTCCGGCTCCATCTGACGAAGCCGGAATGACATAGAAGGTTGAATAGATTATGAAGTATATAGTAAAATGGAATGGAAAAACAAAACAAAAATCTGACTCTTTGATGGATGTCAGACTTTTGATGTATATATGAATTGTTCTCAACTATTTTGGTTATGCAAGTTCTTTCATTTTTTCTAAAGTAATATCAGCATTGATTTTTTGGAGTTTGTTCATGTATTTTTCGAGATCTTCAATACTTCCTTGTGATCTAATTTTCTTGATTTCTTGTTCGAGTTCTTCTTTTTTCTTAAGTAAGTTGTTGCTAGATTCGCTAGGTATTGTAGTAGCGTTTGAACTAACAATACGAACTATAGAACCATCAACAAATACCATACCTTTATCAATACTGATTACTATTTCGTTTTTTGAGAAAATATAATCATTTCTATTGGTAATATCTAGAGGGTGTATTTTTATAAGACCTGGTTTGAGAGCAGTTACTAATGGCTTTTGATTTGGAGTGATAGTCATTGTACCGTTTTCTGTTGGTAATGATATACTCTTTATTTCATCTTGATAAACTACTTTTTGGGGAGTTGATACTTTTAATCTCATTTGTATTTGTTTGGTATAAAAGATTTTGAAGAGTGATAAACTCTTACTTCTCAATTATATTTCCTTTTTTAGTATTAGCAAATTTTCTCTTTACCTATCTTATCTTATTCTTGACATTTATTTGTTGAGTGATCTTCTGATAAATGCAGGAGTTTCGATATCTTCAGCTGGAGCAACTGGTTCTTCATCTTCATCTTGTATATCCATCTTGAATGTATTTGAAGATATTGCAGAAGATGATTCTTGTTTAGCTAATCTAGTAATGAAATTTTCAGCTTCTCTTGTTGGTCTACCGAGCATATCTCTCTTTGGTGTTTTTAGTATTTGGTCTTTGCTTTGTTCTTCAAATCCTGTAGCGATGATTGTTACTTTTACTTCATCGTCCATGCTTTCATCGAATGTCATTCACCAGAAGAAGTTTGCTTCAGGATCTATGATTTCTTCTACGATAGCAGCAGCTTCTCTAACTTCTGTAGGTGTAAGATCGTGTCCTCCAGAAACGGCAAAAATAATTCTCTTGGCTCCATCGAGGTTTGTCTCAAGAAGTGGATTTTCGATAGCTTTTCTTGCAGCATCTACTGCTCTCTTTTCTCCAGCTCCAAATCCAATTCCAAGTAATGCGTTTCCAGAATCTGTCATAACGGCCTTGATATCTGCAAAGTCGATATTGATGTCTCCTGGTTTTACGATAAGATCAGAAATTCCTTGTACTCCTAAGAAAAGGATTTTGTCGATCATTGTAAATGCTTGTTTGAAAGTAGTTTTCTTATCTATTACTGTGAAAATTTTATCATTTGGGATAACAATAAGTGTATCTACTGAATCTTTCAACTTTTTGAGTCCTTCTTCAGCATTAGTTTCTCTTTTTCTTCCTTCAAAGCTGAATGGTTTAGTTACAATACCAACAGTAAGGATTCCCATAGATTTAGCTATATTAGCTATTACTGGAGCAGCTCCAGTTCCAGTTCCTCCTCCCATTCCAGACGTGATAAATACCATATCAGTATCTTGTAAAACTGATTTGATTTCCATTTCACTTTCTTCAGCAGATTTTCTTCCTATGTCAGGGTTTGCTCCTGCTCCAAGTCCTTTTGTAAGATTTAGACCGATATTTACTTTTTGTGTTGCTAAACTTCTTGCAAGATCTTGTGCATCAGTATTGATAGCTACGAATCCTACTCCTTCCAAACCTTCAGTTACCATTCTATCTAACGCTTTGTTTCCACATCCTCCAATACCTAAAATTTTGATTTTAGCTCCAGGTATAAATTCTGGATTAATTTCTTGAATAACCATTTCTTTTAAAATTTAATAATTAAAAGTTTATAGTTGATACATTTTATATCAAATTTACTTTAGAATAATTCTTTGAAAAATTTTGTTATATTCCCAACTACATCAAAGTTTATTTTGAAGCTAGATTTTCTACCTTCTGTATATTTGTTTGACCATACATAACTTCATAAAACATTTGTGAAAAGTGTGTTTGAAGATATGTCTCATAGATTTAGTAGGTTGTCTTTACCATAAAAGGTTGCTAACTTAAAGATATCTTTAGCTAAAATATCTACATTGTTCATTTTAACTCCCCCTCCTATAAGGATAACACCTCCTGCAAGCCTTCCTTCTTTTTCTACGTTTTGAAGATGTTTGTTGATCTTATTAAATATCTCTTCATATCTAGCATTTATGATATCTGATAAGAATAAGGTATCAATATGACTATCCCCTGATATCTTTTCTTTATATACTATAGCAGAACCATGAGTTTTCTTGATATTTTCTGCTTCCTTGATATCTATTTGCATTCCTATAGAGATATCTTTAGTTACATCTTCTCCTCCAATAGGTACTACTCCATATCCTAGTGTGTATCCATCTTCGTAGATAACATAACTAGTTTGGTTTTTTCAGATATCTATGAGTATAGTTCCTAAGTCTTTGTGATCATAGTCTAGAGCGATTTCACTAGCAGCTATAATATTAGGAATAATGTCTGATATCTTTACTCCAATTCTTTCAAAAGAATCAATTAATCCATTGTAGAGATTTTTTGGTATCATAAATACGTCTGCTACAAGTTCTAATTTTTTTCCTTTCATTCCAATTGGATCTTTTTCTTTTTTAGTTTCATCAATGATTCGGTGTACAGGAACAATCTTTATTGTTTCATAATTGTTTTTGTGTGAAATTTCAGAGATTACTCTAGAAAGATGTTCTACATCATCATCATTGATTTCATCTCTCATTACTCTTTTTTGTTCAACAACTCTTTGAATAATTGCTTCTGGATGAGATATGCTAACGAATATTTCGTCAATAAAATCTCCTCATAGTTTTTTGATAAAGTTTTCTAAAATTCTGTTGATTGAGCTGGCAAAATTTTCTGAATCAAGGATTTTTCCTTTGCGGAGTCCTTGAGTAGATTCGATTTGTTTAGCAAGGACGATTTCTTTTCCTTCGTCGTTCCCAATCACAATAGCTTTGATACTATCATTACCAATATCAAACACCGCCTTGATGTTTCTCATAATTTTGTTGATGGGTAGGAAATAAAATAAATCGATCGCCTAAAAGAGATCGATGGCCGGAATATTATTTTTACTACACGTTTCACTTATCATACATAAGTGACTTCAAAATTGTTCGTATTCATCTGTATGAAAGATATAAAAAAAAACAATCCTTTTTGTAAGGATTGTGATATATAAAGGTTATCTATTATTTTTTTCTGTGATAACCTAATGTTATCATTTATTTTTATTAGATGAGAACTTATTTTTAAGCGTTTTATAAAGAAGAGATATTTTTTTTCTTTTATCTAAGTGAAATTTTAACATAGTATTGTTTATTATTATACCCCATCAAGCATCTTTTAGTTTTTTTGTTTTAAATATAACTATAGGTAGTCGTAATGTTTTTATCAAGTATTCAACAAGATTACCAATTATTCATCATGATCGTTTTTCTATAAATGTTTTAAATTTAGTAGATCAATAAAAAATATTTGTTCATATATGTATACAATGTCTTAGTGGGTGGTTTGGTAAAAGTGTGTGAATTCGTGTATTATATTCATATATGCTTTTATTTGGATGATGGTTGTGATATAATGGTACGAGATGTGCTAACCAATATATTAAATAGATATCTGTTTGAGGTAATGATATATCATAAAGATTTTGACTATCTTCAGTAATATAAAATGTTAAACAAAATTTCTTGGATTTTTTAGATAAAGATCTTTTGAGTCAAAATATGAAAAATAAAAGAACACTTCGAAATCTTGCGCGTCGTAAACTTTTTTTCTTTGTTATAATAAAGAGATCTATATCAGAATCTGATTTTAATTTATTGAATGTAATAGAATTACATAAATAGATACTTTGTATAAAAGGGATAGATTTATATATCCAATTATATTTTTGTATATATTTAGTATACTCCCCTAGTAATGGATTTTGTCTATCTCGAGATATGTCTGAAGGAAAATTTATCTTTCAATTATATTTTTTTTCACAGAGAAAATATTGCCAATATTTAGGAATTGGATATTTCATTACTTCATAAAAAAGAAGGTATTCTTTGTATAGTAATATTTCTTTAATATCTTCTTGATACATTGTGTTTTAGAATCAAGGGTAAAAGAAAGTTATTGATCTCGTTTAGTACATAGTCCTGTAGTATCATCTATAGTTATACATACTTTCTTTTTGATTGCTTGTATTCTTGCATCTATTTCAAACATGGCGAGTTCTTTGCAAATACCTCAACCTTGTGGACATAGAAAAAAGTAAGAAGCTCCTGTAAAAAGATTTTGACTTCCATATAAAGTATATCCTCACAATGAATTATCTTTTTGTGTTTTGTTGATAGTGATAGTTATGTTATCTCAGCTTAATTTTGTGGTATATCATTTTGTACAATAATAGTTTGCCATTTCTTCACTTCAGAGAATATATCTTTTATAATAGATTGTTGAATTATCTTTTTTATATTTTAAATCTAATAAATTATCACTACTATTTAGTTTGATGATATATTGATCTGGATATATAATTTGGTCAGCGCCTCATGAATAAAGTCATTTGCTTGTCATTGCTGCATAAGAAAAATTATTCATGTCACCATAAATCTTGTTGATACAAGTCTCAGCATAGAGATAATCTTTTTGTTTGTATTGAAAGGTGTTTTTTAGGGTAAGAAAAAGTATAGAAATTATCCCTATTACCATAATGATTTCCAATATAGTGAATCCTTTTTTGTTTTTCATAATATATTAGTTG
Source organism: Patescibacteria group bacterium UBA5124 (assembly GCA_002414185.1). GTDB lineage: Bacteria > Patescibacteriota > Gracilibacteria > Absconditabacterales > Absconditicoccaceae > UBA5124. The sequence continues at coordinate 42,404 of DHYS01000013.1, read as the reverse complement.
TTGATAAGTGGTCTAACTACATATTTATAATTTTGATCATTTTTTTCTCCTATAATAAGTGGTTTTTGACTATCTACAATTTGGAAAAGCAATTCTTCTCCTTTCATGATTCTGATGAAATCAGTAATATATCTTCCATTGATTCCAAATGTAACAGGTTCTCCTTCAAGAATAGCAGGAATAGTTGTATTACCAGCTCCTTTATCTGTTTTACCAGAAGAAATAATAATACTATCTTGGTTTGTTTCTATTTGGATGAAATTGTTGATATCTTTAGTTAAGATACCAATTTTTTTGATAGCTTTTTCACAGAGAGCTTTGTCTACTAGTACTTTAGTATTAAAGCTTCTTGGCATGATTTCTTCTCTTTCGTATTCTGGGAAATTCCCTTGAATAAGAAGTGATGTAGAGATGATTTTGATCTCTTTGATAGCAAGTTCGAACGCTATAAGATTTTCAGAATAATGTATTTTCATTTCTTCGCATTCTTTATCTATAGCATATTCTGTGATTTTTTGAATATCTGTAATAGTAACCTTTGGAACAATTAGAGAGAATTCTCCATCTACTCCATTTTTTACTTTGTATTCAGCAAGTCTAAAAGAATCTGTACCTACAAAAATAAGTTTTGTACCGTCGTCTTCTTTTTTTGCCTTCATCAAAACTCCTGTAAGTACAGGGCTGAAGTTTTTTTCTGTAACTGAATATTCAACTTTTTCTACTCCTTGANNGTTTGTGTATCTAAATTTACTGTATTGTTTCTTGGTACTTCAGGTAAAGCTACATATTCACTAGCAGCAAGACCATTGATATCAAAAGTATCTTTACTTGATTTTATAGTAACTACCTGAGTCTTTTGGTCTACGTTGATTTCTATTTGAGTTTCTTCAATACTTTTTACGATTTCTAGAAATGTTCTCGCATTGATAGTAACAGCTCATTCTAATTCTACTTTACAAGGTAGTTCTATTTCCACATATTTTTCCATGTCAGTAGCTCTGATAATAATATTATCTATAGATGCTTTTACATAAATATTTTGTAGAATAGGTAATGTAGCATTTTTGGCTACAAATCTACTCGCTATATCTATTACATCGATAAGTTTTGCTGTTTCAATAGAGATTTTCATGAGACCATTATTTAGATAGATAAATAGAATTATTTTCCGAAGTTACGTTTTTCTGATATATTATTAAACCAATTGAGTGCTTCTTTGTAGGTTGGTATATCTAGTTCAGGACATTTTTTTGCAGTAAAGTAGAGTTCTGCATATCCGATCCATCGAGACATAAAACCAGATGTTCTTTGTGCTTCATCTCCTTTTGTTCTGATGACGAGTTCTATAGGACTAACATTAGATAGTTCTAAAGAATCTGATAAAGCTTCTTCTGTGATATTTTTGAAATCTATTCCTTGATCAGCTAATTTTTTGATTCCTCTTAATATTTCATCTCTTCCTCCGTAGTTTATAGCAAATATACAATATTTATTGGTGTTAAAAGAGAGAGTTTTTTCTTTATCTTGGAGATAGTTCTTGAAATCTTCTGTGATACCATCGGGATTTCCTATCCATTTGAAATTCACTTGGTTCTTTGTAAGTACTTTATCTAATCTGTCTCCCATTTCTTTGTACATATTCATGAGGAAATCGAATTCTTCTTTTGGTCTTTTTTTTGTATTTTCTGTACTCAATCACCAAAGAGTAATAGCTTCTGTAGTTGTGTTTTCAAAGGTGTATTCTATAATATCAACTCCTCTGTCATAAGATATCCAATATGCTTCTCGAACAGTTCTATTGCTTTCTCTGGCTCGCGTTCTATTTCCATCGGGGATAATAGCTACATGTTTTGGGTACTGCATTCTGATTTAAATAATTAAAAAATAATCAGTCTTTTTGATAAAGATTTACCCTTACTATTCAAGGGAAACTTTTTTATAGAAAAAAACTCGCTAGTTTTTTTAGCGAGTTTTTTCTTTTATCTTCTAAATTCTCTTTTTTCTCAACCTCTTCTATCTCTAGATCCTCTGTCGTCTCTTCTACCAAATCATCATCTGCTGCTAGATCTTTCTCTATCTCCGTATCCTCTAGATCCTCTATCAGAAAATCATCTTCCTCCTCCACTTCTTCTATCTCTAGATCCTCATCTATCATCTTTAGCTCTACTTGCTGTTCTACCTAATGTTTTGAGAATTATTTCAGATTGGTAATCTGGTACAGTAATAAAAGAAAAGTCTTCCATTACTCTTACATCATCGATTTCTCTAGATGGTACGTTTGTTTGTTCTGTGATGAAATCTACAAGTGTTTTAGGATAGTATCCAGCTTTTTTACCTAAAGCGATAAATAATCTTGCACTTCCTTGTTTTGGATTTGAAGATATTTTTTCGATAGTAGTATAGTGGTCTTCGTTGAATTCGTTGGCATATGCTATTCTCAATAGAGCTGCAATTACATTTTCAGCTTCTTTATCATGGATAAGTTCTTGAGCTATTTCTAGATATTTTTCATGAGACCCTTTTTCTAATACACTATCTATATTTGTTTTTAGTTTTTTCTTCTTAGCGTCTATTACATTTGATACACTAGGAATATCTATCTTATTGATTTGTGTATTTGTAGCTTTTTGAAAATATACAAATTTCTTGAATTCACTAGGAGTGATAAATGTGATAGCTGTACCTGTTTTTCCTGCTCTACCTGTTCTTCCAACTCTGTGTACATAGCTTTCTGGATCTTGAGGAAGAGAAAAATTGATAACGTGAGTAATATCGTTTACATCGATTCCTCTAGCTGCAACGTCAGTCGCAATCAGAATTTTAACTTTCTTTGATTTGAAAAGTTTTAGTATTACTTCTCTTTGTTTTTGTTGTACATCTCCATGGAGAGCTTGTGCGCTATATCCTTTTTCGTGAAGTTTTTGGAATACATGGTCTGCATCTCCTTTAGTTTTACAGAATACAATACCATAAAAATCTTCTTCTTTATCCATAAATCTACAAAGAGCTTCTAATTTATCTCTTTCACCTACTTGAATATAAAATTGTTCTGTTTGTGTAGTAGTAAGTTGATCTTTTTTGATAGATACAAGATCGTAGTCTCCCATGTATTTTTTAGCTACAGAAAGGATTTCTCTTGGCATAGTTGCTGAGAAGAGAAGTACTCTTTTTTCTGGATTTGTTTGTTTGAAAATAGTTTCTATATCGTCAATAAATCCCATATTGAGCATTTCATCTGCTTCATCAAGGACAAAATATTTGATATTTTCTAGTTTAAGTGTTCTTCTATCTAGGTGATCCATTACTCTACCTGGAGTACCAACTACGATATCTACTCCTCTTTTGAGAGCTCTATTTTGGATTTCATATGATTGTCCTCCGTAAATAGCCATTACATTAAGGTCTTTTTTTGATTGGAAAGATGCTATTTCTTCAGCAACTTGTATTGCTAATTCTCTTGTAGGAGTTAGTACTAAAGCTTGTACATGTCCAGCACCTGGTTTTAATTTTTCGATCATAGGAATACCAAAAGCTGCAGTTTTACCTGTACCAGTAGCTGCTTGTCCAATAATGTTTTTTTTGTTTGCAAGAAGCAAAGGAATTACTTCTGCTTGGATTGCTGAAGGATTTTTGAATCCTTTTTTTTCAAGTCATTCAAGAGTCTTGTTTGAAAGTCAAATGTCGTGAAAAGTGATTTGTTCTGTCATAAGAAAAAATATGAGTGATAAAAATGTCCTCTACGTACTTTGAAAAGAAAATAGAAAAACGGAATCAGAGCCGAATAGGCTTGTAATCCCGTTTCGTATGTATAATGGGTACACCTTATCAACTTTGATTGACCTATATATATGTATTTCCTTTAAAAAATCTAGGGATAATTTTTTTTTAAAAAAAGACCACCCAAATTTGAGTGGCTTTCGTTAAAATTTAAGTCGTTCTTTGATGGTAATAAATCTTATTCCTTATTATTTAAAAATTTCTTAACTCTATCTGTAAAATCAATACCTATTTCATCAAGAAGCATTGGATCTACAAATGAAGGTGCTCCCATCATTACATCTTGTGCTTTTCCTGATTTAGGGAAGGCGTAGACTTCTCTGATATTTTCTTCGTCCTTGAGAATCATAAGGACTCTATCAAATCAGATAGCAAATCCTCCATGTGGAGGTGGTCCAAATTGGAAAGCCTCGTACATAGCTCCAAATTTAGCTTTGATTTCTATTTCTCCTCTACCTACTACTTTGAAGGCTTCGAGCAAGAGTTCTGGATCATGGTTACGGATTGATCCAGAGAGGATTTCGTATCCATTACAAGAAAGATCGTATTGCTCGGAAGTAATCTCTAATTTATTTGGATTTTTAAGGGCTTCAAATCAACCTTTTACGATAGAAAATGGATTGTGGCAAAAATCGTATTTACCTGTTTCTGGGTCTTGTTCAAACATTGGAAAGTCTTCAATCCAACAGAATGCTAAATCATCTTTGTTGATTTGAAGGTATTTATCTCTGATATATGTTCTCAGTCTTCCTAAAGCAGTAGTTACAATATCATAGGTATCTCCTATCAATAGTAGACTATCCCCTTTTTGAAGTCAGGTTTTTTGTTGTATGATTTCTAAAAATTCTGGAGTAATAAATTTAGCTATACTTCCTTTGAGTCCTTCTTCATCAATCATAAGATATGCTAGTCCTTTTGCTTTATTTTTCTTTACTTGTTCTGTAAGATCGTCTGCTTCTTTTCTTGTAAGTACTTTGTTTTCAAATCTCATAGCTTTGATTGTACCTCAGTTTGTAGCAGTATCTTTGAATACAGAAAAATCAGATGTTTTAAATTCTTCTGTCATATCTATTAGTTGCATATCAAATCTTAAGTCTGGTTTATCACTTCCATACATATCTATTGCTTCTTTGTATTTGAGTCTTTTGAATGCAACAGTGATTTTTTTGTGAGGAGCTAATGTTGGAATTAATGCATTGAAATAGTTTTCTACTACTGCATAGATATCATCTTGTTGTACAAAAGACATTTCACAGTCGATTTGATAAAATTCACAAGAATGTCTATCGGATCTAGGGTCTTCATCACGAAAACATGGAGCAATCTGCACATATTTATCTATACCTCCTACCATAAGGAGTTGTTTGTATTGTTGTGGTGCTTGTGGTAATGCGTAGCATTGACCTGGGTTTACTCTAGATGGAATAAGAAAATCTCTTGCCCCTTCTGGAGAAGAAACAGTAAAGATAGGTGTTTGTATATCTACAAAACCATTTGAAGTAAACCAGTTTCTTGTAAATGTAGTCATTTGAGATCTGAATAAGATGTTTTCCAAAACCTTTTTTCTTCTAAGATCTAGGTATCTATATTTAAATCTATTTTCTTCACTAGTATTAGGATCTTCTACTATAGGGAAAGGAAGTACTTTAGCTTTGGTAATAACCTTGATAGTATTAGCTTGTATTTCTACTTCTCCGGTGATCATATCTTTGTTGATCATATTGTCAGGTCTAGCGATTACTTCTCATTGAACTTGGATTACGTATTCAGATCTTATATCTTCCAAATTTTCTAGGTTTTCTAAAGAAATATTTCCATTGGCTGGATTGATTGTTATTTGAGTAATACCATATCTATCACGAAGATCTATAAATGTCATACCTCATAAATTTCTTACTTTGTTTACCCAACCAGCAAGTATAACTTTTTCTCCTACGTTTTGTGCTTTCAACTCTCAGCATGTATGTGAACGATGCATTTGTTTATAGATTTATAATCTAAAAAATATCATTTTGTATTTACGAAAAAGGACTTTTGTATCAAGAGATAATATAAAAGAAAAAAAGGGGCAACGCCCTTTTTAGTTTATTCAGCTGACTTTTTTTTGATCTTCATCTTTTTTTTCAGAAACTATAGGAGTTAGTTTGATTATTTTTTTTCTATCTACAACTCTTCTTACATTATTTATTCATTCTAAGAATCATTCTTTTATTTCTTCTCGATTGATATCTTTTGATCTATTATTATTTACATCTAGTATTATCTTGATATGTTCATTAGCTTCTTTGCAAATATCATTGGTATTTTTGAAATAGGTTGCTAATTTTTTTGCTCATTTTTTTTTGGAATCAGTAATATCCATTTGCACTACATATTGTTTTGTATCTGGTTCATATCGAGTTTCATTTACTTTAGCTTCATATGATTCTCATGTTCATTTAGTTGTATAAATGATTTTTTTTCATGGAAGTATTTTAAAATCATCTTCTGGAATACTAAAGTTTTGATTGATTTTTATTGTATCTGTTTCTAACGTACCCTTTCGATTTATATACGTGTTTTCATAAAATTTAAATATTGCATCTTTTAAGTCATTATATTCTGATTCTTTTTTTTTCTTTGTTAAAGTCTTTATATGATCTTTAAAATAAGAAGTTTTTTTCCATATTTTGAATGCTACTTTGTTATTTAGGGAATCTTCTTTTGTAATTAAACTTTCTATTTCTTTAAGTGTTCTATTTACTTCTTGTATAATATATTCATCAGATATAACTTCTAAATCTTCTTTACTATTTTCTTGCTGATCTTTTAATTCTTGTTGATACTTTTCGTTTGTCATTTTAGTATCTACAAATTCTACGATATTTCCGTTTGTTCATTCTGATTCGTTGTTTTTTCATTTTTTCTTTAACATATCTTTTAGTATTTTTCTTGTTCTTTCCAAAATATGAAAAGATTTTCTTTCCTTCTTATTTTCTAGCTCTTTATGCGCCAAAATAGTGTTGCTCATATATAGTATATGATATATAAATATATCTTTTTATATATTTTTACTTGTAAAAGTCAACTATAATTGATTTATTTCCTTCAAAAATCAGCGGGTATCTCTCACCACTCTTTTGTATTTCGTTTTAAAATCTTATTTGAGTAGGTATGTGTTGATAATCGATCTTCAGCTTGTTTGATAATCTGAAATATAGATTCTGAATCAGAATTTTTTTCTAGTTTGGTTTTACATTTCTTTTGTTCAACCCATTTCATAGCATGCTTGGAATCTGAATATATTGCTTTATCTGAGTTATTTTTTTTGAGATAAGAAAGTCCATGAACGATAGCTAAAAATTCTCCAATATTGTTTGTTCATAAAGGAAATTTTTGGTGAAAAAGTATTTCTCCAGATTTGAGATCTACTCATTTATATTCTAGTGCTCATGGATTTCCGCTACAAGCAGCATCTACAGCTATGCTGTGTTTTTCAAAAGGAAGATCTTGAGTTTTTCGTTGATCTTTTGGTTTGCTTTCATAATAGTTTTCATATGAATTTTTTAGTGCTTCTTGAGCTTGTTGTAGAGAAGAAAATCATTTGTATTTAGCACCAGGAAAACCGTCTACATATTGTTTGCATTCATCTCGAGATGTATATATTCCAGGTTTTTTACCTATTCGTACTGTGTAAAATTTCATCAGCTAATTTTTGTAATTCTAAAACGTCTGCTTTGGGTCCTGCATCTATTCCATTTTCAAATCCTATTGATCCAAAGAATGGATAAAGTCTTACATGAATATGATTAACTTGCATTCCTTCTATGATTATTCCTACTCTATCTACGTTTAATCCTTTTCTAAGAAGGTTGATGACTTTGTTTGATGCTATCATAAGATTGCTTATTATATCATTATCTAGATTTGCGATATTTGATTCATAATGTTTTTTTGGAAATACTATTGCTTGTCCTTTTGTATTTGGGAAAATATCTAATAATGCAATAAAATTTTCATCTTCTCGTAGTTTGATACTAGGGATCTCTCATGAAACAATTTTACAGAATATGCAGTCAGACATAATAAAATATGTTTATGATATAAAATATTTTCTTAAGTTTTTTAAATAAAAAAGATAACCTTATGCAGATTACCTTTTTTGTTGGAAATTTCAAATATAATTTATTCGTATCTTAGAGCATCAATTGGTTTGAGTCTAGCAGCCTTGTATGCTGGATAGATACCAAATCCTATCCCTATTGCTGTAGCAAATCCAAATGCCATAGCTATAGATTGGAAGGTAATTACTCAAACTACTAAGCTTTGAATTGCCCATATAATAAGATAACTTAATCCTATTCCAATTACTCATCCTAGTACACAAAGAGCTACTGATTCTGTCAAAAATTGTAATATAATATCTCTGGTTTGTGCTCAGATAGCTTTACGTATTCCTATTTCACGAGTTCTTTCTGTTACAGAAACGAGCATGATGTTCATTACTCAGATACCTCCAACTATCAATGAAATAACAGCTATAGCTCATAAAAACAATTTCATAGTACCGGTAATTTCACTGATTGTAGAAATAGCATCAGCCTGACTAGCAATGGTAAAGTTTTCGTCTTCATCATCAGCTATATTAAATCTCTTACGTAAGAGTTGATCAATTTCTTCTTTTGTGCTATCTATTAATTCAGTTGTGGTTACTGAGACTCCTATACTAGAAAGATATTTAGTTCCAAATAATCTTTGTTGTGCTGATGTAATAGGAATAAAGACTGTAGAATCTGCATTACCAAAGCTTTGTGTTCCTTTGGATTTCATTACTCCGATGACGGTAAGTACATTGTTTCCTATGTTTATATCTTTACCAATTGGATCATCAGTACCAAAAAGTGTGCTTGCTGTAGTTGCTCATAATACTGCTACTTTATCTATATTGTTTACATGAGATTGGGTTATAAACGATCCATATTCTACTTCAGAGTTACGTACTTCTAGGTATCCTGGAGTAACTCAATAGATGCTTGCTTGCATATTGTTTGATAAATATACTACTTGCTTTCTTGAACTATATTCAGCAGATACTTCTTTAACACTAGATATTTCTTTTATAGCTTCAGCATCTTCTATCGTAAGTACATTGGTTGAACTTTTACTGCTTGTTGTATTTCTGGCATCTGTTTGGCTAGTTCATCCTGGACTAATAGTGAGTAGATTTGTACCTAGAGCTTCTACATTAGAAAGTATTTGATTTGTTGCTCATTGTCCAATAGCAATCAATACTACAACCGAAAGAATTCCTATAATAATACCCAAACTGCTCAGTCAGGATCTAAGTTTGTTTGATGTGAGTGATGCTATAGCATTTTTGATATGTTCGAGAAGAGACATAATAATTGTGTTAATAATGAAAGATTAGTCGAATATTATTCTGATTTTTTTTCTTTTTTGATTTCTTTTCTTTTATTCTCTTGTTTTTTTTCTATTAATCCATCTTTAATATGTATAGAGTGTTTTGCATATTCGGCGATTTCTGCAGAGTGAGTAATAAGTACTATTGTTTTTCCATCGTCATTGAGTTTGGTAAATATATCCAAAACTTCTTCACCTGTCTTACTATCTAAGGCTCCCGTTGGTTCATCGGCAAGAATTAGTGAAGGGTTTGTTACAATAGCACGAGCAATAGCTACTCTTTGTTGTTGTCCTCCAGAAAGTTCGTTTGGTTTACTATATAATTTTTCAATCAATCCAACCTTTTTGAGGGCTTCTGTAGCTCTTTCCATTCTTTCTTCTAAAGGTACTCATTGATATGCTAAAGGAAGCATTACTTGTTCAATAATAGGTTTTCTAGCAATGAGATTGTATCATTGAAATACAAATCAGATTTTTTGTCATCTAATTTGTGCTTTTTCGTTTTCAGTCAGATTTTCTAATTTTTTTCCATCTAATATATAATCTCAACTTGTTGGTATATCTAAGAGTCCTATAATATTCATAAGTGTGGATTTTCCTGATCCAGATGGTCCCATGATTGCTATAAAATCACCGTTATTTATCGTAAGATCTACTCAACACAAAGCACGTTGTAAGAGTATCTCTCATATAGTATAATCTTTGATAATATTTTTTAATTCTAACATGATCTATATAAGAATAGATAAAATTACATTCCTGGTCAACCAAAGTTTCTTGAATTTCAACCAACTCATAGTCCTCTTGTACTACTTCCAGCATTTCTCATAGTATTAGTGTTTGATGAAGATGAAGATGTTGATGAAGATTTGTATGATTTGAGAAGTATTCTATTACCAACTACTAGTCCACTAAGTATTTCAGAATTTGTTCCATCTGTGATACCTACTTCAATTGGTTGTATGCTAGGTGTTGCTCATTGCATAATTTGTACTGCAGTAGTATTGTTTATTGTTTGTATAGCGCTACTAGGTATAACTATTACATTATCTTTTTGTTCTGTAATAATCTTAATATTTGTAGTCATACTATCATAGATTTTTTTATCTCATTTGGTCATTGATATTTTTGCAGTATATGATACTACACCTGCATTAGTTACTGGTGTTGGATCAATATCAGATATGCTTCCTGTTACGGCATATCATGGGTATGAATCAAAAGTAATTTCAGCAAATTGTCCTTTTTGTATTTTTACGATATCTACTTGATCAATAAGCATATCTATTTGGTAGATATTTGGATTTGATATGGTAATAGATTTTTCAGAGATATTATCCATAGTGATGTTGTCTCATACTTTCATATTTACAATATCAATGTTTCCATCAAATGCTGCTGTAAGTTCATAATTTTCTGATTGTTCACTAAGTTGTGAAAGAGAAATTTGCATTTGTTTTAGATTGTTTAATTGTATTTGTACATCTTCTGATTTTGCTCCTTTGAGTACTGTTTGAAGGTTTTCTTTGTTTACTTGGAGTTGTGTTTCTAGATTTCTTACAGTACTTCTTTGGTTTTCTATATCAGTACTTGTAGTTTTAAGTGATGAAATGCTATTATTTAAACTTGATAATTGAGATAGTACTTTTGAGTTTGCACTACTTAATGTAGATGATCGGTTGCTTATTTGAGATTGAGTAACAGATCCTCCAACTATAGAACTATTTACACTTGTAGTAGCTATATCTAATGTATCAGATAATGAATCTAGCATAGTCTTTGTTTTATCTTGAAGTGTTTTGATATTTTGAATTGTTGTAGATGTTACACTTTGTAAACTATTTAAAAGAGTAGAAACATCGCTCAATAGTTTGTTTGTTTCATAATATTTTGTTTTAGTTGTGGTTTTTGATGCACTATTTTTGGCTCCTATATAAAGTTCTCGTGAACTATCATCACTATGAGCAAATTCGTATTTATCAGTAATAGTAAATATTTCATCAATAGTATCTAAAGTGTTTTTAGTATCGTTAATAATACCTTTTACAGAGATAAATACTTCTTGAGCTTTGCTACCATTTGTTTGAAGAGTGTCTCCTTTATCATTTAACATATCTTGTAATTCTTTCTTAGCTATTTCTAGTTTTTTTTCTGTATCAGTTACTGTGTTTTGAGCTTGGAGTTTGTCAGCATCAGTATATTGATTTAATAATTTATTATAATTGATTTTAGCATTTTGGATACTTAATGATTGTTGAGCTATATTATTTTTAAGATTTTTTTTATCTATTTCTGCTAATAATGTTCATTTTTTTACAAATTGACCTTCTTTTACATAAATCTTTTTGATTGTTCCTTCTTGACCAAAAGTAAGTACTTGTTGATCAGTAATACTTGTAGTACCTAATACTTTGATAGAATTTTGAATACTTCCTGTCTGTACTCTATATATATCAGAAAAACTTATAGTTTCTGTTTGTGTGGTTGTTCAGAATACTTTGTATAAACCGTATACTATAAGGATAAGTGCAACAATAGTGTATCGTTTATATTTAGTTCGTATATGTTTAAAGAGAGAAATAATTTTTGATGCCATAATAATAAATAAAGTGAATAAAAGTTGTTATATTGTTGTTATTTTTTTTTATATGTTTTGAAATCATCTATTTTTGTATCAGTTCAGTTCATTTGATTGATAAATCCTTCTAGGGTATCTATTTTTACGATCCCTATAAAATTGTCTCATTTTCCTGTGATAAGTAATCTGTCTCCTTCTTTGATACCCATTTCTTTTCTAACTTCTACAGGTAGAATGATTTGTCCTTTTGTATTAACTACTACGCTACCATAGATTTTATGATCTTTTTGTGTCATGTTTTTTTGTGTAAGTAATAAATGTAATAAAAATATTACTTATTTTTTTGATAAATGCAAATCTTTTTATATTTTTTTTGAAAAAAAAGAAAACCACCCATGAGAACATGAGTGGTAACTAGAAATTTGGTATCCTTTTGGTGTTACTGCTTTAGTGCAAGTAAACTTACATAACCCTTTCGAATAGGTTACCAGTCAAGATGACAAATTTCACCTGGAAGGAATTGTGATAGAAGGACTACATCGCTGATGGATGCAACTGATTTTGACAACTTATATAGATAGTGTTTGTATACAGACTATAGGGATCTATTGCTTTAGTGCCATTATTAGGTAGTAAAAAGAGGGTATCTTTTTATTTTATTTTTGTTTTTGATGGCGGCAAATAGATATAGAGTAAGATAGTAAACAGACTAAAATAAGAAGTATTCTAGTATCTTCACGGATAACGGATTACGTTATCATCATCTTCCGGTTTTATTATACACAGGATTTTTTATTTTGCAAATTTTTGAAGACTTTTTTTGTAAAACTTTGTATTCCTTAGACTTGAAACTACATATTACTTTATTATATATGTGGTTAATATTTAGCTATTAACTGATAATTTTTGATGGAAAAATCATTGGAGACGATTGTTGCGTGGGCAAAGAGAAGAGGTTTTGCATATCCTGGATCTGATATTTATGGTGGACTTGCTAATGCTTGGGATCTTGGACCTTATGGAACTGAAATCAAAAGAAATATAGAACACGTATGGTGGACGTATTTTGTTCAACAAAGAGATGATATTATAGGACTTGATAGTCAGATTTTGATGAATCCTAAAGTATGGGAAGCTAGTGGACACGTAGCATGATTTTCTGATCCATTGATTGATTGTAAAAAATGTAAATCGAGAGAAAGAGCTGATAAATTGATTGAAGATACAATTACCTCAAAAAATATGACACTTGAATCTATTCAAGCTGTTGTTGCAGTTACAACTATTACTCCTGAAGCATGGGATTTCGAACAACAAACAACTTTTTTGACTGGTTTTAAAGTAAAATGTCCAAAATGTGGATCATGTGACTGGGCTGAACCAAAGAAATTTAACCTGATGTTTAAAACTCAACAAGGAGTAATCGAAGGTCAAGGAACAGATATTTACTTGAGACCAGAGACTGCACAAGGAATCTTTGTAAACTTTAGAAATATATTGGATACTACGAGATCTAGAATCCCATTTGGTATTGCTCAGATAGGAAAGGCTTTTAGAAATGAAATCACTCCAGGAAACTTTATGTTTAGAGTGAGAGAATTTTATCAAATGGAGATCGAATATTTTGTAGAAAATGATACAGAAAAGGGATTAGAATCTTTTGAAGCATGGAAAAATGCAAGTAAAAAACGATGGAAAGAAGAAATAGGAATCAAAGAAGAAAATATGAGATTTAGAGATCATGATCAAGATGAATTAAGTTTTTATAGTAAAGGAACTTGTGATGTAGAATATTTGTTTCCACGAGGATGGGGAGAATTGCAAGGTATTGCGTATAGAACTGACTATGATCTTAAACAACATATGGAACATTCTGGTAAAGATCTTCAATACAATGATCCATATACAGGTAAAAGATATATTCCTCATTGTATAGAACCAAGCCGAGGATTGACGAGAGCTATTTTGACGGCGTTGATCGATGCCTATGATGAAGAAAAGTATACTGATGGAAATGGAGCAGAACAAACAAGAATAGTTGCCAGATTTCATAAGAATATTGCTCCTGTAAAATTTGCTGTGATTCCTCTTGTAAAGAAGGATGAAAAGATTGTAGGATTTGCTGAAGATTTGTATAGAAAACTTTCTAAACAGTATATGTGTGAATTTGATGATAGTGGAAATGTAGGAAAGTGTTATCGTAGACAAGATGAAATAGGTACTCCTTATTGTATTACAGTGGATTATCAAACACTTGAAGATGGTACGGTAACTATCAGAGATAGAGATACTATGGAACAAAAGAGAATTAAACCAGAAGAAATTATATTGTAAGGCTATTTCGTTTGATAAAAAATATTTAAATAGATTCCGGCTCCATCTGGCGAGGCCGGAATGACACATCATATTTATTATATTACTATAAAAGAATGGATCCTATGCAACCAGGACAAGAAATTCCTCAACAAGCAAATAATGGAACGCCTAATCCAACATCATTGGAAGATTTTATTAGACAAAATGCTGGAGTTCCTGTACAACAACAACCAGTACAACAACAACCAGCTGCGGCTCCTGTTCAACCAGATCCGCAATTGTTTCCTCAAAATAATGTAGCTGCTACTGGAATTCCTCCAGTACAAACTCAAGTAGTAGAAAAAATTGTTTATAAAAAACAAAAAGTTCATGGTTTTTTCAGAACATTAACTATTATAGCATTAGTTGTGGTATGATTTCTTATGCTTTCTCAAGCATTAGGAATATTTACGGTTAGTTTTGGAGATCTTAATTTATCTTTAATATATCCAATATTTATTATTTTCAGTTCTATTGTTATTTGGAGTTATAGAGGTATTTTTGGTAAAGTATTTGGGTTGTTATTGTTTTTATGTGTGTTTGGTGGTTTCTTTATTACAGGAGTATATACTTCACTCAATCCTTCTAATCAAACTAAATTTGGATCGTATGTATCTTTTCCAACTATGTGATGATATGCTTCAAAGATCTATGTAGATACTTTGGTTTCAAATCTTACATTGGAATGAAAACCAACTAATAATTTGGTAGAATGAAATTATTGATCAGAAAGAAATCTTTTGGTTACTACATGAGTAGTTGCTTCTGGACATGATTATATTATTCTTACAGAAAACAAAAATCTGAATCTTCTTCAAAATTTGTATGGTAATGTAAGTTTGGGAATAAAATCTACACAACCTGCATACTTATATATTAGAAATATTCTTTCTACATCAAAAATTAACTTAGGAAATATAGAACTTAGAAATGCAAGAATTTATTCTGCTGGTACGGTATTGGATCTTACTTTGTGAAATCAAGTAAAAAGTGGTTCTCTTGTAGATATTCAATCTGCTCTTGGAGATATTACATTGCATTTACCTAAAACTCTTGGTGTAAGATTACATTATAAAGATATCGTTTGAAAGGTACAATTGGTTGATTTTGTAGAAAAGACTGAAGGATATTTTGAATCTACAAATATAGCTACTGCTAGATCTGTAATAGATATCAATATAAATGTAGGTGTTGCTAAAACTACAATTTCTTGGTTATAATTTTATCTAATCCTCTGTTTTGCTGATGAAATTGATTACAAAAAATAGATTGGCATATCATGATTATAGTATAGATAAAGAGTATGAAGTCTGAATTGTACTAAAATGACATGAAGTAAAATCTATTAAACTTGGACATGTAAATATTAAAGATAGTATTGTAGTATTGGAAAATAGAGAACTTTGGATAGTTGGTATGGATGTTCCTTTATATGAAAGGACATCCCCTGTTCTTGTTCCTGGATATCAACCCAAAGGAAGAAGAAAAATTCTGATTACTAAAAAAGAATTGACTAAGGTTGCTGCAATGCTTGATAAATCAGGATATGTAGTAATTCCTTTGGAAGTATATATTAATAAAAGATGATTGATTAAACTTAAAATATGAGTTGCAAAACTTATGAGAAAAGTAGAAAAGAAGCAAATCTTGAAAGAAAAAGATCAAAAAAGACAAATGGATAGAGAGATTAGAAGTATGAAGATATAATAGAAAAAATCCTTCCTGAAAAGGTTGGATTTTTCTTAAAAGAAAAACTGATAGGAAATGCTCTATCAGTTTAATTTTTTCAACCAAGATATTATTTTTTCTTTTCTTGGTGTTGGCTTTTCTTTTTGTATTGATAAATTTTGATAATGATATTCTTCTTTTGAATAAATATCGTTTATTACTAGTATAGATATACCTATTAATACTGTCATAGATATCATTAATTTTACAAGTCGTTTGTCAGTTCTTCTCATAATGGGTTAATTTTTGTATTTTATGTTTTTTTATAAATTTGCTTATCTAAGTCAATATTAATATTTTTGATAAAACAAAAAAATCCCTTGAGAGGATTTGTTTTGTAGTGACGGAACTGAAGTAGTTTCGCTTGGTTCTTATATCGCTAGAGTGAAATGGAGGCACCTGTGAGATTCGAACTCACGAACCAAGGTTTTGCAGACCCGTCTATTGGACCACTCTAGCAAGGTGCCATATTGGCAACTGCGGTTGTGAATATAGTAATTTTCTGAAGAAATGCAAACTAAAATAATAGATTCCGGCTCCAACTAACGAAGCCGGAATGACATAAGTTTTATTTGATAAATTCTTTTCACATATATGGTACCAATACATCAGGGATCTTGATAGATCCGTCTGCTTGTTGGTAGTTTTCTACTACAGCAATTAAGAATCTTGGTGTTGCAATAGCAGTATTATTCATAGTATAACAGTATTTTATTTTTCCTTCTTTGTCTCTATAACGAAGATTGAGTCTACGTGCTTGGAAGTCTAAAAATGATGTTACAGAATGAGTTTCTCCGTATGCGTTACGTGATGGCATCCAGCATTCCAAATCTTGTGAATTATATTTACCTATACCCATATCTCCAGTACAAAGTTGAAGAACACGGTATGGTACTTTGAGATCATCTATTACTTCCATAGCATTTTGAAGAATTTGTCTGTGATATTCATCTGACATAGCGATATCTTCTGGAAGAATAACTACTTGTTCTACCTTCATAAACTGGTGTACTCTATAAAGTCCAGCAGTATCTTTACCATAGGTACCAGCTTCACGACGGAAACATGCAGAGTATCCACAATATTTCTTTGGTAATTCGTCTTCTGAAAGTACTTCATTCATATGATATGCTGTTACAGGAATCTCAGATGTTCCGATAAGCCATTGATTATCTCTTTCCATTCGATAAGCGTCTTCTTCCCCTCCTGGAAAATATCCTGTTCCCATAAGAGCTTCTGGATTAACTATGTTTGGTACATTCATAGGGATGAATCCTTTGGCTACAAGTTTTTTGAGTGTGTATTGGAGAATAGCTTGTTCGAGAAGCATACCATCTCCTTTAAGGAAATAACTTCTTGCTCCAGCAAGTTTTACTCCTCTTTCTCCGTCAAGCATATCATGTTGTTTCATTAATGTAACATGGTCTTTGGGTTCAAATCCAAAATTTGGAAGTTCTCCAATAGTTTTTGTTACTACATTTTCACTATCATCTTTTCCTACAGGTACATCTGCATGAATAGCAGTATTTGGCATTTTGAGTAGTTGAAGATCTAGTTCTTTAACGATTGTTTCGTATTGTTCTTCAAGTGCTTGGATTTCTGTTTTGAGAGCTTTAGCTTCTTCATATTTTTTTTCTTCTCCATATTTCTTTTGTTGATTTTTGGTAGTATCGATTTGAAGTTGAAGAGTTTTTCTTTGATCATCTAGAGCTAAAACTGCATCTACATCTATAGTTTTTCCTTTATTTTTACATATGTTTTTGTATGCGTCGATATTATCACGTACTTTTTTGAGATCTATCATAGGGTAAATTAATGGTTAAAAGTTAATAGATTATCTGAAAAATATTTTTTTGTAAATCATTTCTATTCAAAGTTTGATACCGTTTGAGTTTTTTTGTCCTTTTCAGAGACTATAGTCTGTATAACGGATATGTACAGGTACTTCAACATATTTGATTCTGTTTCTTTGGATTTGTTCATTGAGTTCGTTGGCGTAATGCATTCCATCAGCAGTAAGATTGATTTTTCTAAGTGCTGGTAGACTGATTACTCTGTATCCATTGTGTGGATCAGATACTCTGGACCCATAGAAGATTCTTGTAACAAGTTTGGATATTCGGAGAATAACTTTTCTTGCTGTAGGCATAGCTTCTACTTTGGATCCTTCAAGAAATCTGGAACCAAGATACATATCTGTAGGATGTTTGTGCATAGTTTTGATAAATGTTTCCATATCTTGTACATTCATCTGACCATCAGCATCAAATCCAACAAATCGTTTGATATTTAATAATTCTCCATATTTTTTGATAAAGTTATATCCTGTTTGATTAGCTGCTCACCCTCCTCTATTGATGGTGTGAGATGCTATGAGAATAAGTTTGTCCGAGTATTGAGATTGTTTCTGGGTAAGGACTTCTAACGTATTGTCTGAGGAGCCATCATTAACTAAGAGAATCTTATGAAATCCTGCTGCTATTACTTCATCTATAGTTTTACCTATTACAGCGCCTTCGTTGTATATTCTGATATTAAATATAAAATCATCCTTGGATGTTTGATTTTTGTAAGATGAAATTTTGTCCTTGGATGTGTTTAATGTTTCGTTGATAGCAAGTTGAGACACTAATCTAGTCAGATTAAATTTATCTTTTGTATGTTGGTTTAATAATTCAAAATAGAAATAGAAAAGTATAATTAATGATGCATATACTATCAAATCAGCACCTCTAGCGATTCCAAAAAATTTTCAGAAATCGTTAAGAAGTTGATTATTGAAAGCAAAAAGAATTATAGCAGCACCTCCACTTAAAAATATAACAAAGTGCAGCGCATTTGCTTTTTTGCGTTTGTAGAGATCTATCCCCAAAAAGATAAATACTACAGCAGATACAATGATAAAAAATTGGAGTAGAGACATTGTGTATCTTATTATCTCAAATAAATAAGTCTCTTATAGGAACTTATTAATTAAAATCAATAAAAAAAGTGCTCTTTGGGTATTCTGGAATATTTATTGTCTTGCTAATAATTACTACATTATTTACTGCATCTGGATTTTCGGCATAAGCTCCTTGTCTTGTTTTGTTTTCTTTGAGATAATTCTCTTGGGTACTAATAAATCCTTTACCATCAAGTCCTTGATTTTCCATAACTTCTCTAATAGTATAGTTTCTGTGGCCATATGTTTTTTCAAATTCATTAATTCTCCATCAAATATTACCAATACATACTTTGACTCACTTTTTTATACTTGAAAATTTGGCATATTGTCCTGTTCTTCAGTTTACAACATTGCCTGGATTATTGAATCTTGCACCGAGTCCGCGGGTTCCGTAGTGGCTTTCGTTTTGGAGTATTCCTAGAGCCATTTCAATAGGCTCTTTGTATTCGGTACAGTATTTTAGGATATTTAAACTTTCTATTTTTGAGTGATGTTTATTTAATATTTGGTCAATTTTTTGTGTTCGTATTGTGTAATTTTCGATTTCTATTATTTCTTCTGGAGATTTTCGTTCTTTGTAGTCATTTACTTGGAATGAATCTACTTGATTGTTAGCATTTTGTGTGTTGATCAAAAATAATAATGTTAGTGCTGTTGTAGCATATTTTCTTATATGTGGAATCGATTTACTATTTTTAAGAGTCTCCATAAGATCTTTTTTGCTGCTTTCTTGGTATATGGATTTTATAGTTTTGTATTTATCAAAAAATGTGTCCATATGTAGGGCAAATTGTTTAGGAAGAAATTTTCCTGTTTGATTTCTTGGATCATCTCTCGTTGGTGTGAAAATTACCTCAACTCATTTACTATCTTCTCATGGAGAAAGAGTTCATCGAATAATGGTATTTGGATCTGATTTGCTTGAATAAGGTACACTACCTGGAAAATCTTTAAGAAATTGTTCTCTTGTTTTGGGAGAGTTTTTTATGTTCTTATCAAATATGTTTTTGATAGAGAGGTTCATATTGCATGATAATTATTTTATCTACAAAGTCAACTCTACTTCTTCTCCAGTGATCATATTTTTGACTTTATATATTCATTGAGATTTTTCTCATTCACCGAGGATTACTACGTTTTCTATTCATTTTTTGTCTGCGTATCCAAATTGTTTTCCTAGTTTATCTGGGGATGGATAGAGTTCTACGTTTTGTCCTTGTGATCTTAATTGTGCAGCAATCTTTGAAATATCTGCTAGTGTTTCTTGAAAATTGATGCAAAGATAATTGGTAGTAGTTTGTTTTGATCATTCACCTTGTTCAAAGATTAATGACATAAGTCTAGATATTCCTATACTTCCTCCTACTCCAGAAAAGTTTCTTTTGGGATCTATATAGGTCGTAAGATTTTCGTATCTTCCTCATGAACTAATACTTCCTAGGCCCATATCATCATCAAAAAATGTTTCATAGACCATACCGGTATAATAATCAAGTCCTCTCGTAATAAATGGATCAAAAATAAGTTTAAGATTATTTGTATTAAGGATAGTAAGAGCATTTTCTACTTCAATGAGTTCTGGGTTTTTTTCTGGATTAGCTAATTTAGCTTTGATATTTTTTGCTTCAGTCTCCCTTACTAGATTGACCAATTCTGCATCAAATTTTTCTTGTCAGATTTTGTAATATTTATCAAAAAGAAGATATATATCTGATTTATTTGGATAATGATCTAGTAATCATGAAAGAAATTTTCTATCATTATAATGAATAGTAATCGATTTGTTTGGGAAATATTTTTTTCTAATCTCTTCAAGAATATTTGCTATTACGATGAGTGTCTCTGCATCATAAAAATACATTTGATCTTTGGAATCTGCACGCCATACGCTATCTATATCACATTGAAAAAATTCTCTAAATCTTCCTCTTTGTGCTCTTTCCCCTCTCCAAACGGGTTGGATTTGATAACGCTTAAAAGGAAAGGTAATTTCTCCTTCATGATCCAAAATATATCTTGCAAAAGGAATCGTAAGATCAAAGTGTAGTGAATAATCTTTTATAACTCATTTTTCTAGATCATGTAAATTTTCTATAAGTTTTTCTTTCATATGTTCTGCTGTTCTTTTTCAATTTACTTCATTGTCGTTAAAATTTTCTCATAAAGTATCAAATGATCATTTCATTTTATATTCTCGTTCATGTATATTACCTAATCCATATAATCCAAAAATCTGTTTACTTGTTTCTTGTCCAGATTTTGCAAGTAAGACTTTGTTGGATTCTACTGCAGGTGTATGGATATGAGCATACCCAAAAGATGCATAGTGTTTTTCGATAATAGCTTTAACTCTATCAAATACTGCTTGTTCTGCAGGACTATATTCTGGGAATCCACTAGGAAGAAGTCACATAGAAAAAATTGTTTATGTCGATAAATGTTGCTATTTTTAACTGTATTTAACTATTTTATGCTATTTCTCAATACAATTTGAAAGGAATACCATCTGTAACCTTTATATTGATGATGGAACCGATTGCTGGTTGTGTGTCTGATTTTATTATGATTTGTTTCATATTGTCTGTGTATCCATATATTCAGTCTTCATTGATTTGATCTACGATCATAGTTCTTGTTTGTCCGATTTCTTCAGAGTTGTTTTGAGTAGAGAGATCTTTGAGAAGATCATTGAGACGATTTCGTCTATCTCGTTTGGTTTTGCGGTCTATGTTATCTTTGAGATTTTTGTGAGCTAATGTACCTGGTCTCGGAGAATATATCCCAATATAAATCATATCAAATTTACCATATCTTACGAGATCTAATGTCTGAAGAAAATCTTCTTCTGTCTCATCGGGAAATCCTACGATAATATCTGTTGTGATACTGATTGATCTCTTGAGAGATCTGATATTATTTATAAATGTTTTGGCCTGATTAGCAGTATATCCTCTATACATAGCTTTGAGAACTGCATCAGATCCTGACTGAAAAGGTATATGGATATGAGGACATAACTTGGGTTCTGATTGATGAAGAGCAAGGACTTCTGGAGTATAAAAATTTGGATAAGGTGATGTGTATCTTAATCGTTCTAATCCTTCAAGTTTGAGTATCTCTTTGAGGATCTCTACAAATTGAGGATGTTTGTTTACTATCTGTCCAAGGAGAACTATTTCTTTTACGCCATGAAGAAGATGTTGTTTAGCTTCTTGTACAATTTGTTCGATAGGTAGATGTTTTTCTAATCCTCTGGCATAAGGTACTATACAATAGCTACAAAATTGGTTACATCCTGTAGAGATAGGAATATATGCTGTTTTGTTGTGGTTATTCATCGATGTATTGAATCATTCGGGGATAATATTGATATATTCGTTGATAATTTCTTCATCATATTTTACCTTGTATCCGATTTTGTTTAAAATCAATGGTAAAAACCCCGTGTCATCGATTCTAAAAAAGAGTTCTATATTTGATCGTTTTTGCGTAAGTTTATGAAAAAGTGGATTGAATGCATGGTTGATTCAAACAGTTTTGGATGTTGAGTCTTGCGTATTGAAAGTATTTATTTCGTCGGAAGTTAGTCAGATTATTTCTGGTGCTTTGGTTTGGATTGCTCAGAGAAAATTACCTTTTTTTAGTAATTCTGGAACCTTTTTGTTTTCATCTTTGAGCTTTTGATTTCTGAGATTATGTTGAATCATACATCCAGTGATCCATACCTTTTGATTGGGTTTGATTTCTTTGAGTTTACCGGTGATTTTATCTTCTGATTTTTGTCTTACAGAACAGGTATCAAAGATAATAATATCTGCTTCTTGTTCGTTTTCTGTATATGAAAATCAGCAATTGGTAAGAACTGATTTGATCCTTGCACTATCAGCATAATTCATCTGACACCCTAAAATAATTATATGAAATTTCATAAAAAAAATCTTAATAATAAATGATCTCAAACCTTATAGAAAAGATTGTTTGTTTCAATGCAAAAAAGAGAAAAATTGGTTGCTTTGAAGGAGTAAAACTATAGACTTCTGTCGATTTATGTTTTCATATATTATCTATGATAATTTTATTTCTCTTATGATTGGTATTTGTAATCGCTAGTTTATTGGCATATATTTTCCCATATTATTATATTTCTGATCTTATTCTTAGTTTTGCTCCGTATCTTATAGCGTTGTCTTTTGTTGGATTGATTGTTTCTCTTATAGTCCTTAGAAGACAGATTAAAAAATCATTATTTGCTACAATTTCATTAAAAAAAATCTGATTATGAATACTGATTGTTTGATTTTGATTGGTATTTTTGTTGTTTTCAAGAAAGTTTACTACCTTTTACAATTTTCCTGTAGAAGAACTGTCTTCTGATATGTCTGATGGTGTAAAGGTACTTTATGCAAATATTTATAAAGATAATAAAAACTATACGTGAATACAGGATCTGATAGATAAAGAGAATCCAGATTTAATCTTTTTTGTAGAATTTTCTCAGCATCATTATGAAGCACTCAAAACATTATTAAAAGCACATTATCCATATACCAATAGCACTATTTGGTCAAATAAGTTTGTAGGGAATGTCGTCTTTAGTAAAATAAAAATAGAAAATTGGGCTGATGATTTTCCTCAGGATGCTTGGAGATATGGGTATTTTTCTATAAAACATGATACTACTCCACTCTATTTCTATCTACCGCATATGAGTTCTCCTAGTAGTAAAAAGAATTTTGATATGAGAAATAAGCAAATATTAACATTTCTCAATGATTTTAATATTCATAGAAACCTTCATAGAACTAGAGGTGATAAAGTGGTTTTGGTTGGAGATTTTAATACTACTCCATGGTCTCCTTGGTATTGGCGTTTTGCAGATGTTTTTGAAGGAGAATTTGTAAATATTACGAGAAGTTTTCCTATCTTATTTACTTGGAAATTGCTTAATTTTCCTGTGTTATGGGCACATATAGATCATATTTTTGTAAACAAAGAAGTAAGTATTTCTGATCTTCATCAAGTAAATGTACCTGGAAGTGATCATAAAGGATTTAGTTTTGAGGTAAAATAGATTTCATATTAGATATATTTTCTAGTAAAAAGTCAACACAACTTATTTATGAAATAAGGAAGTTTTGCAAAAAAGAGATTTCTGAGTATACTTAAGTGTATATTAGATTAAATGAATATATAGGTGTCTTTTATCTCTTTTGAATTGATGGCTGAACTTACGAAATCAATCTTAGAACTACAAGATGTACAGGCTTTAAGCCCTGATTTTGTGCAATTAAAAATTATTCCTCGTGAGACTTGTGAAAAGATACAAGTAATTATTTTCGGTAAAGAAAAAAATACCTTACATATTTTAACAACAAACAATTTTCCTGATCAAGTACAAAAAGTAGTTAAAATGCTTGAAGCTAAGAACTATCTTTCTGAACTTTCTTATACATCAAACGAAGGATTTGATTATGCTATGTGATGGTTTGATATCGTACAAAATAAGGAAGATCAACAAGCAGCTGAAATGAAAGCTCAAAAAGAAGCTGCGGGAAAGTGAGCTATAGCTATGATTAGATCTCTTTTTGATAAGAGAGATAGTATGGATCCAGGTGATTTTATTACAGAAATAGTAAGACTCGGATTTCAAACGGGAGCTTCAGATCTTCACCTTCAACCTGAAGAAAAAGGAGTTATCCTTAGACTTAGAATAGATGGAGTACTTCAAGAAATTTTAACTTTTGAACATGAAGATTTTCTTAAATATTTACAAAAACTTAAGTTTGTTGCTGGAGTAAAAATGAATGTAGATTATGTTCCTCAAGATGGTAGATTTTCTATTGAATCTGTAGATAAAGATTGAGCTATTAAAAAACTTGATGCCAGAATAAACTTTATGCCGGGTATTGGATCTGAAAGTACAGTAATTAGATACTTGGATTCTACTAAAGGATTTGCTACGTTTGATGATATCGGATTTAGAGGAAAAACATATGAAATTCTTAAAAAGAACCTAGAAAAAAATGTCGGTATTACGATTATTACTGGACCAACGGGATCAGGAAAGACTACTACCCTCTACTCTATTCTTCATACGCTTAATGATGGGGAAAGAAAGATTATTACCCTTGAAGATCCAGTGGAATATCAACTTTCTGGAGTACAGCAATCACAGATCAATTATACGAAATGATATGATTTTGAATTGGGACTCAAGGCTATCTTAAGACATGATCCTGATATTATCCTTGTTTGAGAAACAAGAACCTCAGAGACTGCTGAAGCAAGTATTAATGCTGCTTTGACAGGACACCTTGTATTTACGACATTACATACAAATTCAGCTATTGAATCTATCAATAGACTTTTGAATATGGGAGTTAAACCATACATGCTTGCTCCTGCGTTGAACTTGATTGTTGCGCAAAGATTGGTCAGAAAAAATTGTCCTCATTGTGCAACCAAAAGGGATCCTCAATATGGAGAAAAAGTAGAAATAGAAGAAACTATTAAGAAAATTAATGATGCAAATCCTAGTATGAATATTAAACGAGATGGTAAAGTACCTCAAACTGTTGGATGTGATAAGTGTAATGGTACTGGATATATGGGTAGAATAAGTATTATTGAAACATTTGAAATCACTGATGATATTAAGACTATGATTATAGATGGAGCTTCTACCTTGATGATGTATGCTAAAGCAAGAGAAACTGGATATCTTACTATGAAAGAAGATGGTGTCCTCAAGATGCTTGATAATATTACTACCCTAGATGAAATCAGAAGAGTTGTCTAATATCTATGCATGAAAATGTCCTTCCTTCACTTTTCAATAAAATATATAAATTGTATATGCTAGAGCAATCAATGTTGCTGATAATAAAAATGGTGAAATACTTTTATCAAGGAGAATTCCTCCAATCATTGGTCCAAAAATATTTGCCATATTCATAAGATTGAGCATATTTCCGTTGATTAGTCCTACATTTTTATTTTCTCAAAGGATGAAGTTTTGCATAACAGGACGGAATATTCCTTGAAAAATTCCTGTTGCTCCAACTAAACCAATCACAACCCATTTCAATGGAAAGATAAATGCAGCTAAATAACATACTATAAATCATATCAGACTGATGGTAATCAATTTTCTTGTTTCCATCTTAAGCCATAACTTTTTGATTATGAGTTGGTTTGCTATCATAATTATTCAAAAACTTCAGAGGATCATTCATCCTATATTTCCTGTAATATTAAACTCTTTGTTTAGATACAAAAGAAATATGCTTTGATAAGTCATAATTCCTAGATTAATAAGAAAGTATATAAGATAATACATTCTTTCTTTTCCTACAAATACATCTCTAAAAATATGAATAATATTGAGTTTGATATGTGTATGAGCTTCGCGTTCTGTATGTGTTTCTTTGAAAAATAATAGTGCACTTGTAATATTTATAGCAGCCAAGATACCACTAGCTCGGAATGGTCCATGATTTCCAAATTTAAGAGCTAAAGCTCAGATTACTGGTCCCAAAATAAAACTTACTCCAAAAATAACTCCAAAGAGTCATAAGTTTTTTGTACGTTCTTGAGGAGATTTTGATATATCACTAAGAATAGATTGTGCAACTCCAATATTTCCAGCTGTGATTCCATTGATCATCATTCCTATTAGATACATCCAGATATTGTGAGATATAGCTATAGAAAAATATGTTAACATACTTCCTATCATTGAGATGATAATAATAGGTTTTCTTCAATATTTATCTGATCGACCTCAGAGCATCGGAGTAGAAAAAAGTCCACACAAAGCATAGAGTGTCGATCAGAGGGTAATCATAGTATATGCTACATGATACTCACCAGCCAATCCTGGCATAGCAGGAATCATAATCGTAAATCCTAATGTATCGAGAAAAATTGTTAGTAGTGCTATAAGTTTTGCTTTTCACATAATTTTAGTGCTTAAAATTTTATAAAAGATTATCAGACCGACATTATACTAGAATATCTTTGAGTATTTTGAGTGCTAATGTTTGATCAAGAAAATATGGGGAGGTCGCGATAGTAATAATTTTAGCATTGGAAATCAAGGCTTTTATTTTTTGGATAGTCTGACTATATTTTTCTATACTCATTTCAGGAGCTCGAAAGTCTAAATCTATATCTAATGTATAGTTAAAAGGTTGAAAAGTTAAAAAGTTAAATGTTAATAATGTGTATTCAGTATTGATTTGTTTGACTTCTGGAATATGTCAGATATCTAGTGCATAACGAAGAAAATTACCTACGTTTACTCAATCAGGGCCTACGGGACGAAGGTCGGTATGTTGATCAATATGGATTACGGG
Source organism: Patescibacteria group bacterium UBA5124 (assembly GCA_002414185.1). Taxonomy (GTDB): domain Bacteria; phylum Patescibacteriota; class Gracilibacteria; order Absconditabacterales; family Absconditicoccaceae; genus UBA5124. Next base: position 15,262 of record DHYS01000013.1, on the reverse strand, counting down.
TAGGCCCTGAGGTAGAAACTCGAGGACACGATCATGATTATCTACTATTGCGATATTTCCTATCTGAACAATATATTCTAATCCTTTACATTGATGAAGGATTCCGTTTTCATCGATTTCCTCAAAAACTATGTGAGATCAGAGTTTCACATCATCAAGAGTTCATTGTTTGACTGGAGTACGATATTGTTTATGCATCTTTAGTACAATATAAAAAAGCTAGTTGAAATCAACCAGCTTCTTATTTTTTTATTCTTTATTTCTTCCAAACTGATTTAGTAATTGGAATCAATACTCCAACACTAACTATGGATGATGAAAAGCTTGACCAATCGGTACCTAATTCTACAAAAGGTAATGATACAAAACCTCCATTTACAATACAATATTCCCAACCGATACTACAATATCCTCCGTTGGCAGAAAGACTTTTTCCAAAAATTACATAACAATCTTGATTTTTTGCAAATTTCCAACCGTTTATCATTGATAAAGAATTTGCTTCCCATGAATAGAAAACACTATGATATGATTTCTGGAAAGAAAACCCGGCAGTAGTTGCTAATGCAGTATTAATACTGAAAGTACTACCATTTACCGAACTTGCCATAGGTAATAATAAGAATCCTACATCAAAGGTTTTGGTTGGTTCTTTTTCTTGAGCATTACTGGTACCTATTACCGTAATAAGAATAACTATAAGCACAATTACTTTTTTCATATATTTTTTTATGTATTTGTTTTATTTATTTTATATATTTACCATATAATGTCAATAATATATTGTTTCTGACTTTTGTTTGATGTTTTGTTTGCATATCCTATTCAAAATACTATACAAGATAGTATGTTTTTGTTTATTTTTTATTATTAGATACATGCAGAAAATTTCTGTCATACTTCCTTGTTATAATGAATATGAAAATATAGCTCCTTTGTATAAAGAAATAATTTCTGTAATAGCTAGTGATTTCAAAGGTCGAGCATATGAAATTATTATGGTAGATGATGGAAGTAAAGATTGAACTTGGAATGAAATATTTTTATGTAAATCTAAAGATCAAAACGTGATATGAATCAGATTAAATAGAAATTATGGTCAGTCTATAGCTTTGGATGCATGATTCAAAAAATCTAGTGGAGATATTATTGTCACTTTGGATGCTGATATGCAAAATGATCCCAAAGATATCAAAAAACTTTATGATAAGCTTATTAATGAAAAACTAGATTTGGTTACTTGATGGAGAAAAAAGAGAAAAGATCCATGTGTAATCCGTATAATTACAAAAGTTGCTAAATTTCTTAGACATTTTCTTATCAATGATAAGGTCAAAGATAGTTGATGTACATTAAGAGTCTATATTCCTGAAGTAGTTAAAAATCTCTATCTCTGGTGAGAAATGCATAGATATATTATTATTATTGCAAAGATTAATGGATACAAAATTTGAGAATTGGAGGTACATCATAGAGCGAGAAATGCTGGTATATCTAAATACGATTGGAAAAAATCTATTAGAGGATTAATAGATTTGATCTATATTTGGTTTCTTTGAAAATTTCAATCTAGACCGTTACACTTATTTGGCTCAGCTGGAATATTGAGCTTCTTTATTGGATGATTTTTGTTGCTTGTAGCAATATACGAAAAGATTTTTGAGTGAGTAAATATCAATAGAAGTGGATATTTTTTCTTATGAGTTTTCTTTTCAACTATGGGAATATTTGTATTTATAATGGGAATAATGCTAGATATTATGTTAAGAACATATTATAATACCTCTGGTGTACCAAGATATATTGTGAAGGAAGAAATTTAGTTTAAATGAGATTCCGAATCCAAATTCTTTAGGCCGGAATGACATTCTCTATATCTTTATTTCTATTTATTTCCCCAAAAAATTTATGAAACAAAAAATTCTGATGTTAAATTATGAATTTCCTCCTTTATGAGCTGGCGCTGCTAATGCTACCTACAATTTACTATCAGAGTTTGCTTTAAATTCTTCTTTGGAAATAGTACTTATCACATCATCTTTGGGAGAATTCAAAAAAGAACAATTTGCTTCAAATATCACTATTTATTATCTAGATATTTTCAAAAACAACAAAAATAAGCATTATCAATCAATCAAAGACCTTCTTATCTATAGTTGGAAAAGTTATTTTTTTGCTAAAAAACTTTTGAAAAAACAACAATTTGATCTTATTCATGCTTTTTTTGGTATTCCTTGTTGATATATAGCTATGAAACTTTCACAATTGTTTCATATTCCTTATATAGTTAGTTTGAGAGGTAGTGATGTTCCTTTTTATAGTAAAAGATTTTATTTTTTGGACCGTTTCTTTTTCAAAAAACTTAGTCGTAAGATACGAGCAAATGCTTCTTCAGTTTTTACTAATTCTGATTGATTAAGACAACTCGCACTCAAAAGTATTCCTGATCAAAAGATTGGAGTAATTTATAATGGAGTTGAAATAATTTCTTCAACTAAGAAAAAAGATAAAAATTATTTTACTCTTCTTTATGTCGGTAGACTTATCGAAAGAAAATGAGTAAAAGAACTTATACAAGCATACAATACATTTTCTAAGCACACATCAGATACAAGATTGTGGATTGTTTGATCTGGAAATCTTCATCATACACTTACCCAATTGGCTAATTGAAATCCGGCAATAACATTTTGGTGAGATAAACTTCATCATGAAGTAATAGATTTTTATGCACAAAGTGATGTGTATATCTTACCTAGCAAAAACGAATGAATGTCTAATACACTCCTAGAATCTATGACAGCAAAATTGCCTGTAATTATCACAGATACTTGATGAACTAAGGAACTATTTTGTGATAATGGATGGATCCTAAAAGATGATAATATCTCAGATATCTCTTCAAAAATCTGATTAGCATATCAAGAATGGAAACAATGAAAACTCACTAAACTATGACTTAAATCATTTGAAAAAGTAGAATCTTTTTCATGGAAAAATATGGCAAAACTCTATCATACTTGCTATACAAAGATTATTACATCACCATTTATTTAATTACTTTATCATGAAAATTTGTTTTATTTCTCTCAAATCATACCAAGTATTTAATACTTCTCTACAAGCTGTTTTTGGATGAGCAGAAGTACAAATGAGTATGTTTGCTAAAGAATTTGCTAAACATAAAGATTTGGATGTTTCTATGATAGTTGCTGATTATGGTCAGCAAAAAATAGAAAAAAGAGACTGAGTAAAACTCTATAAGTCTTTATCTTTTTCAGATTATTTCTGGAAAAAAATCTATCTCTTTTTTAAGGTATTTATACAAATAGATGCTGATGTGTATACCAAAAGATCTCTTACCGTATCTTCAGCGTTTATGGCTTTGTATTGTAAGATTATGAATAAAAAATTTATTTATATGGTAGCACATGATGATGAAGTAAATGGTAAAAAAGATATTTATACCAACCGAGTAAGTAAATTTTTAATCACATATTTGTTTAAAAATAGTATTCTTATAGTGCAAAATACTTATCAATCAGAACAATTGAAAAAACAATGAATTTCTTCTCTTCTTCTCAAGTCATGATATCATATAACAGCTCCTATATCATCTCAAAAAAAAGAATGAATACTTTGGGTTGGAAGATCTAAAGATTGGAAACGTCCTGAAATATTTTTACAATTAGCTAAGGATTTTCCCCATGAAAAATTTATTATGATTTTTCCTCAAGCTACCTGAGAAAAAAAATACTTTACTTACATCAAACAACAAGCATCAAAAATTAAAAATCTGACTTTTATTGATTTTGTTCCTTTTGATCATATAGATAAATACTTCGCTTCTGCAAAGTTATTTGTAAACACGTCTCTTGCTGAATGATTTCCTAATACCTATATCCAAGCATTAAAAAATAATACTCCAATATTATCTCTTCAAGTAGATCCTGATGATATGATTAAACAAAATATTTGTTGAATTGTAGCCAATAATAATTATCCTCAATTGGTTGCTTGATTACAAAAAATACTTACTGATAAAACACTTTACACAACTATGCAAAACAATGGATTCTCTTATGTAAATTCTTTTCATAATATAGAAATCAACGCTAATCATTTATTGAATATTATTCATAAAAAATAATTTTTATTCTTTCTATTTTTCTATAGAATGTCTTTAAAACATATTTCATTTTTTATAAAGGGAGTATTTGCTTTAATTCTGTGTATCATATTTCTTATTTATGGAAATATGTTTTTGTGATGGAAAATTTCTTTTGTTTCTACTATATCCTTATCTTTCTTGTATTGGGGATTAGCTATAGTATCTGCATTACTCTTTTTATTAGAAAGAAAAAAAATTATTGAAAATATAGAAAATGGACTCAAAAAAGATCATGAAGATCTTCATAATCGTGAAACAAATTTTAAGAAAGAATATCCTGATATTTCCACAAATCGATTTGGAAGAAATATTATTCTTCCTATTTATAAACAATGAATTTATGCATTATTGTTTGTTGTAATAAGTGCTATCTTTGTTTGGGTTAAATCTCCTTATATCAATATTCCTTTTTCTGGACCATTTCATGCAGCTAAATATGCTGCTTATGTAGAACCTGCTAAACGAATGCAAGAACATGGACCGTTTTGGTATCAAAAAAATTACTTAAGAACTACAGCAGGTAATCCTTTTAAATATGATGGAACTTATAAAACATTTTCTAGCTATCCTATCTTGGAATGGATTTTAGCAGGTACACAAGAACTCTTTCCATTAGAATCTTATGAACATAATGCAAGGGTTGTAATGACAATTATAGGTATTATTTTATTGCTTACGTGTTATGTTTTTCTTCAGCGTTTCTTTACAAGAAAACAAATACTGTTTCTTATTACCTTGTTAGCACTTAATTCTGTATTTCAATTTTTTACTCATTTGACGGTATTAGATCCTATTAATTTAATATTCTTTTTTATTGCTCTCCATATACTTCTCAATTGATTGGATTCTGGTGATGTAAAAAAACTTTATTTAGCTGGAGTGCTTGCTGGTATAGGAATCAATATTAAGTATCATGCTATTATTTTTTATTTACCATTATTTCTTTCTCTTCTCTATTTGTATAAGAAAAATTCTTCATCTACTACCCTATCAAATCTTCTTATTGTAGTACCAAATTTTGTTTTACAGACAATATTCTTTTGGATTAGTGTAAGATATTTCCCTACAAATTGGTATGTCTTTTTGCCGATTACTCTTCTTATGATAGGAGTACAAATATTCCTTTATAAAAAAAGTGAGCAAATTTATAAAACAATAAAACATTTTGTAGAAAAAATAGAAGTAACTAATCTCTATACTGTATGAGCTATTTTAATTATTATTGCTATTTTTCTTGTATTCAATGTTTCTCAGTTTGCTAAAATGGGAAAAGATTTTATGACGGATTCATATCTAATATTTAATCGAAGTATGTATCAAAAACTTTTCTTTTTCCAAGAAAGATCTGTTGCTCCACTTTTCTTCTATATTGGTTTCGTGTTTGTTGTATTAGCTAATCTCGTAAAGATCCCTAAAAATTATAAACTTCTTATCAATACGATATTTATTACTGCTGTTGTATATGTTGTACTTATTTCCAAAGTAAGTTATTTTCATATTTATTATCACAATATTCCTGTAATATCTTTGATAATAATCTCTAGCATGATATTTCTTTTGTTTGAATTATATAGATATCAGATTATATGATATAGTTTGGCTATTATTTCATTGATTTCATTTTGATTATGGAATACTAATGTACTTAGTGAAACTATATCTACGTATGATAAAGATATTAAGGATATTTGAAATTTCTTAAAATATTCAACAAAAAAAGATGAAGCTATATTGTATAACAATCTTTTTAAAGAAGTAATATCGCTCTATTCAGAGAGAACAACTTACTTTCTTATGGATAATACTGCTAAACAATTTAGTAAAGATATAGCAAGTTGATTAACATTTTTGGATATTACGAAAAAATATAATATCAAATTTTTTGCTATGTGTCCTGCTGCAAATGCGGATATTAAATGGTTTTATAACTTATATTATCCAGAAACAAAAAAAGTTTATTATGATGAAAACCTTCCTTTGAGAACGAGAAGAATTCTTTGTATAGAAAATTGAACTCATTGTGAATCAGTTATGTGAGATACTCAATATACTCAAGAAATGGTAGATTTCTTTGATAAAAATATTTGAAATCATCTTTTCCTTGTTAAACAAATAGGAAATTGTGCTGTATATTCTATACAATAAAATTTCTACTATATTACCATTTTCTCCATGTTGGACAAACTTGTTGTACATTGATATGAGCAAATCCTGGATGAAGTATTCCATTCTTGATGGCTTCTGTAAGCCCTTTAATATCTTTATCAGCTATAGTAATATTATAACTACATCCTGCTGCTTCTACTAATTTGAGAGGATCGAAAGGTCTTGTATGATTTCCTTCTGGAGTAGATCTTGTCTTGATATCTACTGGTGTAGTAGGTGATGCTTGTCCTGTAGTCAAAGCATAATTTTCATTATCAGCCACTATATAAAGAATATTTGTGTTTCTTCTTGCTGCATGCAAAAGATGTCCTAGTCCTATTCCGTATCCATCACCATCTCCTCCGTAAGCAATCACTGTCATATCAGGATTTGCTAATTTAACCCCCGTAGCAAATGGTACTGATCTTCCATGAAGGGTCTCTGAAGCATATCCATCTTGATACTGAGACATTTTTCCACTACATCAAATTCCTGAAGCCATAAAAAATTTATGCTTTGGTATATTGAGTTCTTTCAGAGCATTTTTGATAGCAAGATGAATAAGAAAGTTTCCACATCCTGGACATCGCTGAAATTTATTTAATCATGATCTCATGAGTATACTATATAATATAAAGTATATTTGTCATTGCGAGGTATGAAGCAATCCATGAGAATTATCTGATTTTAGATGGATTGCCACGCTTATGCTCGCAATGACATATTTTTTAATTATGTATTTCTTCCAAGAAGATTGGATAGAGTGTATATTTTCTTTGATGAGAAATCTTACCGTTCCATTTACTATCTGTTAATCCACACTTTTCTTCTACTACATGCTGCATTTGTCATGAAGTATTCATCTCTACAAAAATAAGTTTTTTGATTTGAGTATGATTTTGATCTAAGAATGTCTTGAGTCTAGCGTCAAATGGTTGGAAAGATTTGATGACTATCAATCCAAGATTTTGGTCAGCATTAGTTTTGATATAATCTTCTAATGTATATCTATTAAATCACCAGGTAATAAAAAATGTTTCAGCAGTAGGATTGATTATTTCATATCCGTAGAAAGTATCATTAAATTCTTTTTGGATAAAGGTTTCCATCTTTTTAAATCTTTTATCCTGCATCTTTTGCTTAGTTTCTGGATCTTCATTAGTAGCTCAGTATTCATCGTGTTCATAAGAAGTTATCATATTTTCTCCGTGTTCTGTACCTGGTGTTACCCAAGGAGAGATTCCATCATCTGTATATTCATATCTTTTGTATCCTTCTGTAGGGGTAATAAGTTTACCTCTATTTATAGGTTCGGCTTTGAGTGTACTTGAATCTATAGCTATATATCCTTCTGAATATTGTTTATCTGTAAGTACAATAACTGGATGCTGATATATATCAGATCGATTGAGTGCTTTCCCTATCATAGTATATCATTCTTCAAAAGTTGAAGGACATATTACAATAGGGAAAGTATCTCCAAATGAAGCATTAAGAGCATAATTAAGATCTGCTTGTCCTGTATATGTTGGAGTACCTGTACTTGGTCCATCACGTTGAGCTAACACATATACTCATCCTATTTCTGCTTGATTAGAAAAAGATATAGATTCTGTCATAAGGGCAAATCCTCCTCCACTTGTTCCGCACATAGCTCTTTTTCCTCCTACCTTGGCTCACAACATTGCCATACTTACAGCTATTTCGTCTTCTCATTGAAAGAAAGTAACACGATCGTCTGCTGTAATTACATCAATAAGTGAACTTGCTGGCGTCATAGGATACGCTGCATAAAAATCCATTCCACTAGCGATAGCTCCTTTGGCAATACATTCATTACCAAACATAAGTGTTTTTGGAGCACCTATTGTTTTACTTCGATCTCAGTCGTGATTTCAGAGTCACTGCATATATGCGTATCCGCTTCTGAGATCGGTGAGATTTTCTTCCAATGTATGTCCTGGAAATTGTTGTTGGACGAAAGATTCCCCCTCCTCTACAGAAATATTCATAATCTTGAGTGCTGCTCAGAAACAAAATACATTCTTATGTTTACAAATCTGATCTTTAACATTAAACGTCTGATTTAATGTATAAATCTTTTGATTTTTTGTGATAGAATAGTCATCAAACGCAAAAAAGAAATCTATAGTCTTAGTAATGACGTGTTCGTTTGGTTGATCTGAAACGTACAAGAAAAAATTGTTATTATCTCCTTTGATGATAGAAGCATATTCTTTGTCAGCAAGAATAGTATATCCTTTGGCTGCTAAGAGTTGTCCAAGCAAAAGTCACGAAGTATTCACTCCAGAACCAGCAGCTCCAGAGAATCCTATTGATATTCTCATCTATATACAATTATAGTCTAAAATCTTTGTATTTTCTATTTTTTTATCATTTGTATACAACCTAATTATAAAAAATACGACTTTACTTTTGTTTTTTTTAAAGATGCTTTTATATTGAAAAAAAATCATTGATATATATACTGACTGAACGCACACTTTTAATTTGTACGTATATTGATGTATAAGATCTCTTATTCTCCGAATCTTAAAGGTGAAGTAATTATTTCATGAAGTAAAAATGCTGCTTTACCTATTGTTGCAGCCAACTATATATTAGATAATCAAGTAAAACTTATCAATAAACCAAATATTAAAGATGTAACTGTAATAGAAGAACTTGCTCGTGAAGCGTTAGCTACTTCTAAGGATTTTTTTGATCTTACTTCAGAAAAGGCTACGAAAATTAGATCTTCAATTTTGCTTATTCCTTTGGGATTGATCAAATATGGAAAGGTAAAGTTTATTGGAAGTGGTGGATGTGCTATTGGAAAAAGACCGCTTGATATGTTTGATGATGCTTTAGTAAAAGCTGGTATTACTATCACTAATGATGAATTTAAAACCTTTGAAGTAACAGGAAAACCGAAGAAAAATATTATGTTGCAAGGATTTTCTGTGACGGCTGTCGAAGCCTTAATTACCTACTTAGCGTTTGCTAACAATTTTGACTATGAAATCAATATCTACCAAGTAGCAATCGAACCTCATGTAAGAAATCTGATTGATTTTTTGAATAATGTAGGTGCTGATATTACTCTCAATGTAGATCATACGCTTGTAGTTAAACCATCAAAAATAAACATTAAACAATCTGAATTTACTATTATTGCTGATTATATTGAAGCTGGAACATACTTTGCTATCGGTGCTTGAGCTGATAATTCTGAAATCACTATCAAATGATGTCATGTGGATGAATTGTCTGCACTCTATAGTGTAGCTGATAGAATGGGAATCAATTTCAAGATTTTGGATAAGTATACTATTCAAGTAAACTCTTATAATAAGAAAAACTATCAAGCAGTAAAAATAGAAACAAGAATATATCCTGGGTTTCCTACAGATTTACAATCTATTTTTGGTACTCTTGTAACTCAATGTAAGGGTATTTCAAAGATATTTGAAACCTTATATGAAGGAAGGTTTGCTTATCTCAATGAATTAGAAAATTTGTGAGCTCATGTAGAAATACTTAATCCCTATCAGGCTATAGTAATAGGTTCTACTGTATTAAGATGATGATATGTATCTAGTAGAGACTTGAGATGTGGTGGCGCTATGATGCTTGCATGAGTAATGGCTCGTGGTACTACGTATGTGATGAATGAAGATATTATAGCTAGAGGATATGATGATATAGAAAATAAGTTAAAGAATATTTGAGTTAATATAGAAAAAGTTGAAGGATAAAAAAAAGGGAGACTAATACAGTCTCCTTTTTTACTTATTACATTGGTTATAAAAAATCATCGTCATCAAAGAATCCAAAACCTCTTTCTATAGATTTTTTAGAGAATGTTGGTTCTTCTTCTATCTGTTTTAGTTTTACTGGACGGTTATTTTTGGAACCACTTTTATTACTTAGAAGATCTAAATCTTCTCTGATAGTTGATCTTTCACTAATTTCTTGATTTTCCATGTTCTTTTCCATTTTATTAATTTTTATTTGTTTGGTACTTTGTATATTTATTTACTTTTTTTTATCAAGAAAAAATTATTTATCCAGTTCCAGAGTTCGCTTTTCTCACTATCTGAATACTTTGGATACATTTTTTTGAGCGTTGTTTCTGTAAATAAACTTAATGATTGTGCTTTTTGCTTATCTCAGCTGCTTATCTTATTGATTGATTGCCAAATATCTTTGGTTGCTTTAATATATTTACTAGGGACAAATGTAGTGATATCATTGATAGTTATCTGTCCTATTCCAAATAAATTTAAGAGTTTACTTCGTTGATGAAGTGGTTCGTTATCTTTGAGTAGAGAAAAAATAGTATTATATACTTTATTTGTAGCTGGATTGATTACTGCTCGATCAGCTTCTCATATAAGTTTTTCTGTGAGTCATTGCGTATAGTCTACATTAAAATACACCATAGCTACTATTTCTTCATTGGAAAGTAGAAGTTGTTTGAGTTGTCGTAACCAGATATTTTTTTTGNNAATCTACTTTAAAATACTCACGAGAAGTATCATATTTAAAATCTCCTGTATACCATACTGCTGTAGTTCCTACTTCATCTATAATAATTGGTTTATTTAATTTTTTGAGTCTAGCAAGTGGAGTTCGTCATTGTTCGTTTACTATTTGATTTGGTGTAAGCCACTTTCTATCACTATTTCCTTTTCCTCGATTATAAAATGTAAATCCCATCAAATCTACGTATTTATCTCCTGGATAGTAATCTTCAAACGTGAAACAATTCAGTTTTTGTTTATATTGAATTTTACATTGAACTAGTTTAGCTGTCTGACTTGGTTTTTCTTTGGTTGGCATATCTCGGTGATTTACTGACATATCAAAGAGTATATCATTGGTTGTTAATCATTCTTTTCTAGAAAGATCTCGTACATGGATCCATGCTTTTTTGAAGGTTTCAGGATTGGATGCTCGAGGATATCGTCATCCATTCATCTCATGCATAGTTCTAAAAACTACCTTGAGATTATTCTTTTTGATTGTCTTAAAAAATAAGGAATATTGATTATCGAAAGCTCCACTTGCTACTTCCTGAGCAGAAAAACCATTTGGAGAAATTGTAATATGATAGATTCTATTCGTCCCTAGTGTATCAGGTAATCTATTGAGTGTTTGTACTACAAGATCATCCCATGGATCAAAAATAAATCAAACTATAGGAAGATTGATCTGATATTTTTGTTCAATATTTTGAATATTTTCGATGGTATTATCTGCTGATTTAAATCCAAAAAGATAGGCATTAGTTGAACTACAACATATACCAAACAATAATAAAAATATACTTATTTTGAAAAATTTCATATTTATTTTGGGGAATTAAACTATTATACATTCTTAAGATTTTGTAAATTGAGCCACCAGTCGCTAGATTTAGTTTCACACATAAGTGTTCGGATTTTTTTAGCACTTTCTGTTCTCAAAGCATTACCTACATTGGTGATCCAGTTTTGAGCATCTTCATATCAAATTTCCTTATATATCTTAGCTTGAAAAGCCTGTTCTAAATAATCAGCATCTTTAGCTATTTTTCATTCAAGTGTAGATCTTTCATCCATTTCAGCCATATTGAGTTTGATTTGATCAGCAAAAGAAAGTCCTTCAAACTGTTCTTCCATAACTTCTTTTTCTAGTTCATCTTTATTTCTAATATATCTGATAGCAACTTTGTGCATATCTCCTATTCTTGTTTCTGCTATATCATGCCAAACCAACATAGTAGCTACTTTATAGGCATCAGCTCATTCCATCTTTGCTAAGATATATCCTATCTGTGCAGCATTGAGAGAATGCTCTGCTACAGAGTCTGGTTTATCAATATGTATATATTTAAATCCTATATGATCAAGTTGTTTAAGATGCTGTGCTTCAAACATAAGGTTTACAATCTTAGAAATCATTTTTATAAAAAAAATATAAATCAGATTTAGTTCATTAGATTTGCTTATATGTATTCTTGATTTTATATCAACAGGTTTTCTTTTTTTCGGGGGGGAAAAAGACGCTAATGGAAACACCATTAGCGTCAACTCAATTACTAACTAAAACCTAATAAAAAAAATTACGCCATAAGCCGAGATTTAAACCAATTAATAATGAACAATACATCATTATCTTCAATTTTACTGATTTTTTCTTGTTTTAATTGAATTTTTACAAAATTTTCTACTAGTGACAATTTGTTGATTTTATCTCTCCAAGTATTTTCGATATCTCCACACCAACTATAATTCTTGTAAGAAGTATCAAAATCTATAACTAGTTCTTTTTCACTTTCTAATAGAATATCGTATCCATCCCACCTCATTGCTGCATTTCTAATAGGAACACATCCAAATTTTTTGCGGTCTATAACACAAAGAATTTTAATTTTCTCATCATAATCTGATGCGTTCATAATTTTTTTGATGCTTTGTATAATTTTTTCATACATGGAAGCATCAACTTCTTTTTCTAAAATTGTTTCCATATATTTTATTTTTGTTTTGGATAATTATTTTTTCCATATTAGGAATGATAGTTTTGAAATCAATGGAGACATTGTTCTATTTTTTTAGGACATTATTTTATTTTTTCTTAGATAGAATCATTATCCTACGCTACCTTCCATTTCAAGATCAATAAGTTTATTTAATTCACCGGCATATTCGAGTGGTAGTTTTTTAACTACAGAAGAAAAAAAACCGTTTACTATCATAGCTATTGCTTTTTCTTCATCTAATCCACGAGAGGTTAGATAAAAGATTTCTCCTTCATCGACTTTACCAGCACTTGCTTCATGTGCTACGATTCCACTCTCATTACCACAAACAATATTTGGTATTGTATTAGAAACTGAAATATCATCAAAAAGCAACGCATCACATTCAGTATGATTAACTGCATTATCTGCTGATTTAGCGATTTTAACTAATCATCTATAGGTAGAGATTCCTCCATCTTTAGAGATAGATTTGGAAACTATCGTAGATGATGTATTCTTTCCTATATGAATTACTTTGGATCATGTATCTTGGTTTTGTCCTTTACCAGCTACCGCTATTCCTAGCATATCTGTCTTGCTTCGATCACCTTTGAGAATACTACATGGATACAGCATAGTTGTACATGAACCCATGTTTCCATTGACCCATTCCATGTATGCGTGTTCTTCAAGTACTGCTCTCTTAGTATTCAGATTGTATGTGTTTGTAGATCGATTTTCTACTGAAGAATATTTCATTTTACTATTTTTACCAACATAGATTTCTACGAGTCCTGCATGAAGTGAAGCTTTGTCATATTTGGGAGCAGAACATCATTCGATATAGTTTCCTTGTGCATCATCTTCTATAATAATCAATGTATGTTCAAATTGTCCTCCTGCATACGTATTCATACGAAAATATGCCTGAAGTGGTTCATCCAAGATCACGCCTTTGGGAATATAAATAAATGTCCCACCACTCCATACTGCCCCATGTAAGGCAGCAAATTTATGATCTGCAGCTGGCACAAGTTTCATAAAATATTTTTTAATAAGCTCTCCGTGAGTCTGTAATGCCTGAGGCATATCTTCAAAGATAATTCACTTAGCAGCTCGTTGTTCTTTGATTTTATGATACACATTGAGAGAATCATATTGTCCTCCTGCTCCTGCTAGGTATCTTTGTTCTGCTTCAGGTATTCCTAATCTTTGAAATTTCTTTTTAATTTCTGGATCTACATCTTCCCAATTGGTAGCATATCATTGTGTTCCAGATTTTGGTTTTGCATAGTAAACAATCTCATCTAGATTAAGCTTTGAAAGGTCAGGTCATCGTGATGGTAGAGATATATCTTGAAAAATTTTCAGACTTTTTAATCTGAGTTCCAACATTCGTTCTGGTTCGTTTTGTTCTTGAGATATAGTTCTAACGGTTTGTTCGTTTAATCATTTAAGAAAAATATCGTATTGAATATTATCTGATGATTCTAGAGTATTTTTGAGCGTCATAATTTTTGATTAATAGGTAATAGTGTACAATTGATAGTTATCTAAAATTATACTCTTTTCAATGGAAAATATATATTATTATATATGTTCAGAGATTTCATCTATAGCTGTATATTTCTTTTCATGATGTTCTTGAATACTATCTCTATGTTTTAAGAAAAATTCCTTATCTTGTTCATGAAAAAGATAATCCATAACTTCTTCTATAGGGACTCATTTGATTTCTAATATTTTATTATCTTTTACTTTTTTAGGAGATATTTTATCAAAATCATCTAGTGTATTAAACAAAAATAAGGTAATATTTTTTATTTCCTTTCTAAACATTGATGGTCTAGTATATGTTCATAATTCTTTTATCAATTGTAGCTTAGTATCAGTTATACCGGTTTCTTCTCTTATTTCTCTATATGCAGTATCTAATATATTTTCTCCTGCTTCTGTGTGCCCTTTGGGAAATCCTCGTAATTTATTTCTTACCATACATACATGTCATTTTGGATTTAATAATATTCATCATGCTGTATCTCTTACTGGTCTTTCTTTCATTGTTTTCTCCATTATCATATAAATTCGTTAAATTTTTACATATATTCTAAACAAAGTCAATCTTTCTATTGCATATATTGAGCTTTTTTTTATATTAGCCGAACTAAAAAATAAAAAAGGAGGAATTATGATACTATCTATACTTCTATATTCTGATGCAACAGATATTATTGAGTGTTTATCTTTATTGAAAACACAATCCGTTCTTTATTATACCTGTTGTTTCTTTTGGATATTTGCTGTGCCTTCTTTGATGCTTTTGTGTTGGAGTATAAAAATAAAAGAAAAAAAATCTATTAACAAAATCTAAAAAAACGTTATATGAAAAACTCACTTTGCCCAATGTATTCGCAAAAGTATTTACTAGACCAACA
>DHYS01000017.1:14083-20025 GCA_002414185.1 Patescibacteria group bacterium UBA5124 | reverse complement strand
GCCCGCGTCCCAAAAATCTTATAAAATAAAAAACTCTCCGATATCGGAGAGTTTTTTGGAAAGTAAGTATTTTTAGTATTTGTAGATATATCTGAGTTGAGATTTATCTAATGCTGTACATGCATTAGCATCACAAGAAGCTCATAAAGAAACTGAGCTACAAACCTTAACATTATCTACATCAAAGTCTCCATTTGTCGCATTTGTCGATGTTATAATAGCACTACATAATACAAAGTTAGATCCTCATTCTGTTTCTGTTCTTGCCATAAGAACAAACCCATTGTTATTTCCTCCATTTTTTTTCATAGGATAGTAAATATATCCTGATGAACTTGCTCAATCTAGCCCAGAATATACTGTAGCATCTCCTACTGGTATACTAGCCATACCTCCTTTTATAAGATTTGTAGCCATTGTTCCTGATGATAATATTTGAGCTTTCCCAGATGGAAATGCATTTTGGTCAATTTGGTATGATATGATAGCTGTAGCAAGTTGTTGAAGATCTGCTTTACGAGCTACGTCGTTTGCCTTTCATCTTGCTGATCCAAGTCTAGGAATCAACGCTGATGCTAAAACTCCAATAATTACGATAACGATAAGCATTTCAATAAGGGTGAAACCTTTCTTTTTACCAAGAAATTTCATTACACGATGGGTATAAAAAATAAAAATTATACGTGAGCTTGATATATCTATTTTATGCTATTTTTCAAGAGATTTTGTACACTCAAGGACTCGGCTGATGGACAGCATTTTTGATTTCTAATAAAGTAAGCTGAGGGAAAACACATTCTATAGATGTCTGTAGATGATAGGCAATAGCTCATATTTCAGCTTCTTGTACCTCACTCAAACAAACAAGAAGATTTGTTTCTTGTTCTGAAAAATCTTGGTTTTTCAATGTCTGATTTGATTGACTTATGCTTTTTTTCCTCCAAGAAAAATGTTGATAAAGCATAGTATCTATATCTATTACGGATTTAATTTTTCCGGATTGGATGTATTCCAATAGTCATTGACTATTTGGAGCAAAGATGTTTTGGGGAGTACCATAGGTAGGTTTGTGCATCATATTTGCAAAATCTACGGTAATCAAACTTCCAGATTTTTTGCCTGCTTCCGGAAGAAACACAAGATCAGCAAGTCCTGCTATGATACGGTTTCTCTGAGGGAAAGTATAGCTCTGTGGTACTTGATCATTATCAAACTCTGAAAGAATAAGCCCTCCTTGATCTACAATAATATCTATCAATGTTGCATCAGATTTTTGTAAATAATGCCCTATTCCTCATCACAGTACTGCAATCGTAGGTATGTTATATTTTAGAGAAAGTCTGTGAGCTATCTGATCTACTCCAGGAGCCAATCATGAAATAGTAACAATATCGTACTGAGCAAGATAGTTAAACAACATATGTAATACTTCTTCGGCATAATTACTAGGTATCCTCGGACCAACTATAGCAACAATGGGCTTATTGAGCAAAGAAAATTCTCCCATATAGGAGATTTGCTTAGGTTTAGATTTGATAGACTGAAACTTGAAATGATAGTCTGATGATTCTTGGGTAATGGTTTGGATTGAGGACATAAATGTTTGGAGATCTAAAATATAAAAATATATAGTAGATGAGACTTTTTGTCCTTAGTACGTAATTGTTTTAAATAATCAATGGATAATTGATATTATTTTTTTGTCAAAAAAATGCTTTATAAAAGCTAGATCATTTTATTTTTTAAAATTCCTGATACATTTTTAGCGAGAGAAAATCCGTAATCTCTTCGTTTGAGCGTGAGAAATCATTCATCAAGAGAAGTATTTTCTCTAAGAGAAATATCTTTTCCTTCTGTATAAGCTTGAGCTTGTTGATCTGATACCTGAAATATATGATGAATAGCCAAATTTCCAAAAAGATTTCCTAGGTGATGGTTGGGTATCCATCTTCCATCACGAGCAATATCATAGATTGGTATCCCTACTTTATCCAAGGAAATCTTCCCATGAATATCCAAATATTGCTTTGTAGTGATATAGATTGTTGATGATGTAGAAAAAAACAAGATAGTATCAGCTATATTTTCACATCAAAAATCTTTTTTAAGTAGTTCTCTGACTTGAAATTGTAATTTGTTGGAAGTATCAAAAAGAGGTATTTTAGGAGATTGTTGAATATTTTGAGGTTTTATAGAACTATGTTTTTGTATTTTAGCGACAAAAAATCCTCCCGTATGATCGCGATGGGGTCGATATTTTTTGCTTCGTTCAAGAGAAATCTGATCTCCAAAAGCTTCTAATGTCTTTTTGATTACTTCTTCATTTTCGATCTGATTGAGCGTACAGGTAGAATACACTATAGTCCCTCATGGCTTACAGGTTTTGATAGCTGATGCGAGGAGTTTGACTTGTGTCCTTGCTAGAGAACAGACTAATCATTCGTTCCATGATAGTGGTCATCCTGTTTTGTAACTCATTCCTTCTCCCGAACAAGGAGCATCCACAAGAACTTTATCAAAGATTTCTGGATAGAGTTCACCAAAACGAGTACCATCAAAACTAGTTACTGCCGTATTAAGCATACCTGTCCTATTGAGATTATAGATAAGGGCTTTGCGGCGGGGATTAGAGGGTTCGTTTGCGATTACGAATGATCAGGTATCCGCAAGTTGTACGGTTTTTCCTCCGGGAGCAGCACAGAGATCCAGAATCAACTCTCCTGGTTTTGCTTCGAGAAGGGGAGCTGACATACTTGCCGACAATTCCTGGATATAGAAAAACCCTCCCTGATGAAGAAAATGTTGTCCCAAGGTAGACGATCATGTTCGTTTATGGACATAGAAACAATCTGGATGGACAGTCTTTTCGATCTCCCATCATCGTATTGTTACTATCTTTTCAAAGTCAGATAGAGCCATCTTGCTTGTGACAACTTTGATTGTCTTGGGAAGTTGTTGTTGATAGGAAGCCTTAAATGCTTCTAGTTCTTCTGAAGGAAGAAGGGTAGCTATATGGTCAAGGTAGGTTATTTTGGACATAAGAAAAATCCATGAATAAAGTATTTTTTATCAATGGGTTGTAGCTATTTTTTCAATAAAAACAATCAAAAAGGAGGTTGAAAAATACTATGGAAATCGTAAAGTGGAAAGGAAATCAGAATTTTATTCTTTATCTAAGAAGTCTATGTCATTAGCTAATAAATATCGTCCAAAGAATTTTGATACATTAATCGGACAAGAACATATTACAGGAATACTTAAAGCAAAGATAAAAAGTGACAAAGGTGGACATAGCAACTACCTGCTTTTTGGTCCAAGATGAACTGGTAAAACCAGCTCTGCAAGAATCCTTGCTAAAGCTATGAACTGTCTACAACTCCAAGATGGAAATCCTTGTAATGAATGTGCAAACTGTCAGACAATCAATGAAGGAAAAACATTGGATTATGTAGAAATCGATGCTGCTTCTCATACTGGAGTAGACAATATTAGAGAGGAAATTTTGGACAAAGTTGCCTATCCTCCAACCATGCTCAAAAAGAAAATCTATGTCATAGATGAAGTACATATGTTGTCAAAATGAGCATTCAATGCCCTCCTCAAAACTATCGAAGAACCTAAAGATACTATGGCATTTATTTTGGCTACTACGGAAGTACATAAGGTACCGGATACTATCGTTTCTCGTTGCCAGGTGTTTAACTTCAGAAAAGTACCTGATAGTGAAATGGTTTCTCGTCTGGAAGATATTTGTAAAAGTGAAAATTTAGCTTATGATCCTGCTGCATTGGGTATTATTGCTAAGATCTCTGAAGGATGTGTGCGTGATGCGGTGAAATATATTGATCAAGTAAGTATTTTGGGAGAAGTGAATGAAGCTCATGTTACTAAGTTTTTGGGAGTAGCTTCTGAAAGTGGTATCAAGGATTTTCTTGGACACATCAAAAACAAAGATAGAGAACAACTTTTTGCTGCTATTACTACCCTAGTTCAACAAGGAGTAGATCTCCAAAATTTTGCTAAGCAAGTATTAATGTATTTGGATGCCCACTTATTTGAAGATATGGATTTTCTTATTTACGTATCTCATGCATTTACAGAAATATTAAATAATCTTAGATATTATCCTTACCCAGCTATAGCATATAAGGTAGTCTTACATAAATATACAGGAGAAACTGCAGCAGTGACTGTTTCTGCTCCTGTAGCCGCACCTGTTGCTCCAGTAGTGACTCCAGCTCCAGCAGCTGCGCCTGTGACTCCGCCTGTTAGTGCTCCAATAGCATCAGGTAATAATGACAATACTTCCCTTTGGGAACAAGTATTGAGTCGTATAGACAGAGAATCTTTACAAAAAAGTCTCAAAGACCATAGTACCGTAAGTAAAATAGAAGAAAATACCGTTTTTGTTACGGTAATTAACAAATTTACTCAAGCAGCTTTAGAAAAACAAGAAAATAAGGCTTATATAGAATGACTCCTTTCTCAACTATTAGGAAAACAGACATTTATCCATGTCCAATTCCAAAATAAAGATGATTTTTTCTGAGAAGGACTTATATAATCTTAGTTGCCTTCACGATTCTAATATTGAAATGAAAGGTCTTCACTTCCTCGAAGTGTCGACTTTTTTCATATTCTTTGGCGAGGATCTCGACTTGTCGAGTCATCATTTCAAAGAAACACGTAGTCGAAGACTGCATCGCCAACGGCATTTGGTCAAGCAATTGTCTGTAATATATTAATCCGTCATCACCACCGACAAAGGCCATCTTTGGCTCCCATTTTTGGACGTTGTCTGGGGCGTTTTGGGTAAACATTTGCTCTGGAATATAAGGAAGATTAGCTACTAATATGATAGGATGATTTGTCCAAACTTCTGTATAATTGTCTGCAAAAGCAAGTAAGTCCGTCCAAATAAGTCTGATTTCTGTCTTGATAGAAGAAAGATGTCTCTCTACATTTTGCTGAGCAACTTTGAGCGCTTCTTCTGATATATCAGTCAAAAATGCTGAGACAAAATTTGTCGAATTTTGGAGAAGTACTGAAGTTCCTAATACTCCACATCATGTCCCTATATCCATCAAAACTGCTTCATTGAGACTTGCTGATTGGATATGTTCTGTGATAGCTTGCACCATATATTCTGTTTCTGGACGAGGAACGAGGGTATTTTCATTAACAATGAAGTCATTTCCAAAAAATGATACATGTCCAACTATGTATTCCAAAGGTTTTTTGTCTTCTACATAAGATTTGTATCCAGAAGTGATTTTATTTAGGATTTCATCAGCTATTTCTTTTTCTCCTTCTGTCCACATTTGTTCTCTTGTACAGTGAAGGTATTCCATAATGAGTTTTTGAAGTACATATTTTTCTGAATATTTTGANNTGTCATTGCGAGGACCCCGCAGTACTGCGGAGGGACGTGGCAATCTATGAGGATTTTCTGATATCAGATGGATTGCTTCACTCTGTTCGCAATGACACAACATTTTATTCTTTTCTATTCTTATGCTTTCTTTTCAAAAAAACGTTGATATTGCTCAATATACGACTTTGGGTGTCCATGCTCTAGCAAAACTTTTTGTAGAAATACATTCAGAATCTGATATTTGAGAACTTTTAGAATCAGATGAATGGAATAGTAATAAACATATTTTTTTGTGATCTGGAGCAAATATTCTTTTTACTCAGGATTTTGATGGTCTTGTAATCAAAGTTGCGCTCAAAGGAAAGAAGATAGTAGAGGATAATGACCAGTATCTGGAGATAGTTGTAGGTGCAGGGGAGGATTGGAATGAATTTGTCTTATGGTCAGTAGATCAGAATCTCTGATGAATAGAAAACCTTGTAGGAATCCCTAGTACTGTTGGAGCTAGTGCGATAGGAAACATTGGAGCCTATGGAATGGAGACGAAAGACAGCATAGTATCGGTACA
>DHYS01000017.1:0-14075 GCA_002414185.1 Patescibacteria group bacterium UBA5124 | reverse complement strand
CGTGATAGTATTTTTAAACATGAACTCAAAGATAATTTTCTTGTGACTGGAGTAAGATTTAAACTTCAAAAAATTGGAGCAAATTATCAGTTTATTACTAATTATAGAGAACTCCAAACTCAGATAAAAAAAAATCCCTGAGTATTGACGGCAAAGAAGTTGTCTTCGATGATCAACGCTATCAGAGAAAGTAAGTTGCCTGATTGGCATACTCTTGGTACTGCAGGAAGTTTTTTTAAGAATCCAATCATTTCTACCAGAGCCTTTGAACAACTAAAACAACAATATTCAAATCTAGTAAGTTTTAATATTCCATGAAGTAGTACACAAATCAAGCTCTCTGCAGGTCAACTTATAGAATTAGCTGGGTTTAAAGGATATAGAGTAGATTATGTGGGAGTTTATGAAAAACATGCGTTGATTTTAGTTAATTATGAGAAAGGAAGCTGAAAAGATATGGTTGCTCTAGCTACGAGCATTCAAAATAAAATTCAAGATATGTTTGGTGTACAATTAGAACCGGAAGTTATTTATGTATAAATAGAGCTATGCTCTATTTTTTTCTTTAAAAAAAATATCCGTGGGGATATTCTTAGTTGTTTAAGACTTAGGACGGAAGGGAATCGAACCCTTGACCAGTGGCTTAAAAGGCCATTGCTCTACCGACTGAGCTACCGTCCCACAAAATAAGCTATTCAGTGCCTATCTGTCACAATGAGATAGGCTACTGATATGCTTTCTTTTTGCAATATATTTTTAGATAAATCCTTTAAGTTTTTTATAGATTTTAGAACTAACCTTAATTCTAATAGTAGATCCATCTTCCATCTTAATCTTTTTGTAGATTAGATTTGGTTTGAAAGTTCTTTTAGAAGCTCTCATAGAGTGAGATCTTGTATTTCAGGATTTTGTTCCTTTACCTGTAAAATCACATACTCTTGCCATAATTGTCTTTTAAAAAATATGTAAAAACTATTTCTTTTCTGGTTGTGGAGCTGCAGCTTCTGCAGTTGCTTCAGTAGCTGCTTCTTCAACTTCTTCAGTCAATGAAACAACAGTAACAACTGGTTGTTCAGCATCATTCTTGATTCTTACCTTGTCTGATACTTCCAAATCCTTAATAAATACTGTATCATGTACATTTGTAATATTTGAAATATCAATCTTGATATCATGTGGTAAGTCTTGTGGGAATGCTTCTACTTCTACAAAGTCCTTTACTAATTGGATCTTTCCTTCTCCAAGTTTTTCTATTGGAGATTCTCCAACCAAGATAACTGGTACTTCTGTAGATACTTTTTCATCTTTGCTAACAGCTAGAAAATCTACATGAAGAACAATATTACTTACAGGATCTAGTTGAATATCTTGAATAAGAACCATTTCTTCTACATCTTTTCCATCCAAAGTAATAGGAGTAGAGTATCCTGCTGCCTTATACTTTTTGATGAAATCATTCTTATTACATGAAATAGATATAGGAGATTGTAAGTGTTTTCCATATACTATAGCAGGTATAGATCCATCTTTTCTTAGTTGACTAGATTTTTCCCCTTGACGAATATTTACTTTGAGTTTCATCTCTCTGGTACAAAATTTAAAAATAATTGGTAGTGTTTACTTTATTTCTTTAAGATATTAGAGTTTCTCTTATCAGCAGTAATTTTACTCTTCATTCTAGCATCTTTACCGATCTTTTCTCTGATGTAGTAAAGTTTAGCTCTTCTGATTTTGTATTCATCCAACAAAAGTACTTTTTCAAATTTTGTGAATGATAATGGATAGATTTTTTCTACATCCAATCCAGCAACTTGTCCTCTAACTGTAAAAGAACCGTCAACATTGTTTGGTTTCTTTACCTTGATTACAAGACATTTAAATTTCCAGATTCTATTATTGTCTCCTTCTCCAACTTTTTCGTGGATTTCCAAAAGCATACCTGGTTCTACATTAAGCAAGCTTACATTATTTTTATCATGCAATGTTTTTAGTCTTTCAAAATTCATTTGAAATTGAATCAATTAATAAAATTATTTACTTTTCTTGTTCATTACCTTAGCTTTTCGCTTCTTTTGTTGTTCTAGAGATTTTCTTACATCCATAATCACAGTTTTTTCAACTCTAGTTAAGGCTTTGTTAATCTTTCTTTTAGCGTTTGTCTTTAGTCTAGACATGGTTTAGTTTATTTTAGCTAATAAATCTTTTAGTCACTTCTTTTCTAGGGTTTTGATTACCATTGCTTTAGTTATTCCCATCTTTTGTAATCTCGCAGAAGCTGCTTTTTTAGTGTTGATAACCCATTTTGTTTCTCCCAAAAGAACTTCTTTTTTCAAAACCAAAATGTACCATTCCAAAGCTTTCTTTTGCTTTTCTCCTGATTTTCTTCTTACTCGATTTACATTATATAACATGTGCTTATATTTTGCACCACTTGTATCTCACATTACTATAATTTTAAATGTAAAAGTTAGTTAACGTATTTAGCCATATATGCAAATGCTTTATTTGCTTCAGCCATCTTATGAGTTTCTTCCTTCTTCTTAACTGCGTATCCTTGAGAAGAATATGCTGCTAAGATTTCTTCAGCAAGTTTTTTAGACATAGATTTTCCTGTCTTACCTCTTGCTGCATCCAAAATCCATTTGATAGCAAAGAATAATCTTTTTGCTGGCTTTACTTCTACTGGCACTTGATATACAGAACCTCCAAGTCTTTTAGACTTGATCATTATAGTAGGAGATGCATTTTCTATAGCAGTTTCTACTACAACAAATGGATTCATATGTCCACTAGCTTTAATTTCTTGAAGCATATCACTATAGATTCTCTTAGCTATGCTTTTTTTACCACTCTTCATGATAAAGTTTATTATCTTTTCCGTTTTCTGTTGTTGATCAAGCATGATAACACACCTATTAATTAGTTAAAATTATTATTTTTTAGCAGCACCTGGCTTTGGTCTTTTAGCTCCATATACAGATCTACTTTGTCTTCTCTTTTCTACTGGATTAGCATCGTATTTTCCTCTAAGAATGTGATATCTTACTCAAGGAAGATCCTTAACTCTTCATCCTCTTACCAAAACAACACTGTGTTCTTGTAGAGTATGAGATTCTCCAGGAATATATGCTAATACTTCAGCACCGTTAGATAATCTAACCTTAGCAAACTTTCTTTGAGCTGAGTTTGGTTTCTTTGGACCCATTACAGATACCTTGAGACAAACACCTCTCTTAAAAGGAGCTGGCTTTTCTACTTTTTTGTTTCCTTTCAATTTATTGATTCCAAATTGAAGTGCAGGTGCTTTAGACTTTGTCTTTTTTTCCTGTCTTCCTGTTTTGATTAGTTGGTTAATAGTAGGCATAAATTATATTTTCAGACAATTAAAGATATTACAAAAAAAATTGCGCGTACGACACTATAGGAATTTGAGTACTAAAATCAAGAGAAAATACAAAAAAAGTTATCTTTTTTATGTTTTTTTTCAATTACAGAAAAACCCACTCCGAAGAGTGGGTCTTTCTTGTCCATAAATGAATATTTATGATAGTAACAATTTTAGGTTGTTAACTATTTAATATTTCTTCCAAGATCAGTTATTGAAGTAAGTGAGCTCTTGTAGTTCTTCAACATATTAGCGTGATTAGCTTCTGAAGCATCACTGAATATGTCTGAGTATCCAAGGTCAGATAATCCGATAAATACATATGGATCTGAATTTGAAGTAGTAGACCATGTTACACCTTCTACGTTAACATACAATACAACTGGAGCTGTAGGATCAACAGTAATAGATCCTGATAAAGCTGGAGTAGTAGTGTAAGGTACAGAAGAGTATACAGTTCCTCCATTTTCACTAGATGTAAGTGAAATTGTAGTTCCTGTAACATTTCCACCAACTGCTAATACAAGATCAGTAACCTTCACTTCTCCATCTGGAGATTGAAGAGTAATCTTGTATGAAGCGTAGTTAGATCCCTTGATAGTAGCGATATCTGTAACTAATGGAGATACCTTAACAAGAGTATTTGTAGCTGAAATATCAGCAGACGAAGGAACAACTTGTACATCTTGTCCATTTGTATTTTCAAATGTAGCAGATTGTAAGATCAATTTACCTGTAGATGGAGCTAAGTCTCCAGAAGTAGAAGCAGAAATCATAGTAGCTTCAACTTCGTAAAGTTTGATAGCATCAGCAGCAATAGTTTGTTGAATATTGTCTACATATAATTCATTAGTTCCACTCTTAACAAATGTAGCAACCAATGATCCAGAATCTTTAAGAACTACCTTAGAGAATTTAGATACATCCATTCCAGCAAGTGTTAATGTCTTAAGAACAGCATCACCATTGTATGGTTTGAACTTGATAGTTCCTACTGTAGCAGTAGATCCATTAAGTTTGATAAGCTTGTTAGTAAGAGTTTGTGATACAATATTTACTTGTCCAGCGCTTACTACCTTAAGAGTAGCTGAAGTAGCTGTAGCAGTGTTGATCAATTCATTTGATGTAGTAATGTTTGTAGCGTATACAGTGTTGAATATAAGTTTTAATTCATCACCACCTGTTACATATGTAGATACTTGATCTAATTTAACCATGAATGATACTGCTGAATTCTTAACGATTCTCGCAGCAGTAGGCAACAAGAATGACATTGTAGAAGATCCAGAATCAATAGTATTACTTACAAGAGCAACTCCGTCAGCATCGTAAAGAGTAACAGTTCCTCCCTTGAAGTTTCCTCGGTTAGTTCCAGTCAAAGTAGCTTTGAAAGACTTAACTGAAGCTTGTACATCAGTAGATGTAGAGAATTCAATATTTGCTAAGTCGATATTTCTATCATTTTTAACAACAGTCTTTGTAGAAGAGATGCTGTTTGAAAGAGTAAGATTAGCAGCAGATATAGTAAAGTTAACTGGTTGGAATGTTCCAATAGAAGAAGAAATATTTTCTCCGTTTGAAGCATATTCATTAACTCCCTTGAATTCACCTAAGCTAATATTTTCTAAGAACTTGATGCTTGTAGCAGGAGCAGTATCTTTGATATCAGCATAGATTACAAAGTTTTGAGTTCCATTAACAGCAACTGTTCCTTCGAATAGAATTGTTCCTGTATTAGTATTAACAGCTGAAGCTGACAATACATTACCACCTACTTTAAGGTAGAATGTCTTAACAATTTCATCTATATTTCCTGTTCCAGCAATAGCTGTAAGAGTCAAGTTTTCTAGGTTAACTGTTCCCAAAGTTGAGATAGTACCTGAATAGAAAACTACACCCTTAGCACCAGGAATAATAGTCTTGTTGTAAGTCATAGGTCCTTGATTGAATTTCAAGTCGGCTCCATTAACTGTGTATGAAGCTAAATCCATAGCAGTAGCAGGGAATATAGAAGCTCTGAAAGATGTAGTATCTTCAATTACTTCTAGATTTTCTGGGTATTTCATTTGGAATTGGAATTTATCTCCAACTCTTTCAGCAGTAACGATCTTTCCTTTAACTACGTATGTAGCTGAAGTAGATGTATACTTGATAGTATTATCTAATAAGAATGTTACATCTCTACCATTGATGATAGCATCTGTAGAAACTTTTTCTTCGTTTCTGTAAAGAGCTAGATCAGAAAGGTAATCTAATGAAGCATCTCCTTTTTGAGTCAAAGTCATAGACTTAACAGTAAGATCTTTGTTGTTTGCAGTGTTACCTGAAGCAGTCAAAGTGAATTGACCGAATTCAACCAACTTAGTAGAATCTACTTTGTAAGTAGAATCTGTTCCTCCTGTAGTAACATTGATTTGAGCTACAGTGTAAGTAACTGTTTGCATCAATGGAGTTTCAATAATTCCATTAACTGTTTCAGCAGATGAATTTACGCTTGTAGAAGCAAATTGATATTGTTCTCCAGCATTTCCAGCAGAAAGAGCAACATAAAGATCTACAGTTTCAGTTGATCCAGCTTTAACAACTAGAGCAGTATTGAATGATACAGATGCTTTGTCTTCTGAGAAAGTAGCTTTAGAAGTAATTCTAGCTCCATTCTTTTCGAAGTACATTTTAGCATTAGTTACAGGACTAAGAGCCAATTTTTTGAATTCAACTCCGTAAACCTTAACATCAGCAGATCCTGCCTTGAATGTAACAGTAGCGTGTTTAACAGCTCCTATATTTGGTATAGAAGTGTAGCTAACTGGTGTAGCAGAAACAGTAACTGTTCCTTCTTTAACATCAGTATTATCTACAGTTGTACCATCTTTACATTCAGCTGGACAAGAATCCAAACCTAATGAACATGCAAGAGTATTTTCTGGTGTAGAACATACAGCTGGCTTAGCAGTATCAGCTACATTATCTTCGTCAGCTCTTTGCATCATAAGCATAACATAACCTCTAACTTCCTTTTGTTCAGGAGTAGCGATCTTTGTCATAACCCCAGCATCTTTAAGAGCTTCAAGGTGGTTGATGTAGTATGGAGTACCTCCATTGTACATATCTCCCCATAATGCTCTAGAAAGAACTGTACCGAATTCAGCTCTAGAAACGATACCCTTTGGATTGAAAGCAGTAATTCCTACTCCCATAAGACCCATTTGGCAAGCTTCTGTGATGTATCCTTGTAATTCAGCAGTTTCGTTAGCAACGTCTGTGAATTCACAAGCTACTGAAGTATCAGCAGTCTTTCCTAAAACTTCTTTAGCGTAGTTAACCATCATTTTAGCCATGTGGCTTCTAAGAAGGTTTCCGTACATATTAGCAGAATCGATTGAAGATTGCGTAGTTATACCTATTCCGTAAGCATAGTCATACGCACCATTCAACTCATCTGAGTAGTCAGCTGCGAAGCTAACTGAATTAACTGATGTACCCAAAAGAGCAACAACAGTCAACAATGAGAACAATTTTTTCATGTGTAGTGTAGTGTATACGATATAAAAATACACGTCTCGTCATAGCGTCTTCCGACAAAAACAACGAGGATAATCCTACCAAAAGGCAGGATTCAATTAGGATGAATTTTAAAGATCATTCTGTGTCTCCACACAGTAATGCCGTGAGATTACCAATTTTGGAAGCAAATGCAAGACAATTTTAGACAATGATAACTAAACGCTATCAAATTGTCTATATTACCTTGATTTTCTCACTGATAACCAGGTCTTGGTTATATTTATCTGGTAATGACCATCCTTTCGTATTGGTATACGAACAGCAGACAAGATTGTGACAAAAAATGTTTATTTTCTTTTTTATTGTCGATCATATATTTCTATAAATCCTATTTTTACCTAACATATCTAAGTATTTTATCTTAAATTATTTTCCATTTATAATCAAGTTTTTGTATATTTTATATTTGACTTTTGATGAATTTTTGGTTTATATTTGATTTTTTGAGAGAAAATTCTCTCAAGACTCTTTGGTGTCATTGCGAGCATAGCGTGGCAATCCATCTAAAACTAGATAATCCTCATGGATCGCCACGTCATTTATTTCTTTCATTCCTCGCGATGACAACCTTTTCTTAATTAACACTAAATATTGTATTTTCTCTGTCATTGCGAGCGTAGCGTGGCAATCCATCTAAAACTAGATAATCCTCATGGATCGCCACGTCATTTATTTCTTTCATTCCTCGCGATGACAATCTTTTCTTTTCTTGATTAAACAAGATGAGGACAAAAAATCTGTCCAAACTTTCACCCTGATTTTGTCAAAAAATGACGGAGTTTTTGTCTAGGAAATGTTTTTGACAGAGACTACTGTCTAGCAGCCGATTTTTTGGGAAGAAAAAAATTGTATATAATAAGGTTTAATTTTTGGATGAAAAATTTTTGTCTGAAATAATTTCTTGGAGCTATATTTTGACAAAAGAATAATCTTTGTATAGAAAAAGCAGTTACTATACTAAAAATCAACGCATTTTTAAAAAACATATATTATATTTTGAAAAAGAAATAGGTATTTTATTTTTTGATTTTTTTATTTTTTGTGAGAAATCATAGATTATATGCTATATTTAAGTATTTTATACAAAAATAAGGTAGTGAATAGGTAATGATTTTTGATGAAAAATAGCTTTTGATAAGGGAAATAATATTTCTTGTCTAGAGAAGATTTGTATGATCTCTTGTTTCCTTCAAATATTTCTAATTTTTATACTACTATTTTTTTTATCAAAAAATGAACAGTTTTTTCTCTGACGTGTTTTGTCTGGGTGTCAATTTCTTATCTCTGTCATCTTTTGACAAGTAAAAACACGACCACATCTTTGGCGGAGAAAAATTTCATTTGGTATCATAGACATATTATCAACAAAAAAATATATTAATCTTTCCAATAAGTTTTAATAATGTATCTTTTATATCCCCTATTATATCACAAATAGGGTATTTCAAGAAATAGATGTATATCTATAGATTAATCCAATCTACACCTAATATATCTCTATCATATATCAATACATAGATAAATATCTATATACTGTATATTTTATATAAAAAACATCATCAAATAAGTTCCCTGGAGAGAAGATTTTCAGAAAACGATTTTCCTTAGATCTCTTCTAGTTTTTAACTGAAAATAGTGTTTGGATACATTATTCGAGATTTTTTTCTTCTTTTTGAGTGTTTATTTTAACTATTTTCTTTGGTTTATATTTTGATAATTGTTTTTATCTAAAAAGTCAAGTATCGATTTTTTATAATCCAAATTCTCCATAGGATTCTTGTTTAATTTTTTGAGAGTATTTTTTCTCTCTTTTGGAGAAAATTTTATTTTTTTTGAAGAAGATTTATTTGTAAAATTTACTTCTTTTTACTAAAAATATGCAGTATTGTCATTTTTGTTTTTTTAATTCAAAGAAATATCAATATATATCTATATACTAGTTTATACCTAATATAAATAGATATTTATTATACAACTTATCTTCAAAAACAAACAATACAGGCTCCAATCTACAAATGTCTATAGATATAATTATTATTTACTAGTATGACAATATCTATAAAAAACATAGGTACTACCTACAATCTATTTTTTAAGAGGATTTTTTGATCTGAGTGATAGTTTTCTTCACTTTGGAGCAAAAATTACTCTTATTTTTTTCTGTGTTTGATTTAAAAATCTTCCTCTGTATGATTGTATATGTTTTGAAATAAATGTATATATACTGCTCTTTAACTCTATTATCTCAAGAATTACCATCTTTTTGATGATTTTGTAGTCTAAATATAGATAACTATCTATATATCATTCTATCCAGCTTTTTGACTTTCTTTTTTAGTTATTTTGTTTCTCCAAAAAACAATCTAATTTACCATCTTTTCTTATCATTTTTTGCGAAAAAAAACTTTTTCTCAGAATGTTTCTCTTTTATCTTTCATCTTTTGCGTCGAATATATAGATATATAAGTATATATTTATATAACAATTTAATCTACAAAGTATTAAGCTTCTTCGTTTTTGTTTCATAGATTATTATCCTTTATTATATCGACAAGATAGTGTGTTTAGATTTTTCTCTTTTTTTTATAAGAGCTTGTCGATCTCCGACCGTGTTGAATCCTTTGTTGTCAATGTCGTCTTAGCTGATGTCGACCCTTTCTTTGTCAAATTGGCAAGGTACTGATGTCCAAAAATTATTAGTACACTGACTATCAATATACTATACTTGATCCAAGGAGCATCTACTAGGAGATATAGTCCATATTCTGATAGTTTTTTGGACACAATAAATACCCAGTTTACCAGCTGCATTTCTCACCATAAAACAAGCTGTCATATCCATCATGGAAGCCATATTCCTATCAGTCATCCTATCATAATAATCGGTACTAATGGTAAGACAAAGAGGTTTCCTAGTATTCAAATAAGATTTATTTTTCCCATAAAAAAGATCATAAGAGGAGATATTCATAAGGTTGCACCTAAGGTTGGCTTAAGATATTCTTTTCGGATTTTTTGACCTATTTTGGCAATAAAGGATGATGGTTTGGTGGAAGTTTCTTTTTCTTTGGAAAGGTCAGACAACATAATACCTATCACAGCTCCAAAACTCAGAAGAAATCCTACGTCATATACAAGAAAATAAGGATTGTAACAAAGCATAGAGATATATGCAATACCCAAGAGTCTTCGAGTCGATGTTCTTCTTCATCATAGTAATGCTATCAGTGACATAGCTCCCATGATTACTGCACGCAAAACACTAGAATCCATACCACATATTATACCATATCCTATGACGACAAAGAGAATTATTACTAATCTTGGGTAAAAGGGGACAAAAAATAATATAAACATCAGAAAAGTAACAATCATTACAATATTTCCTCCGCTTACTGCTACAAGGTGCACCAATCATGAATCAATAAACAATTGGTAATCTTCCTTAGAAAATACAGACTTATCTCCGATCAACATTCATAAAATCAAAGCAGAAGTCTGATTATTTTGTCCTGTAGTGCCTTGGATATATGTTTGGAGGACTTTTTGACGTAAGGAATTTTTTAGAGAGAAGAGAAATCCTGAAGATGATTGTCACGAAAGTAAAATACTATTGTTTTCGTAGAGCATTCCAGCATATCCTTTCATTTTTAGTCGTTTGGTTTGGTTGAATCACGAATAGAAAAATCCAGATATTGTTTGTTGTTTGGAAAAATTTCCTACAAACCAAAGTTCATCTCAGAGATTATGCTCTTTTTGAGAGGAGACATAGTATTCATAGATACCATCATTTAAGGTATATTTACCTTGTCAGATCACTGACGTGATTTGTCCATCTCCTATAAAAACAGAAGGTAATGATTGTGTTTTTGTTCTATAATTATAAAAAACATATGATCAGAAGACTAAGAAAAAAGATAAGACAACTACCCCTATAGATTTATAGATATGAGAGATTTTTACTTTCTTAAAAAAGAAAAAAATAATCAAGATTGTTATTATTGATAATCAAGCTACAATTGCTGATATTTTCCAGTTTTCAATTACGGTAAACAGAAAAATAAACAACGAGAAAAATATGATAAACATTGAAGAATGTTAAATATTAAATATTTTAATTATGAATTTTCTATTAATCTTCTGAGAGAGACTCGTTGGTATATTTTTTTCTTATTTTCTTATATTTTCACAAATATATATTTCCACTCGTAGTTATGAATTTGCCTTTGGCCGTTAAAAAATGCTAAATTTTACAATTCAACTGATTACCTGTAAAATTTACCTTCGGTCGCATTTTTTATCTAAATTCATAAATACTCGCTTAAAATATATTCTTTGTTATCTCCCGCTATAATACGGTTTCTCTATCAAATTACTTTCTTAATTTTTTCAGCAGTAGAAATAGAAGAGAATGGTTTGTTGTATAATTTGAGCGGAAGAAGAAAATGAAGTCTTGCTCAAATACCCGCATCAGTTTTAGCAAAAAGTACTAGAGTATCTTGTAAAGTATTTTTGGTCCAATCATATTGTTTTAGATCTGGAAGATATTTTTGGAGTTTATGGTAACATGGTGTATCATCCTCTCTGTCACAAGCAAAAAATATCTGTTCGTGATCTGGATAATTATCACAAAATGCTACAATATCTGAGATATTTTCCTGAGTACATGATTTGGAATTACAATTGATAAGAATATATTTTTGATGATGTGAAGATGTATGTGTCGAAGTTGATGTAATAATATTTTGACTAAAATCGTGATGAAGTTCAGATTTTGCTGTATATTTTTGAGTATTTTTGTGAGAGATAGTATCTCTGGTGATTATCCTTTTTGCCTTGGGTAAAATATATATATAAAGCAGTCTTGTATATCGTTTGTGAGGAGTTCCAATACCTCCCAAAAGGANNAATTGGCCTTTCATCTGTCATTACTTCACCTCCTCCCAAAAATTTAAACATCTTTTTATATTTTCCGAATCATAAGATATTTAATATATGTGTAATCCATTTTCGGCGATGCTGCCTGATTTCTACTAATTTGATAGTATGATCTTGTCGGGTAAAATGATCTCAAATATGTTTTCGTCCAAATGCTGGACTATTTTTTTGTAACCATGATGTCATCCAATGAAGATTACCCACTTCCACGATAAGTTCTGTCAAATCAGGATATTGAGAAAATATTCGGTCGACTACTCAAAACAAGAGGAGNNCTCTAGTAATCCTGTCGTGGTTTTCAACCTGATTTGCGAGGCAAGATTATAGACGTCCAACTTTTGACCAAGTATCTCTACGGTCGGCTGAAATTTTTTGACCGCTTGTCTGGCTGTCTTAAAGGTAGAAAGGTAGTCTTTGAGAGGCGTATTGAAATATAAGGTAGATCGGTTTGTCCTGAGATATTCTTCTATCAGGGTAAAATAAGTTCTATAGAGTTTATTTTCATTTTTGAGTCTGATGGAAGTTTTGGAAGCAGGAAGATTGCGACAAATGAGGTATTGGTCTTGGTAGGTACTACAGATTTGATCTCCTGTGACGGTTAGTTTAATAGATCATAAAAGAGAAAAGTCTGACTTTTGCAATACTTGTATAGTTTGATTTCACGTTCCAAATTGTTCATCTTCTCTTGGATTTGGATAACACATCACATCTAATTGATGGGTTTTTCGTCGAAGTTCGATACATGCTGCCTTGTTGGGAAGACTAAAAGATCATGTAATTGTAGTGATACCTGGAGGGAAGTTTCATTTGAGGTATCTTTTGGTGGTTTTGATTTTGATGAAGAGGTTTTTTCCTGTGTTTTGGATTTCAGATCAGCTATTGGAGAGGATTATGGTTTCCCTGTCATCCTTCCCTGAAGGATTGGGGAGGAGGGAGATGAGGTGGATAAGGGGAATATCTTCGAACAACTCCTCCTCCCCTGTGAGATCATCGCCTGTGGTGGATTTTGGGTCCTTGGAAGTCGCAGGGGTATAACATCGTTCATCCATTTGCTGACCGAGATAAAAAAGTCCTATACATGCTCCATTGTTGTTAAAACTAAATGTTTTGGATATGGTGAGAGATTGGTTTGGAGAGAGTATCCCCGTAAGATATCTTTTGGTAGTTTTCCACAAAGTATTTACATCGTCTTTTGATAAAAGATATCGATTGTGACTTATTAGGTCTAAAGCCTTATTATGATAAGACTGGAGGGTTATGGATTCTGGGCTAGATCGAACAAGGTCAGCTATTTTGATCATTCAGATATTAGGTTGTTCCTCTATTTCTGATACATTTCCGGACCTTGTAGACAGAATTTGTAGTCAAGTTATTGACAGGCCTGATATCGTGGTAGGAGAAGAATTTAGTTCATTTGATACATTACTACAGTCAGCACCGGTATTTTGGTAATCTATATAAAAAAGGAACTTTTCTGAGAATCCTGGCGAAAACCTGTCCATTTTACTCAATATTCTCACCCCCGATTCGACTAAACCCGAGGAATAAACTGACTTTCATAGAAAACTGGACAGGACTTGTATTTTGTCGAAAACTTGTCCACTTTGTCCACTGATTTGCAAAAATCACGAACTATTTAGGTATAATCTAGTATTTTCTACAATTTTTTGTCCCGATAACCATCAGTTATCAAAAACAGCTATAAGTATTATTTCGTGTTTTTCTAAGGTAGTATCTAAGAAGAAACTTTCTTTAAGGAGTGATCCACTAAATAATAGCTTCCCGGTAAAGTCTTCCCCTGCTTCCAACTCAATAAATGAACTAAAAGCTCAGTTACTGTAGTATATTTCAGAAATTTTTATAGTTTGTGTCGGAAGAGGTAGCGTTGAGGAGATAGTTCCTGTTTGATTCTCCTGTCCAGACATGTCATCGACGGGAAGTGATGTATATGTTTCGAGATATCCTGGATTAGCTATGTATCCTGGAAGGATATTGAGAGGATTTTTGGTTCCTGTAATAAGCCGTATAGACTGGTTTTGTATTTTTTGAAGAGATGTTTTCTTATCGTTGAGCTGCGTTACTATTCCTGTATCTGCAAAAAAACTATCTATCAGCTGTCCACTCCACCAAAGACTGAAATCTATCGCTTTGGTATCAGTAAAACTAAAGCTCTTGGATGAAACCACTT
>DHYS01000034.1 GCA_002414185.1 Patescibacteria group bacterium UBA5124 | reverse complement strand
TAGCGGACAGAAACATTCTTGCTCAGAATCGTAATACCACGTTCACGCTCCAGGTCATTGCTGTCAAGGATTAAGTCCCCCATTTCCTGGTTATCCCTGAATAATTTTACCTGGTGTAAAATCCGGTCCACCAAAGTAGTCTTCCCATGATCAACGTGTGCAATGATGGCAATATTTCTAATAGACATAAGAAAAAATGATGAGAATAAAAAAACAAAACCTCTAGAATGCTGGTTTTGCATAGGAGTATAGATGTTTTATTGCTAGTAGTATAAAGAAATAGGTCGGATTTGCAAGATGAGTGTTTTTTTTGTTTGATTTTTTGTAATAAAAAACTACATTCTCTCTACTATTTAGATTGTTATTTGATTATCTATGACATTGTCTCTCTATAATACTTTAACTCGTCAGAAAGAAGAATTTGTACCTTTGCATCCAGGTAAAGTTGGTATGTATAGTTGTGGTCCTACGGTATATTGGACTGCTAGTATAGGTAATTATAGAGCTACGTTTACGGCTGATTTGATCAGAAATACGTTGAAACTTCTTGGGTATGAAGTGACTGCAGTGATGAATATTACAGATGTAGGACACTTGGTATCTGATGCTGATGATGGTGAAGATAAAATGGAAAAGTGATCTAAGAGAGAAGGACTTAGTGCTCGAGATGTAGCAAAAAAATATGAAACTATTTTTAAGGAAGGAATGAAAAAGCTGAATATAGATGAGTTTGATGTGATGCCAAGAGCGACAGAACATATTCCCGAACAGATTGCTATGGTTAAAACACTTGAAGAAAAATGATATACTTATGAGGTTCCTGGTGATGGTATCTATATGGATACGAGTATGGTAGAGGATTATGGTAAACTTATGGGTCCAAATTATAAAAAACGTTTGGAAGATTTGAATGCAGGAGAAAGAGTGGATATGGGAGGTAAAAAACATCCTACGGATTTTGCATTATGGAAATTTTCTCCTGTAGGGGAAAAAAGACAGATGGAGTGGGAGAGTCCACGAGGAATTGGATTTCCTGGTTGGCATATCGAATGTAGTGCTATGTCGAGCAAATATTTGGGAGATCAATTTGATATTCATCATGGATGAGCTGATCATATCACTATTCACCATCCTAATGAAATCGCACAATCTGAATGTGCGTGTGGATGTAAGCCATGGGTAAAGTATCGAGTACATAATGAATTTCTCCAAGTAGATGGAGGTAAAATGAGTAAATCTCTGGGTAATGTATATAGTATTGAAGATATTGAAAAGAAGTGATATTCAGCTTTAGATTTGAGATATTTCTATTTTATGGCGCAATATGGAAATTTCCAAAATTTTACCTGGGATGCTTTGGAAGCTGCGAAGAATAGTAGATTATCATTGATTAAAATGACACAATGGGATGAACGTCCTCAAGAAGGTAAAAATATATTAATTAATAATCTTTTTGGAAAGAAAATTATAGAAATATTGAGTGATAATATTAATACACCAAAATTATTGGCAGAAATATATAATCAATTAAATGTTCATGGATCTGCTGTATATCCGTTTCTTAGACAACTCGAAGAAAAAATTTTAAAACTCGGACTTTTTGAAAAAGAAGAAACTGTTGAAATTCCTGTAGAAATTACTGCTTTAGCAGATCAAAGAATCCAGGCTAAAAAAGATAAAAATTATACATTAGCAGATGAATTAAGAAATCAGATTATTAACCAATGATACCAAATAAAGGATACCAAGGATGGGTATGAGATCGTGAAAGGATAGTCAGATTTTTGTATTTTCTCTTGAATTATATAATCGAATATTTACTTTTCTTTAAAATTATATAAAAATATAATAAAATTTTCTAATATAAATCAAAAATCTAATTATTATGAATCAAGATCGTTACAGTCAGCGAGGTGTATCTGCTGCTAAAGAAGATGTACTTAAGGCTATTAGCCGGATTGATAAAGGTTTATTTCCTAAGTCTTTCTGTAAAATTTTGCCAGATATTTTGGCAGGTGATCCTGAATATTGCAATGTTACTCATGCTGATGGAGCAGGAACGAAATCAATTCTTGCTTATTTGTATTGGCGTGAAACCGGCGATATGTCGGTATGGAAAGGTATTGCCCAGGATTCTCTTATTATGAATGTTGATGATTTGCTGTGTATAGGCGCTACTGACAATATACTTGTTTCTTCTTCTATTGATAGGAACAAGGATTTGATTCCAGGAGATGTTATCTCAGCGTTGATCAATGGTTCTGATGAACTTTGTGCACAGTTGAGAGAACTTGGTGTTGGTTTGTATCCTGGTGGTGGAGAGACTGCTGATGTTGGTGATTCTGTCCGTACGATTGTGGTAAATAATACCCTTACTTGTCGTATGAAACGAAGCGATGTCATTGATAATGCCAATATTGCTATTGGTGATGTAATTGTTGGTCTTTCGTCATCTGGTCAAACTACCTATGAATCTTCTTATAATGGAGGCATGGGATCCAATGGTTTAACATCGGCACGACATGATGTATTTGCACATTATATTGCTGAAAAGTATCCGGAGGCATATAATCCATTAATTACTAATCCTGAATTGGTTTACTGTGGTGGTTATAAGCTTACAGATATGATTGAAGGCTTGGGTGTAGATGCTGGTAAACTTGTTTTGTCTCCGACGCGTACTTATGCGCCAGTGGTTATTAAAATGCTTCAAGAAATTGAACGTTCCAAAATCCATGGTATGGTGCATTGTTCTGGTGGTGCTCAGACAAAGGTACTTCACTTTGTGGATGATGTTCATGTGGTGAAAGATAATCTTTTCCCCTGTCCGCCATTGTTTCGTATTATTCACGAACAGTCCGGTACTAAATGGCAAGAAATGTACAAGGTATTCAATATGGGGCATCGATTTGAAGTATATACTGATCAAGAAACAGCTAAAAAAATTATAGCTATTGCTTCAGAATTTGCTTTGGATGCTCAAATTGTTGGCCGTGTTGAGGCTTTGCCTGCTGGTCAAAGTGGTAAAAAACTGACTATCAAGTCAGAATATGGCGAATTTGTGTATTAGTTTTTGTTTTAATTTTGCAAAAACGAGGTTGGTTTATCCTTCCTCGTTTTTTCTTATATTTTTTCTTGTAATTTCAGAGAAATTTTTTATGATCCCTACTCCAAAAATAAAAAAAAATCAAACACTGTATTGAATATGAAAAATTTAGGTGAAATTAAAAAAGTTGGTGTCTTTACATCTGGGGGTGATGCTCCTGGAATGAATGCAGCTATTCGGGCTATTGTTCGTCGAGCTCGGCATTTAAATATTGAAATTATTGCTTTTCAAGATGGTTTGGAAGGTTTGATTGTGGGTGAGTGTTATCACTTGTATTCAGATGATGTGTCTGGTGGTACAGCTGATTTGGGTGGGACTTTTATAGGGACTTCTCGTTGTCCAGCTTTCCGTAATCCGGAATCTCGCAAAATTGCCTTTCAAAATCTTCAAGATTCAAACATCGATGCTCTTATTGCTATTGGTGGTAATGGGACATATGCAGCAAGTAAACTTTTTCATGAAGAGTTTAACGTGCCTATGGTTGTTATTCCAGCTACTATTGATAATAATATGGAAGGTACTGATTATGCGCTTGGGTATGATACATGTCTCAATTCTATTTTGGAACATGTGAGAAAACTTAAATCTACTGCAGAGTCTCATAGAAGAATCTATATTGTTGAGGTTATGGGAGATACTTCATCGAGTTTAGCTGAGTCTGGAGCATTAATTTCTACTGCTGAAGGTATTTTTTTGCAGGATGATGAGTCTTCGCTTAAAAATGTTGAGAAGTATATTAAAGAGTGTCATCTTCAAAAAACACGTCGTTCTGCAATGATTTTTGTTCCAGAAGGTTATACAAAAAATGTTCGTTCTCTTTCTCTATTATCAGAAGATATCAAGAAAATGCTTTGTGAATCTTCTCAGCATAAGGTAGAGGTTAGAACACAATGTATTGGTGCAATTCAGCGGGGAGGTAATCCTACAGCAAAAGATTTGGAAATGGCTTCTCTTTTTGGATATTTTTCTTTGGATGCTTTGCTCCAAGGGGTATCTGGATTGATTGCTAGTGATGGAAATGAGCTTTTTGCTCAACCATTTTTTGATGGAGAGTCTTTTTGTCTTACGAGGTCTTTAATTACTGAACGAGTTCGTGTATTTAATGGCTTGTGTTATTAATAATTACTTTAATTACAAAAAAAACGAGGTTGGTTTCCCTTCCTCGTTTTTTCTTATTATAAATCTTTTTTGGTAGCTATTTTTTTGAGAATATCTGCACTAATATATTCTCCTGATCCACTTTTGTTTGGATTTGGTCATACTCTGAAAGGAAAGTCTTCTGGAATATAATATCCTTTGATTTGAGAAAGACATTTGAGTACGTTTGTTTGCCAGTTGATAGGCGATGATGCATAAATCTTTCCATCTTTGTTTCCATATCTAGAGAGTTGTTTGATAGTGTGGTAGTTTCCTAGATATGCATTGTTTAGAGTTAGAGGAATTGCTCTAGCACCGGCAAGTACTCCATTGATAGCAACTCTGTCTCCACGGTCGTTGTTTCCTACGTTACCGATATTGTTTGAA
Source organism: Patescibacteria group bacterium UBA5124 (assembly GCA_002414185.1). Classification (GTDB taxonomy): domain Bacteria; phylum Patescibacteriota; class Gracilibacteria; order Absconditabacterales; family Absconditicoccaceae; genus UBA5124. Next base: position 45,773 of record DHYS01000034.1, on the reverse strand, counting down.
GTAGTAAGATATCTACCGAGTGTAGATTCTGCAAAGGCAATACAGATTACTACATCTTTATCTATATTAGTTCCTTTGGTTGCATCTTCTCGGAATTGAGAATTTTTGTAAACTCCGACTCCGTAAAGTTTGAGGAATTGATATTCTCTTTCAGCAAGAGTTTCTCCTGTCATAAGTGTAAGAGCTGTAATATCAATAGGTCTAGCATATTTATCTCTAAGATATTTGATTTGATATCCATCTGGTAAAACTGATTTATCTTTTACAATACTTGCATCTAAGATATCAAATGGATCTAATGCTACAGCATCTTTGAAGATCATGAAGCTAAGATTTGGTCCTTTATAAATAAATCCTGCACCTCTTGTTCCTGGTTCTCCACCACTGTATCCGATAAGTTGACCTCTTCTTACAATGTCTCCAGCTTTTACAACAGTTCTATTTAGATATTCATAAACTGATACATATCCATCAGTATGCATAAGCATAGTTCGATTGATACCAATATTATCATTGTCTATAGAGTAGTATACAATACCATCACGAGCTGCATAAACAGGTACTCCTTGTGTTGCTTTGATTTGGATACCTAAGCTAGGAATTCCATATTGTTTTTGGAAGTTAATATCTCAGAAGTATGTTTCGATATCATAGATTGGGTAGATAGGCCAAGCAAGAGGATATGCTTCTGAATCATTATCAATATTTTCTAATTCTTTAAGTTTTTTATTAATACTGAAATCTACTTTATAGATTCATTTTTTTACATCTTTCAATAAATCTTGAATCTTATCGTGAACTCATTTTGTACTTTCAAATAATTCAGTTATTGTTTGCTGTCTTGCAAGTTTATCTTTCTTGTATAATCATAAGAACTGTACAAGATAATTTTTCTTTTGTTGGAGTTTTTCTAAGTCTGTTTCATATTCAAGAAGATCATTTTGAGCTTGAACTTTGAGTTTATTATATTTTTTAATTGAATCTAATTGATCTTCTTCATTTGCATAAAGATTTGAAATAAGATTGTTAAGTTGAACGATCATTGATTGTATCATGTAGTCATTTGCAATTGTACGTGGAATGTTGTCAGAATTAATAATTAATTTAATATCATCAATTTTATTATCTGTCTGATTATAGAGCTTATTATCTAGTTTGTAGATGAAATTTATAAAATCACTCATATATTGTTTTGTAATAACTGCTCCTGTTTGAGAATCTTTAATTTCATCTCTAGCATTAATGATTTCTTTTTTGTATGCAGATACTTGTCTTAGAAGGGTATTAACTTTTTCAGTAGTGGTGTTTATGTTGTTGATAATACTTACAATTTCATTTCTTGTTTCTCTATATTTATCAGAAATACTACCGCTTCCGTTATCTCTTTCTTTGTCATCAAGAGCAAAAAGTTCTTTGGTAATGCTTTCTACGCTTCATTTTAGATCATTGATATTGGATACGGCTGAATTAACATCAAAATTATCTATTTCTTCGCTATCTGAAATAAGTTGTCCGTGTGAAAATCCAATAGATAAGCTAATAATAATACCTGAAATAAGTCGTTTTTTCATGATAACATACCGGAATAAAACCTTTTTATTATTATACTCCAGATTGGCTTGTTATCAAAAAACTCACCTTGTTTAAAGTGAGTTTTAGTTGACATATTTTCAAAAAAATATTTAATTTAATATATTTTCTTCTTTTTTGGAATATATTTTGTTAATTTTCCTCATAAAGAATATGCAAGATAATATAATAATTCCATATGTTCAGAATGTAGCTATACTTCCTATTTTTTTGGTCATGTAGTTTCCTAGAATCATTATGAGAAATATGAATAGACTATTGAGAATTCAATATGCTGCTGATCCAAATTCTTTTCTATGATCATCTCAGATCATGTGATAAAATTTTCCTTCTAGTATGTTGATTATTATTCAGAATAAGAGTCAAAGATATACACTATAGATGTTTATAAATAGAAATGTATCGTTTTTTTGTAAAAGATTTGGAAAGAAAAATGTACTTATTCAAAATAGTATGGTTAATAACATAGATATTCATATCTTTCTTTTTTTGATGAAGGTTGATATGATATGACCTATAATGATTCCAAGGAAAGATAAGATAATAATAATGATTCACTTTGTTGGCACTTTTTTGAATACATCTACACCTATTTCTAACATTTTTTGTCATAGAGCTGTAGATATAGCTCGTAGTATAGATATTGGTATTAATAACCAAAAGTATCTTTTGATAGATCCTCGTATATTAGGGATGTCTTTAGTTACGGCACTTATTATAGTATGTTTTTTGAAATCTTTATCGTAATTTAGAAAGAAGGTGAGTATGGTCGCTAATAATAAGAATCCTGCAATGATTACAAATCAAAATTCTTGTAATTGGTTATATGCATAAAATCATCGATATGATCATCATAACATTCCTAGTATAGTAGCTATGTTTACTATAGCATTGATTACGGTTTCAGAAAGTCATGATTCTAATATTTCTGTAGTTGTAATAATTCCTTTTATTGTTACCCATAGTCCATATGAAAATCATATGATAGATAATATGATGGTAAAATATTTAAAAGGAAAGTAGTCTGTAAAAAATCATAGCAATAAACCAGCAATTACAATAATTCATGATCGTATTATGATTGGTTTTTTACGAAATGTATATGCTAATGCACCACCAAAAAGATATGATAACATTACTCATAAGCTTAGATATCATGCTATTTCCTCTAATGTTCTGCTATCTTCTTTGAGTGCAGATCGAAGAAATAATTTTATCATACCTAAAAAAGCACTTCGTAAGAAAGTGATTATTAGAAATATTATTAAATCTTTGTGTTTTCTCATGGGTACCTTAGGATAAAAATATCTCACGAGGTCGTAGTATAGATAAATATATATCAATTTCAACTATAGCTATTTATCCTAATTTGTTATTGGGTTTTATTTCTATTGTTTGATCCCAGATATTCATGTCTTGGATCTGTTGGTTGTGTGTAACTGTATATAATTTCATATTCTTTTGTTTTACAAAATCTTCGAGCATATCTGCTACTTTGCTTACTGTATCAATATCTAGATTGTTTATAGTTTCATCTAAGAAGAGAATAGGTGAGTTTATATATGATGATATAGCTATCATCCATACCAATTTTAGAATAATCTTTTGTCCTCAGCTAAGACTTTTGATTTCTCTGGATCATTTTTCATCTATGATATTTGCTTCTAGTTCTAGTTTGTCTGTAGAACTTTTGTTGAGTGTAAGATTTGTTTGGTAGTCGACTACTTTATTTAATTGATCATTGATGATATCGTTGAGTATTGGAAGTTGGTCTTGAAGTACTAGTAATAATATTTCTTTTGAGAAAATTAGGTAAAGATTTGTTAATCTTTTTTCTTCTTCTTTGAGTTGTCCTATTTCGAGTTGTATTTTTTTGTAATCTTCTATCAGTGAAACAATATCGCGTTGATAATTGTGGAGCTGTGTATTAGTTTTTTCTGCAGAGAGAATTGCATCATATGATATTGTTTGAGATTCTTGAATGATGTTGTTGAGGTTTGTTTCTAATTCTTGAGTTTCTTTAATTATTGTGTTTATTTGTTCATCTATAGCTAAGCATATTCCATCGTTCTTTTCTTTTTGTTGTTTGTAAGACTCTATTTGAGATTGTAGGTATTCTTGTTCTGTTATTTTTTTGTCTGTAGAAGTGATTTCTTCTAAAGTTGATCTATAGAGATTGTGATTTTCTTGTATTGATTTTCGGTTTATTTGATTGAGAAAGTTTTTTATATTCTGAATATGTTGTTCGTAATTAGTTATTTCATTGTTTAGAGCTTGTATTTCATTGTTTGTTTTTTGTATTCCGACTTCTTTTTGTTTTTGTTCTATTACTATTTTGATAGATTGTATTTGAGATTCTATCGTTGTTTTTTGTGTGACAAATTGTTGTTTTTGAATATCTAATTGATCAAAAGTTTTTTTATTTATGACTTTGATAAATGGACAATTTTCTGCTATTTTTTCACAATGAAAAATAGCTTGAGACTCTGTATTTTTGTCAAAATCTTCTATGGTAGAGAGTACCTGATTGTATTGTGTTTGTAATGATTTTTCTTTTTCTTGTAGGGTTGCTATTTCTGTTGTTAGCTTTTCTTGTTCATGTTTTTGTGTTAATTCCTCGTTTTTGATTTTGAGTTGAATGTTGCTAATTTTTTCTTGAAGAGATTTTCCTTTGTTTGTCAGATGCTGTATCAATAAATAGCTTGCTGTAATATTTATAGAATTGTTTTTTTCAGAAAAATCTTCTAAGAATGATTGATTTGCTGAATTGTTTATAAAATTTGAAATACTTTCTTTATCTAAAGATTTTTCTATCTCTTCTTGTTTTTTTGATAATGTGATTTTTTTGTTTTTTAATTCTGTAAGTATTTCTGGATGTATATTGTTGATATTTTTAACTAGTTCTAAATTGTTGTTTTCAATAATAATTCTTTCTTGTCTCTTGCTGTCCATCAGATTTTTTTTCTTTTTTATTTCATCTTGGTTGTTTTGGATTTGCTGTTGGAGTTTTTGATAGAGATTTTTTTTGTCTATAATTATCTCATTGATATATCAGATAGAGTCTAGTGAAAAAATATCACTATTGAGTTCATTGATGGTGAGTTTATCTTGAATTGCAATTAATTCTTCGATTTCTGATGGTAATGAAGTTGGCGTTCAGATTGTATGTATGTGTTGAATAAGTTGTTTGTAATTGCTTGTATATCATAAGATAAGTTGTTTAATTTTTTCATCATATTTGCTGGTGTCTGTATAAGCTTTGAGTTTGTATGAAATTTCTTTTTTCTTTTCGGAAATTGTTTCTTTAGCTTCGTCTATTCCTAGTAAACCAAATACGTTTTTGAGTACGTTTAATCTTTCGCTCGGAAGTAATTCAAAAATATTGTCAGAGTCTTGCATCAAAAAAACCGTATTGAGAAAAACTTCTCTAGGAGGAAGGAAATCTATAACAGTTTGTTGAAGATCTGTTTCGTTCTTGAAAGAAATTTCTTCTGGATATATCTGATTTTGATTGAAAATCGCCTGAATATCTGAATTGTATTTTATGGTTTCTGATCAAAATAGATTTTCGATGTCCCTTGAATTTTGTATTTTGAAAAGTTTTGATGTACAGCTTTCTTTGGTTTTTGCTTTGCTTATAGTTCTGATGATCAATCGAATTTCGTCATTGAGTTCAAAAAGGATTTTGATAGTTCATTCTTTGGATTGATTGTTGAGCATATTTCTTGAACTGTATTTGTATAGTCCATACATTGGTCCATCAAAAAAAAGAAAACTTTTTCCAGTTCCTATTGGTGCTTTGATGAGAAATTTTCCTGTTTGAAAAAAAATTGAGATGGGCGTATCTTTGAATGGTCATATATTGTTGTAAGTGATTGCGATGAGGTTTAACATAGAGTTTTTTTGAATATTAGATAAGTATTTCTTCTCGAGAGTTTACTTTGATGATTTGTGGGTTGGTGTTTTGATATTGAATATTTCGTGGTTTAGCGAGAAGATAGGTAGTGATGTCGTGTTGAGCTAGTTCTTCTGCGTATTGGAGGTTGTCTTCAATCATGATACTTGCTCCGATTTCTTTGCAAAGATCTCATTTGGATCTGCTTTTCTCTGAAAAATGGTTTGCAAAAACAATATCATNNAAAGAGATTTGGGAGATGTGTTTGGATTCGTTCTTGGGTAAATGATTTATATTCTTCGATTCTTGCTGTTATGATGATTAGTTTATATCCTTTGTTTTTTCGTTCTTGGAGTTTTGTCTTTACTCAATCTACTTGCTTGATATTATCTCTTTGTTTAGAATTAAAAAAGTTTCTGAATCGAGCGATGCTATATTCTAGAGAAGCATTATAACTTTTGATTTCGTGAATATAATAACTGCTGATATCGTCTTTTTGTGCTGATATACCATTGATTTGGTAGTTGTTGAATTTGAGTACTTCATCTAGAGTTTCTGCTAATGTTTCATCAAGATCTATGGCAATTATTTTGGTCATGGTGTTGTTGGATATAGTTAAATATCGATATTAAATAATTTTTTATAGTATTTATGATATTTTTCTCTTCTACAATATCAATTGATTTCCAAAATTTAATTTTACAAAAATCCCTCGAAAGCGTTACTTCGGGGGATTATATGTTTTTATCAAGAAGTTTGTTTTTCATCCTGAAATTCTTTTTTTCTTCTTTCNNATTGTTTGATAAATCTATCTACGATATCTTCTCCATCCATACGATAGCCATTCTTGGATAATTCTTCGATTAACTTTTGGGTTCCGTGGATAGTAATTTCTCTAATTTCATCTCCAGTAAAAGAATTTTTCTTATTTGCTTTTTTATAAAACTCAGGTAATGAAATTTTGGTTTTATTAAGTAGGTAATATAATTTTCCTATATAATTATTAAATTCTTTTTCTGCTAATTCTTCTATTTCTTGGAAAGGTTTTCCTTTTGCCTTTGATGGATTAGATATAATTTCGGCGCATACAAAAGCAATAAATCTTGCTTCTATATCTTTTTTAGTAAAAAAATAGTGTTTATCTTCTTTTTGGCTATTTTTTAACCATCTACCAGTTTCTTTGAGACCTTTTTCATAAATACTTTTGAAAGGGTCTTTGAGTATGGGAGTGTTTAATAATTTTTTTATCTTTTTTCTCATATTTTTTAGTTTTTGTTTGTCTTAATTTTATATATATTTTAATATTAAAGTCAATATATTTATGTTTTGATAAATATCTTGAAAAATCTAGTCATAACAATAATACAAAGTCTGATTTTGTGTTTTATTTTTTTATACTTATTGTATGGCTAAGAAATTTTATGTAACTACGCCGATTTATTATGCTAATGGATTACCTCATATAGGGCATGCGTATGCTAGTTTTATTGCTGATGTGTATGCGAGATATAAGAGACTTCTTGGATATGAAGTAAAATTTTCTACAGGATTAGATGAAAATAGTCAAAAAATTGTACAAAAGGCTCAGGAATTATGAAAAGATACTATGGTTTTTTTGGATGAAATAGCTGATGGATCATTAAAAATTTGGAAGACCTTGGATATTTCATATACGGATTTTATTAGAACAACGGAAGCTCGTCATGCGGCTTTTGTGCAGAAAATTTTGCAAAAAATTTATGATAAGGGAGAAGATATTTATCAAGGAGAATATTCTGGTCTGTATTGTGTAGGATGTGAAGCTTTTAAGAATGAAAGAGATTTGGTGAATGGAGTATGTCCTGATCATCTTACTAAGCCAGAAGTTATCAAAGAAAAGAACTGGTTTTTTAAACTTTCTAAGTATCAAGGTTTTTTGGAAAAATGGTTTGCTGAACATCCTACATTTGTAGAGTCTGCTTCGAGATTTAATGAAGTGAAAGCTTTTGTGGAACGTGGTGTAGAGGATTTTTCGATTTCGAGAGAAAATAATACCTTTGGTATTCCTTTACCTTTTGACTCGAGTCAAATTACCTATGTGTGGTTTGATGCCTTGCTTAATTATATTACGGTGTGTCAGGAGGAGGGAGAAAAATTTTGGGATAAAGATACTTATATCTTACATGTAATGGCCAAGGATATTGTAAAATTTCATGCAACGTATTGGCCTGCTATGCTTGAAAGTGCTGGATATCGTTTACCTGATCAAGAATATGTGACTGGATATCTTACGGTTGATGGTCAAAAAATGAGTAAATCTCTTGGAAATATTGTAGATCCTGTGCAAGTTGCTCAGGATTATGATAGAGATGCTGAGGTGTTTTATTTACTTTATGATGCACCTATCGGTGCAGATGGGGATTTTTCTTGGGATAGATTTAAGGGAACTTACGAAAGTGTCTTGATCGGAGCATGGGGAAATCTTGTAAATAGAGTAGTTAGCTTGTGTAGTAAATATGGTATTACGGAAGGAAATATTTCATGAAAAGAAGATTTTTTTTCTGATTTTTTGCTGGATTATTTGGAAGAAAAATATTTAAATTCTGGTAATCTTCAAGTTTATCTTCAAGATCGATATAGATTGGTACAATCAGCAAATGAATACATTACTAAAGCTGAACCTTGGAAAAAATATAAAGATGAAGCAACTAAACAAGAAGCTATCGATGATTTGAAATTCTTATTGTATATAGTAAAAAATCTGGCTTTATTGACAGCGCCAGTGTTGATCAACGGATTTGCTAAGATTCAAAGAATGTTTGGAAATGAAGTATTATCTAAGATAGATTCTTCTAAAAATATGATGAATGATGATTTCCAAAAAGCATTTGCTATGAAAGAGTTTACGGTAGATTTGAAGCCGGAAATTATATATCAAAGAAAAGAAAAGACAGAATAATATGAGTGTGTTTAACTTTTAAAATTACCCCATGTATGTCCATTTACATTGACATAGTACGTTCTCGTTTTTGGAGGCGATAGGTAAGCCACCTAAGATTGCTAGTAGAGCGAAAGAGCTTGGGCAGTCAGCCATAGCTATTACAGATTATAGCGGAATGTTTGGTACTGTTAAATTTTTGTGAGCTGCTAAAGAAGAATGAATCAAAGCAATACTTGGTGTGGAATTGTGATTTGTCTTGGATGTGAATTCTACCGTTCAAGTAGATCAGATTTGAAATATTGTTATCTTAGCACAAACTGATGTTTGATATCAAAATATGATGGAATTGATTTCTTTTGCTACAACTACATGAATCAAAGATAAACCAAAAATAGATTTACCTACCTTGCAAAAATATGCAGAGGGTATTATTGTGTTTTTTGGTGGTGTGTATTCATGGATTGGAAAAATGATTTTGCGTGATGAAAAGGTAGAAAAAATTGTAGAGATTATTTCTATGATACAAAATACTGTAGGAAAAGAACATATCTATCTGGAAATGACTGCACAAGATCATGATTTGGTATCAGATATTCAAACTATTAATAACCAGATTTTGGAACTATCAAAACAGTTGGATATTCAATGTATTGTAGATAATGATTATCACTATATTAAAGCTGGAGATAGAGTTGCTTGGGATGTAGCTTTGGATATTAAAGATGGAAAGAAAATTTATGATGCTGATAGAAGACAAATAAAATGAGAATTTCATATTATGTCTGAAGATGAAATTAGAAATGTTTGTTTGAAAAACTGATATTCACAAGATCTTGTAGATACGTGGATTGCAAATACTGTGGCTATAGCTGATTCTATTGTAACTAAAGTTGCTATGGGACAAACATTGTTTCCAAATTATGAATCTCCGGATGATATACAGCAACTCTATGAATCTAATAAAGATTCATTGGTTGTAAATGTTTAATTTATTTTGTTTGTTGGTATGAAAAAAAATATAGTATTTATCCTTTTGTTGTGCGTGATTTTTTTAACATGATGTACTAAACAATCAAACGAATCTATAGAAACTTCAGAACCAATATCTCCTGTAGATAGTCAGTTGTATTACGAAGATGAGACTAGTTTGTGAGATGTAGTGAAGAAAACAACACAAGAAGAAGTGAATGAAACCAAAGATGATATAATAGAACTTTCTAATGATATAATAGAAAGTGTTAGAGATTAAATTTTATTTAGTATTTTTTTTGTAAATGAAAAAGCATTATTTAGTATTCGTTTTATTGATAGTAGCTTTATTGGTTGCTGGTTGTTCTCAGATATCAAAGTCTTCCCAAGATACATGAAGTTGTTCTCTTACGCCTACTTCTGGAGATGTAGAAAGTTGTACAACAAAATAATATAATTTATAAAATTTTTTGTAAAATCACTCGTCTTTATTTTTTAGATTGTCTATTGAAAAACAAAAAACTAAAAAAATAAATTATGGAAACTAGTGATTGTCAAACTATTGGAAAGAAAGGAGTGTTGAAAATGGATGAGTTTGTTAACTCTTCTGTGCCTCATGAAGAAATATATCAGATGTTGTTTGAAAATACAAAAGATATTATGCTTTTTCATGATGTTAATGGGTATATATCCTATATATCTCCCTCTGTGGAGTTTATTACAGGATATAAAGCTGATGAACTTTTAGGATTTAAATGGAAGAAGATTATTCATCATAAAGATGGTTTATCTTTTGATGGCGCTGATTTACAAAATTTTCTTTCAGTGTTGGTTTCTTCTTCTGGTGCAAAGTATCGTTTCTTGAAAAAAGATTCTGATCAATGGATTTCTTTGGAAGTCGTTAAGAGTCGTGTTGTTTATAATAATGATCAGGATATTTCTGGTGTTATGATTTTGTTTAGAGATGTTACTGAAATCGAAAAATATCAGGATACATTAATCAAAGCAAAAGAACGTGCAGAAATATCGGATCGTTTAAAAGGAGCTTTTTTGACTAATATTAGTCATGAAGTCAGAACACCATTAAATGCAATTATGGGATTTTCTCATATTCTGTGTTTTGATGGCGAGGATCCTATTAAACGAAAAGAGTATCTTGATATTGTTATTAATGCAGGTAAAACTCTTGTAAAAATGATGGATGATATTATTACCCTTTCGAATATTCAATCGGGTAATATTGTTGTATCCCAAAATCCTGTTGATGTAGATTGTTTCTTGAAAGAAATACTTTCTTCATATAAAGATAATGAAAAGAACTTATCTTTACGTATTGCATTAGACCCTGCTATTACTCAATTAGCACTTCTGGATAATTTGAAACTTAAGCAGATTTTTACTAATTTAGTTTCTAATTCAATTAAATTTACCGAAACAGGCTATATAGAAATAGGTTGTAAATTGTTAAATTCTGGTCTTTGTTTTTGGGTAAAAGATACTGGTATGGGAATTCCTTTGGAAAAACATGATGTCATATTTGATAGATTTACATATATCAATGATGATACTCATATAAAGTATGGAGGAGTTGGTCTTGGGTTGTCTGTTTGTAAAGAACTTGTATCTCTTTTGGATGGAACTATATGGTTTGAATCTGAACCTGGTTGTGGAACTACATTTTGGTTTACTTTACCTCATGAAATATATGATATAGTAGATACGTCTACTTCTGAAAATGTTTCATTAAAGAATAAAAAAATTCTTATAGTAGAGGATAATCCAATGAATCTTAAGCTTTTGGAACATATTGTGCGTTCTACTAAGGCTACAATATTTAAAGCAGAAAATGCATCTCAAGCATTAAGTTTGTTTAAGAAAGAATCTTTTGATCTTATTTTGTTGGATATTATGCTACCCGATAAGAGTGGTTATGAAATCGTAGAAGAAATAAGAAAAGAAAATTCTCATATTCCTATTATTGCTCAAACTGCTTATGCTGATTTGTATCATAAGGAAACATGCTTGAAAAAAGGTTTTACTGATTATCTTACTAAACCAATTTCTCATGATGATTTATTGAAAGTAATATTTACATACGTTTAAAATTATAGAGATGAAGTTTTCTTCATCTCTTTTTTTATATAGACCTATTGAAATTCCTAAGTAGATGTGTAAATGTATGTCAATAATAAAAAACCAAAAAAATGAAAACAACCTTATTCTTACTCTTTTTGTCTTATTTCGGACTTTCTCTAGCTCAAAAATCTAAAGCTGTAGAATTTTATTCTTTGTCTAATACCACTAATACTATTATGGTAAAAGAAAAGGATATTATTGATGTTTTACAAGATACATCTATGTTGCTTTTTTGTGAAAAAGATTCGACCATGATTATGGCTTATCTTGTGCCAAATTCATCTAAGATGTTTTTGAAAATTAAATTAGAAGATAATAATTCTTATCTCTATTTAACATACTCTACAAGGGGAAAATCTCCAAAGGAAACTTTTTATCTAGCAGAGTGTCATGAGCCATTGTTGTTTAAAAAAATTAAAGAACTTATGGTTTCTATCCCTGAGAAAGAATTAGAAAATCAGGAATATTTAGCATTATTAGGTCCTTCTTATTGAAGGGCCTTTTTTATATACTTAAAAAAGTCTTGAATTTTATTTGTTAATTTTTAATAAAGTACTACCAAAAACAATATTTATGAGAATATTTTGTTGTTTGTTGGTTCAGATAATACCTGATATTGTTCAGCAGATTCCGTTTTTGGAATTTGATGGTACTCTTTATCGATCTGGACCGAACCTAATCTAGCCCTGAGTGTAGCATAGGGCGTTATAAATAAGCTACGTTTAAACTACTAGTATAAAACAGGCTATTTAATAGCATAAACTACCCACCGGATTGCCGGTGGGATTTTTTTATCAAAAATTTATTTGACAACGTTTTGGGAATCAATATTAATTTTTTTGATACTTTTATACTTTTAAATTTTGAAAAAAATATGGATATTAGATCTTACGTAGAATCTCAATTGAATGCAGAACAAGCAAAAGCAGCTTTACATACAGATACCTCAAGCTTGATTATTGCTGGTGCATGAAGTTGAAAAACAAGAACATTAATTTACAAAATTGCTTATTTGATTTTTGGTAAACAGGTGCATTATAACAAAATTTTGGCAGTAACATTTACTAATAAAGCTGCTGCTGAAATGAAGGAAAGATTGGTTAAGATATCTGGTGAAATGCAATCTATTGGATTGTCTTTCTCGGATCAGCAATCTTCTCTTGTATCATCATCTGGAGATGATGGAATAGATGATTTTTTGCAAAGTATTCAGTCTACTCAACCAGCTTCTTCAATAAAACAATTGGATGCACATTCTTTTAAATGGATAGGAACATTCCATAGTATTTTTTTGAAAATGCTCAAAGAAGATATTGAAAAATTGGAAATGAAATATACGAAAAATTTTGGAATTTTTGATATAGGAGAAACGCAATCAGTTATTAAAGATGTGTTGAAACAACTTAGTTTAACAGATGTATTTAAAGTACAAGAAGTGAAGTCATTTATATCGACGCAAAAAAATAATGGATTAGATCCACATGCGTTTATAAAATATGCGAACTCTGATTATGATCAGAATATGTATGCTGTGTATGATAAATATCAGAAAGCCTTGGAATTAGCAAATAGTCTAGATTTTGATGATCTTTTGTTATTGCCATATTTATTGTTTAAAAAACATCCAAACGTATTGCTTAAGTGGCAACAACAGTTTACTTATATATTGGTTGATGAGGCTCAAGATACTAACTGGATACAATTTGAATTAATGAAAATGTTGTCGTGAGATAGTGGAAATATTACGTTGATTGGAGATGATTTTCAAAGTATTTATGGATGGCGTGGTGCTTTGATGGAAAACTTTTTGAATGTAAAAAAATATTGGCCAGATATTCAAATGTTTAAGTTGCAAACAAATTATCGTTCTCGTCCTCATATCGTAGAAGCTGGTAATCAAGTAATAAAAAATAATACTCAACAATATGAAAAAGATGTAATTGCTCACAGAACATGATGAGATAAAATTGTTTGTTTTTCTCATAATAGTGAAATGGATGAGGCTGCAAATATTGTAGATTTTATCAAGAAAATGAAAGACTCTGCTAAAATAAAAGATTGGTGAAATGTTGCAATACTTTATAGAACTAATGCTCAATCATCTCCATTTGAACAAGTACTTTTGCAAGAAGGAATTCCTTATAAAATTTTTGGAGCATTTAAATTTTTTGAAAGAAAAGAAGTTAAAGATATTTTGGCTTATATAAAATATATTATCAATCCTCAAGATAGTGTTTCTCTTAAAAGAATTTTGAATGTGCCTGATAGAGGAGTTGGAAAAACATCAGTAGAACATGTAGAATGATATGCTTTAGCAAATGGTATAAGCTTGCATGATACTATAGAGCAACTTCATACAGGTATTGTAAAATTGACTCCTAAGGCAAAAACATGATTGGAAAATTTTGTACGTATTTTGCATGATCTTAGAACAAAATTGCCGACTATGGCTCCTTCTGATTTTATAGAACTTATGGTGAAGTCTATTAAATATAGAGATTATCTTGTGAAGGAAGAATGAGGTGAAGCACAGGCAGATGAAAAATATGAAAATATCTGACAAGTGATAAACATGGCAGAAAAATATGAAGGACAGTGAGAAAATGTTTTGAGACAATTTATGGAAGAAGTTGCTTTGTTGTCTGATTTAGCAGAGGATGAAAAAGGTAATCTGGATGCTATAAAACTTATGACTGTTCATTCGAGTAAATGATTAGAATTTCCATTTGTGTTTGTTGTATGATTGGAAGATCATGTGTTTCCTCTTTCTAATTCTATCATGGAACCAAAAACTTTGGAAGAAGAAAGAAGATTGATGTATGTTGCTATAACAAGAGCTCAGGACCATCTTTTCTTCTCTCATGCAAATAGTAGAATGACACGATGACAAACAAAAATGAATCCACCGAGTAGATTTTTGGATGAAATATCTATGGAATTGTTAAAAAAATATGATTTATGAAGATGATCTATTGATAACTCTTGACCTAGTGTATCAGAAGGTGACGTAGTGAGACATAAACTTTTTTGAACGTGATATGTTTTGGAAATTTGGAATAATTTAGCAATTGTAAAATTTCATAATCCAAAATTTTGAGTAAGAAAAGTGGAAATGAGATTTTTAGAAGTAATAGGTTAGAACTTGTATTTTATATGTATTGTTTTTATATAAAAATGATTGATAAAAAATTTTTGTATGCTATTGTTGGTGCTTCAAATAATTTAGAAAAATATGGATATAAAGTTTTTAAAGATTTTTTAGATTGATGATATAAGGTAATACCTATTAATCCAAAAGAACAAGAAATTTTATGACAACATGTATATCCTACATTATCATCTGTTGATAAAAAAATTGATGTAGTGATTTGTGTTGTTCCACCTAATGTTACAGAGTTGGTTGTAGATGAAGTTAAAAAAATATGAATAAAAAATATTTGGATGCAGCCATGATCTCAAAATGATATATCTATTCAAAAGTGCCTTGATAACTGAATAAATTGTGTGCATGATGCGTGTATTATGATAGAGAGAAAAAACGAAAAAAAATTTCTATGTGAGAAATATAAAACATAACCTGTATATTTAAACTAATATGTAAACTTGATTTTTTAAATTAACTTGTTTTTGCGGCTTTTGGTGCTGTGTTTTTTGTTGTATAAAAAAAATAAAAAATGTTGATTCGTTTGATTTTTAAGTAGGTATGCATATATACGAAGGTGTAAGTTTTATTCTTTCTTACCTATAACACTATGGCATTGTTAAAAAAACCAGCAGCAAAAAAGGCTCCTGCTAAAAAAGCAGTTGCAAAAAAAGCTCCTGCTAAAAAAGTAGTTGCTAAAAAGGCTCCTGCTAAAAAAGTAGTTGCTAAAAAACCAGTTGCTAAGAAAAAATAATTTATTTGAAAACAAAAACAGAAAACGTATTCTTTCGGGAGTACGTTTTTTATAAAAAAATAAAATTTATAGTAGATGCGTGTATTAGTGTGATTATCGTGATGAGTTGATTCTGCTGTTGCTGCTTATGTTTTGAAGCAACAAGGTTTTGATGTTGTTGGAGGATTTATGAAGAATTATGTTTCTGATGGATGAAATTGTACAACATACGATGATGCACAAGAGGCTATAAAAGTTGCTAAATTTTTGGGAATAGAATTGTTGTCTTTTGATTTACAAAAAGAATATAATGATAGAATTATACAATATATCTATGATGGATATGCTAAATGAGTAACTCCAAATCCAGACGTGTTTTGTAATAGTCTGATTAAATTTGATGTATTTCTAGATAAAGCTTTGGAGATGTGATTTGATAAAATAGCTATGTGACATTATGCGAAAATAGAAGAAAAAAATAATGAATATTGTTTGTTGAGGGGAGTAGATTATAATAAGGATCAAAGTTATTTTCTTTCATGACTTAATCAGTTTCAACTTTCAAAAGCATTACTTCCATTGTGATGATTAACAAAACAAGAAGTAAGAAAAATTGCTCATGATATACAATTGCCTAATGCAGATCGTCCTGATAGTCAGGGTTTGTGTTTTATAGGAAATATTCCTATGAAAAAATTTTTAGAACAAAAATTGCCAAAGAAAATTTGAAATATTGTTACTGTTGATGGAAAAGTTTTGGGACAACATGAATGAGCTTGGTTTTATACCTTGGGGCAAAGGCATGGTTTGTGAATAAATATCAAATCTTATGTTATCAAAACTGATGTAGAAAAAAATCTGGTTATTGTGTGAGATAAGTCTCATGAAGATCTTTCTCATAGTGATTTGTTTGCATTGGATTGGCATTGGATTGGGAAAAAATATGATTTTCCACTAGATGTAAAAACTAAAATTAGATACAGACAGGAGCCACAACCAGCACAATTAGTTTGATTTGAACATCAGCAATTACATATCAAATTTCAAGAGTCTCAATGGGCTATTGCGTCGTGACAGATAGTAGTGGCTTATATTGGAGATGAATGTATTGGATCTGGTATAATAAAATAGCTTAAAAAGTACTTAAAAATTTGATTTTTTATGTTTTTTGGGATATACTTTAATATGTTTAGATTTTTAAAGATCCCATGTATAAGAAACATAAGAAAACCTATAAAAAAACTCATACAACTTCTCGTAAAACAGCGTCTCATAAACATATTTTTTCTTGGAAAGAAGCTATTAAAAGATCTTTAGTTGCATGGTTTTTGGTGTTTTTTGCTGCATTGGTAATACAATTGCCAAATAGAGTAGAGGTGATCTCTCAAGATCAGTCTATGACATTTATATTGGCTGGAACACCTGAAGATTGGGGAATGGATCCTGATCTTTTACAAAGTCATGGTGCAGCAAGTCAGTGGGATTTTCTTTTTGATGATACAACAGGAACAGTTTATTCTTGAACTATGGATACTCAAGAACAACCTTCTTCTGTAAATATTCCTTGATTGCCAGATAAAGAAGATTCTTTTATAGATGAAGGAGAAGTAGATCAAATATTATTATCGGGGTCTTCTAGTACTTTATTTACTGGAGTAATGCAAGTTGAGGATTGATGAAAAGTTGAATTTATAGCTATTGATAGTGTGTGATGATCATCTTCTTTAGCTCAAGAAAAAACTTTTAAAAATTGTACAGCTCCTTGGTGAGAAATAGTAGAACATAAGGATTATATATTGGCTTATGAACAAAGAAAAGATGTAAATACTGTCTGCAATATACAGAAGAGATATTGTTATGATGGAAAATTGACAGGTAGTTATAAGCAAAAATCATGTAAAGAAAACGAAGTTTATTCTTATACAAAGGTAGAACCAATATCTTATAATCAAGAATGAATGGATCCTTATATTCAACCTAAAGATCCTTCTTTGAGTGGAGCTGATTTTGATGTACATGGTAAGATAAATACCACAGAAAAACCTATAGATGTATGGCCAGATGGAAAAAGTACAGGAAAACCTAAAGCAGTTACTTACACTACACAAACATCTACAAAAAGTGCTAATTGTATAACTTCTTGGGGTGAAACAGTAAAAAATGGTCAATTTATAAGAGCTTATGTTTCTCCTATTGGATTGATAGATATGCCATGTGAAGTTGAATTGAGAATATGTACAAATGGAGTTTTAAAGGGTACATTTACTAATAGGACGTGTACTTTTAAAAATATGACCTATAGAGATTATTTAGTTGGAAATACTGATTCTTCAATACCTACTCCTGGAGATTTGTTGAATGCTGTGGATTCTGAAGAACAAAAGACAAAAGATAGTGCTAGTAGTTTCTGGGAATGGTTATCAATATATTTCTAAGTGATATAATTATTTATAATAAGAAGAAAGCCTCCAGATATACTGGAGGCTTTGTTTGTTTGTTTCTGCCCTGATGGGCGGTAATTGAACCGTTTTTGGCATGTGCGGCAACTTTTTGATGTTTGTTGTCCCGGGCGATCCGAAGAGCTCTTATCACTGGCATATTCGATTGCCAGATATCTTTGCGTGAGCGGCGGACTGGGGCGGCCGGTAATTTATTTTAATCGATGGTACTATGTTTCTCAGTACCGGGAGATCCTCGTATAGAGGCACATTTTTTGATTTTCATGAGCGAGATTTTTGTGCATGATGCGTTGACCCATGTTTTCGGAAACGGCGTTGTTCCGGATATTTTTCGGCGGGTTACGCGATTTTGCAAATCGGCGATATTATTTTGTATTATGTTGTTTCCCCTCTATTTAAAGCCTGTAGGGTACGGGCATTGAGCCATGCTTTTCATCGGCGGCCGGGTGTTTAAGATGTTTTATTATTTGGCAACGAATTTGTTGATAGCGCTGTCAAATTCCACGGTGGATGATAGTTTTTCATGGGTTATATGTTTTATGTCAAAGAAGATTTGTTTCCTCTTGACGTTTTATGTTTTATATATTTTTTAATAAAAATCAAGTCTTTTTTTTATCTTTTTATAAAAAGGCAAATATATCTAATAAGAACTCTTTATTTTTACGTGAAAAACTTTAGGAAATCACTATTTTTGGCAAACATATATTTTAATCCTTTTTGTATCCATATGGCAAAATTAACAACACGTACAGAAAACTATTCGGAATGGTACAATCAAATTGTGCAAGAAGCTCAGTTGGCAGAAAATTCATCAGTAAGAGGTTGTATGGTAATCAAACCCTATGGGTTTGCTATATGGGAAAATATAAAAAATATTCTTGATGCTATGTTTAAGGCAACTGGTCATACTAATGCATATTTTCCTTTATTTATTCCAAAATCATTCCTTAGTAAAGAGGCTTCTCATGTGGAATGATTTGCTAAAGAATGTGCTGTAATTACTCACTATAGACTCAAAAATGATCCTAATGGGAAAGGTGTAATAGTTGATCCTGAAGCTAAATTGGATGAAGAATTGATCGTTCGTCCTACTTCAGAAACTATTATTTGGGATAGTTATAGAAACTGGATTCATTCATATCGTGATTTACCGCTTTTGATCAATCAATGGGCAAATGTGGTAAGATGGGAAATGAGAACAAGAATATTTTTGAGAACTATGGAGTTTTTGTGGCAAGAAGGTCACACGGCTCACTCAACAGCAGATGAAGCTGAAGAAGAAGCAAAAAAAATGTTGATGGTATATTCAGATTTTGTAGGAAATTTTATGGGAATTTATCATATTTTGGGACAAAAACCAGAACATGAAAAATTTGCTGGAGCTGTAAGAACGTATAGTTTTGAGCCTATGATGCAGGATGGAAAAGCTCTTCAAGCTGGAACATCTCACAATCTTGGACAAAATTTTGCTAAAGCATTTGATGTACAATTTACTAACAAAAATAATCAACAAGAATATGTATATGCTACGTCTTGGTGAGTATCTACAAGACTTATGGGAGGTTTAATTATGGCTCATTCTGATGATCAAGGATTAGTACTTCCTCCTGCTTTGGCTCCAATTCATTTGGTAGTTGTGCCTGTATTTAAGACAGAAGAGGATTTGATTGCTATCAAAAATTATCTAGGTTCAGCATTAGATACTTTAAAAAATTCTCAGATAACTATCTCTTCTCCAACACTTGGTGAATGGAAAATGCCAGTAGTTGTAAAGATTGATGAAGATTCACAGAAATCTCCAGGATGGAAATATAATGAATATGAACTTAAAGGAGTACCTTTGAGAATAGCTATTTGAGCTAGAGATATGGCACAAGGTCATGTTGAATTGTATAGAAGAGATACCCAAGAAAAACAATTTGTGAAGATAGAAGATTTAGCATCTACAGTTTCATCTCTTCTTCATGATATTCAAAAAAATGTGTATACTAAACATCAATCACTTACAGAAACTAATACCTATAAAGTAGATACATATGAAGAATTTAAAGAAAAAGTAGAAAGTTGATTTGTATTGGCTCATTGGGATTGAACAACTGAGACAGCGTTACAAATCCAAGAAGAAACTAAAGCAACGATTAGATGTATTCCTTTTGATAGTCCAGAAGAATCTGGTGTAGATATGATCACTGGAAAACCTAGTACAAGAAGAGTACTATTTGCGAAAGCATATTAGTTGCACAATATAATTGATATTATTTTAATTTACTATGTATGACAATGAATACCTTTAAAAAAACTAAAATTATTTCAACGATTTCAGATTTATGTATGGATGAACAAAGATTTGTTGATTTGTATAATGCATGAACAAATGTAGTCAGATTTAATTTTTCTCATGCTCAACAAGATGCAGTGGCTAAGATCTTGGAAATGATTAAAAATCTTAATGCTTCAGGAAAGACTAATTTAAGTACTTTGCTTGATACTAAAGGACCAGAAATTAGAACTGGTTCTATTGATGAAAAAATACCTGTAAAAAAATGAGATCTTGTAAAGATTTTTGTAGATCAGGGAAAAATAGTAGAAAAAAATGATCTGTTTTGTGATTATCCATATTTATTGGAAGATATTTCTAAGGATCAAATTCTTATTATAGATTCTGGACTTTTGAAAGCAAAAGTGATAGAAGTAAATGCTGATTATGCTGTTTTAGAAATGCTTGATGATCATTTGATTGGATCTAGAAGACATATAAATCTTCCTGGAGTAAAGTTGAAATTACCAGGATTAACTGAAAAGGATATGTCAGATGTGCTTTTTGCAATCAAAGAAAATATGAATTTTATAGCTGCGTCGTTTATTAGAAATAGAGAAAATGTTTTGGAAATCAAAAAGATTCTCAAGGAAAATAATGCAGAGCATATTCAAATAATTTCTAAAATTGAAAATCAAGAAGCTTTGGAAAATTTGGAAGAAATTGTAAAAGAATCTGATGGAGTTATGGTAGCGAGAGGTGATCTTGGTGTGGAAATAGAAATCTCAAAATTGCCATATTACCAAAAAGAAATTATGGATGTATGTTTTGTATATGGAAAGACTATTATTGTTGCTACTGAATTGCTTAAGAGTATGGTTACTTCACCGTTTCCTACAAGAGCAGAAGTATCAGATGTATATAATTCTGTAATGTTAAGAACAGATTGTACAATGTTGTCTGATGAAACAGCTATGGGAAATTTTCCTGTGCAATCTTGTCAGATGATGAATGATATTCTTTGTGAAGCAGAACAACATACGAATAATAAACATAAAGATTTTCAAATTACTTTTACAGATAATTATGTTTTGGATAAAAAAATGATTGCAAAATCAGCTTTACATATAGCTGATGAAGTTCAAGCAGATTATATTTTACTGTTTACTAATTCGTGATTTTTGGCTAGAATAGTATCTGCCTTCAAGCCTAATCATACAGTGTTTGCGTTTACTAAAGATGAACATATTTTGAGATCAATGAATATTTTGTATTCTATAAATCCGTTTTTAATAGGAGATTGGTGAAATTATCCTGTTGAAGATGAACAAAATGCTATAACTATTTTGAAACAGAAAAATATTGTTACTAAAGGGCAAAAAATAGTGGTAATTAATGATGTATTACATGGAGAAGCTTTGGCTCCATATGTAAAAATAATTAATATAGGGTAAGAAAAAATTAGTTTATAATAATAGGGAGAGTCGCTACTTTTTGATCGTCAATGGTCAAGATGATAGAGGATTCTCCTTTTTCTTTTGCTGTGAAAGTTATTGTTTGCTCTCCATTGTTTATAAATTGTATAGTAGATATATTTCCTTGTAATGATTGATTATTGGAAATAATATTGAAGATAAATGGTAATATTCAATTGTAATTTTCATTAGATTCTTTGTTCTTTATTTGAATTGTTATAGTAATTGTATCGTTTGTAGTAACTTGATTCTTAGTTGTTTTTCTGATTTGTATTGTATTTTGATTGAAGAAGTGTTTTGCAATATCTGAAATATTTTCTGTGTTTATTGTCAAAGATTCTGCAGAGATTTCAGGTTCTATAGTTTGTTGTTGAGTTATTTCTGATTCTAAATTTTCTGTAGTTGGTGCTGATTCATGAGTATTAGAATCTGTGTCTATTGGAGTAGTTTCTGTGTTTGAACTATCTGTTGTTTCATTATTTTCGTTTGTAGTAGTAGTGGTAGTAGTATTGTTTGTAGTAGTATTGTTTGTTGTAGATGGAGTATTTTCTATTATTACTGGTTTTTCTCCTACGATTGTTTGATTGAGTAAGTCTCAAGTTGTTGTAGGTTTATTTGTTGAAGGATAAATGAAACATTTAATGTTTTGATTTGTAGCTTTTTCTCGACGATCTGTCATGATATATTTTCAAATATAATTCATTTCTCTGATGATAATAGATTGATTATCGGCATTATAATACATTACTTTTCCTACGTGTCCAAAATATCCATTTGAACTATTTCCTTTGTATACTAAGAGACTTCCTTGTACAGGAATTGAAGATATTTTAAATCCTGTTGCTTGTGCATTTTCACATCGATCTACGGCGTTTCCTCCCCATGTTCTTTGTTGATTGTGTCATGAATTAGTATATGGAAAAAATTCTGGAGATATACGTGCAGCTCCATAGGTACAGTATCATGGAAAAAATGTATTATTTACATTTCCGTCCATTTCTCGGATTGATATATATTTACTGTCATTTGTGTTTTGTTTTCCTTGTGCCATAGCTTTAACTAAATATTGTACAATTTGTTCTGGATCTGTTCTATGAAGACTTGCATACGAAGTATTATAATTGGCAAAGATAAGACTAGAAAATCATATAGCTCCTACTAAGATTAATTCTCACATATGAGCTAATGTATGATGAAAATGATGTACGGCATGTAAAATTTTGTGTACATGCTTGTGTTGGTGCTTTATTATGTGTTTATGTACTTTTTTTTCTATATGTTTTTGTATGGTTTTTAGCATTTTTGTTGCCAAGGAATAAAGCTTATATAATTGTATTTGAAAAAAAGAAATTTGTCAAATTTTGAGCTACTTTTTTGTTTATTTCTAATATATTTATTGCTTGACTCTTGTTACTATTTTACTATATTTCCCTTACTTTGTATTTTGTAAAACAGTAATGAAAAAGCATATTTTCTTTGTTTTAGATTATTATTTACCTCATCATTGAGGGGTAGAGACAGTTTTTGAGCAAATAATTACGAGATTGTTAAAGAAAAATTATAAAATAACTCTTTTGACGAGTCGTTTTGATCAATCTTTGCCATCTTATGAACATGATCATAATATGGAAATTTATAGAGTTGGTAAAACCAGACTTTCTTTTATGGTTTTAGCTCTATGGAAAGGATTAAAAATATTGTCTTTAGCTAGTGATATTTCAGTAATTCATACGAGTACGTATGGATGAGCTATTCCAGCAAGTATTATGTGAATATTGTTTAGAAAAAAAGTTATATTAACGGTACATGAAGTATTTGGAAAATTATGGATTATGTATAAATGATGGGTTCTTGGATGGATGTATTTGTTGTTTGAAAAACTCGTATTTATGTTTAATTATAATCTCTATCATTGTGTTTCTAGATATACTATGAATTCTCTTAGAACCTTGTATAGAATACCTGATAAATCTATTGAAGTAGTTTATAATGGTGTAGATACTGATTTTTGGTCGTCTCAACAGGTGTCAGAAGACGAAATCTTGGATTGGAAAAAAAAGAATACTTGGAATGGAAGATATGTAGTTTTGTATTATGGTCATGCTGGAAAATCTAAATGATTAGATAGTCTTGTGGATTGTATTCCTCAAATGATGAAATATGATCCAGATACCTTGTTTGTATTTAATATTATAGATTCTAAGAGAAGATCTGAAGTGATGAAACGTCTTAAAGATTTGGAAGTGTTTTGATTTGCTCGTCAGATTCAGATCTTTCAAGGAATGGATAAGAAAGATTTGCGTACTATGGTTGCATCTTGTGATGTTGTAGTGGCTCCGTCTTTTTCTGAGGGATTTGGTTCTGTACATACAGAAGTGGTTGCTATGGATAAACCATTGATTACTACGTATGTCGCGTCATTACCTGAAGTGGTTTCTGGTAAGGTTGTTTTTGTTAGACCTGGATCATCGTATGATATATTAGAATCTCTTTTGACTATAAAAGAAGACCAGCAGATTTGGGAAAATCTACCGGTCAAAAATTTTTCTTGGAATACAACTGTTGATGCTATAGAACATTTCTATTAATTATTTTTTGTTATTTTTGTATATGTAATCTTTCATTGCTGCAAGTGTAGAGAATGTTTTTGCATACATGAAATCATATGAACTATATAATCCATCGGTTGTTTTTAATAATCTATATACTTTACCATTTGGTGCTGTGTATGGACTGCTTGTTCGAGATTGATCTACATTGTAATTTGTTGTAGTTGAGCTACTTGAACTACTCGAACTGCTTGATGATTTGTTGTTGATATCTATATAATATTTAATTTCACTTAGTGTAGAGAAATATTTGTTTTTATTAATAAAGTTTGGAGAAGTATATCATTGACTACTACTATATGTAATAGTATATTTCTTTCCGTTTGGTGCTGTATATGTACTACTATCTTCACTATAATCATCATCTATGAGTTGATAGAGATATTGTAATGCTCCTATCTTACTTTCATCTTCATCATCATCTTGCATTTCTTGAATTCTTTCTTTTATCATAGCTTTAAGTGTTGTCATAAATTCATCTTTCTTTGAGCTCGTGTAAAGATCTGATAATACATTATATAAAGCACTTATTTGAATTTTTTGTGATGAAGATATACTTATGATATCTCCGATATCATCGTCAGAATCTTCATCTGAATCATTGTTATTATCATCACCATCATCTTCACTTATAGTAGTAACTTTAAATGTTGCTGATTGTTGTCCTATGATTAAAACTGCCAATGTTGTGGTGTCGTATTCATCGCTAGATTCTAATGCAACTTTTACAACACTTCCATTTTGAACGGTTCCTGTTGTCCCTACATTAGTTCCGTTAATATATAAGTCTCCATTATCTACGTAGGCTTCTACGGTTGTATTTTCACTAAGTCCTGTAATAGTTATAGAATCAGATTTATAAATTGTTTCCAATTCTGCATCATATCTTCTATCAAAAGAGAATGAATCAGGAATAGTGTCAGGTATTCCTACATATGTAAATGAATGACTTGATATAGTACTTCAATTGTTGAAGAGATCTCTAGCTTGAATTGTAGCAGTATATGTTCAATTTCATCAGATTTCCATATTGTTTATAGAAATGCTTGTGGCTGTTGTATAACCACTTTTTACTATACTACTTCCATTAGATATAGTATATGCATAATCTTTTAATCCTACACCTCCATCAGTTGATGATGTCCATCCAAGAGTGAATGCTCCTGTATTTGTGGTTGATGTCGTTGTGAATGTTGGTTGTGTCGGTCCTGATTGATCTACGTAAATAGTATAAGCTCTTGTTAAAGATGTTTCTATTCCGTTAGAATATGAAAGATTTATTGTTTTAGATCAGTCTCCGGCAGGGTATAGGGTAATATATTCTGTTTGACTTACTCCTGCAGATAATGATCTTGTTATTGTAGTGAATGAAAGAGTATTTCATGAAATATCTAATGTACAAGTTTTGTTCATAGTACTTTGGATGCTAATAGATCCGCTTGAATATAATATACTAGATCCTGTGACTCATCATAGTACTATAGATCATGTTAATTGTACATTGAGAGTAAATCCATTAACAGATGCTGGATTTGCACTGTTTCCAGCTTTGTCTATAGCTGTTACATATCGAGAATATGTTCCATTAGCTAGATTGTTTATTGTATATGAATTTATACTTGCTGGTAAATTTACTCCAGTAGAAGATAAACCGTTTACAATAAGAATATATCCGCTTAGATTACTATCTGTTCCATTTCGAGAGAATGTGATATTGTTTGAGTTTGTGAATGAAGCACTATTTGCTGGACCTGCTAAAGTTATTGTTGGTTTAGTAGTATCTATAACGAATGTTACTTGTGTTTGATTCCCTGCAATATTTTTTGCAATTAATGTGTAATTTCCATCTCCTGTAATTGTAGTACCTGGTACATATGTGATACCATTGAGCCATGTTTGTGTAGCTCCAGATATAGTAGGTGTAACAGAAGTTGAATAATAAGTATTGTTTGTTACTCCAGATATAGTAGGAGTTGAACTATCTGTAGTAAAAATAAATGTTTGAGATCAAGATATATTTCCAGCAATATCTACAGCTTCTACTTTCCATGCGTGAGAAGCATCAGCAATATTGTTTACTGTATAGGTAGTTATATTTCCAGAAAGAATTGTCTTAGGTGTAACTAGATTATCTAAGTAAAATCTAAATTCTTGAATACTTGTATTGTCTGAAGCACTCCAGCTGAAGGTAATGGTTCATGTGTTGTATGTGCTTAAGTGTACAGGATTGAAAAGTGTTACGGTAGGGCTTGTTTGATCTAAGTATACACTTGGTTGTAATGTTACGTTTGTATCTCAAGAATTGCTATAAATGATGGTTACTGTTTTTGATCCATTTCCTGTAAGTAGTGTTATAGGAATGTTTATTACACTTGTGTTGTTTGGAATAGATCAATTGATTTGTGAAATTATATTTCCTGTAATGAGATAATTAACTGCTTTGTTTGCAGTAAGTACTAGAGATACTCCTGTTTTGTTTGTATAGATATTGTTTTTTAATCCAGAGAAATAAGCTGACCCTATAATAGGTTTTTGATATATTATAGTTCTTGATTCTGAANNGAAACTGTTGAATGATTTAATTTGTCATAAGCGGTAATATTCCATACATAAGTACCATTGTTTAATCCTGTAATAGTAATACTTCCATTTTGAGTAAATCCTGATAATAATTCGGTGTTTCCAGTATTTGAAATAGAATATTTATATCCAGAGATCCCTGCTGGGTAATCAAATCCTGCTCGAGAAAGAGTGAAGTATTGAGCAGAAATAGAAGTACCGCTTGTAGGTGTTGTAAGATATATGGTTGGATTGTTGTTGTCTATGATTAATGTTCTTCCTGTAGATTCTGTACTTCATCCACTGAAAGTAGCAGTTCCTGTATAGGTATATATTCCATCTATTAATCAGATATTATTTGTTGTAAAATTCCAATCACTATTTACAAAAGGAACTTTATCTAAACTACTTTTAAATGAAAATAAAACTTCATTTTCAGAAAATGTACGATTGTATAGTTTAAAATCATCTAATTTACCAAAATATCATGGTCACATTGTGATATATCATGTGTTTGATGTTATTGGATAATTATTAATACTTTTTTCATCAATTTTAGTTCCGTCTATGAAAAGTTTTATTTTATCTCATTTTTTGTATGTTATAGTAATTGTGTATCGAGTTTGATCTCATATATATCAAGATAAAATATTGTTTTCTCCATTTCGTATATTTGCATATAGAGTATTTCCTGTAGAATTAATTATAATACCATTATTATTATCATCTGTTTTTTTAAATATAGTGAAACTGTTGGTTGTTGTGTATTTTCTTATTTTTGTGGATATAGTAACTTCATCAGAAATTGAAAGATTTGTATTTCCTGTAATATATTGCGTATCATCAAAAATAATACAATCTGATCATCATTCATCAATAAGGTTTGTATTTCCTGTTAGATTATTTCACCAAAGAGATTTATCATTCATACCATTTGCATGTGTATTGAAATCATAATACATCAGTAATGTATTATTATAGATATTGTATATAGTTCCATTTCGATTCCATGAAAGTGATTGTAAATCTCATGTTATCATTAATCTAGTATATATATTACTATTTGTTGTATATGTATTATTATCTGGTGTTGGAAATCAGAATTCAATATACGCACTAACATATCAAAAAATACCTAGAGCTAAAATTGCTCCACTGATAAGTAATGTTTTGATAGCTGTAAATTGATTTTTTTTCATGATATTCTAAAAGAACATAAAATCTTTATCCTTATTATATATCCTAAATTCTAATTTTTCTATTTTTACACTTGTTTTTATAAAAAACATACTTGCGTTTTTCTTTTAAAATTGTGTAATATGTATGTTTTTGTTCTTTGGGATTGAAAAGCTTTTGATAATTTGTATTCTGGTTTCTGTAGTGTATTTTGTAACGATAAATTTATATTTTACCTTATAAATAATCTAAATGGTTGATCCATTTTTTCAGCAAGCTCAACAGCAAAATCAATCAGCGCCTGTTCAGCCTCAAAATAATCAACAGCCACAGCAAGCCCCTACTCAGGCTGCGCAACAAGTAAATAACCTCTTTGTGCAACAACAAATACAACAACTTTTACAACAACAACAACTTTTACAACAGCAATATAATCAGCTTGCTGGGATTATTCAGAATCCTCAAGTTTCTGCAGAACAAAAACAACAAATTCAACAGCAAGCACAACAAATATCTGCTCAATATCAGCAGAATAATCAAAAACTTCAAGAGCTTGGATATGAAATCCGTGCAACCGCGAACGGGTACCAGCTCGAAAATTGTCCGGATATACCCTATCCTTGGGAATTTCCGGGGTGGGAACCGAGAATCTTATACTATCCGGAATTGCCCTCCACCATGGCCAAGGCCAAGGAATTGGCCCGCAACAATTGCCCGGATTTTACGNNTCAATTAGCTAATGTATGAATTGATGTGGCTACTACTAAAAACTTACTTAAGGCATTTTCTGTAATATTTTTTGGATTATTATTTTTCTTGGGTATAGGAATGCTTGTAGTAAATGGATATAGATTGATATCTGTAAAAAATAAATCAAAGGTTTGATACTGAATGTGATTAGTAGTCTGATTATTATTTTTCTTTATTTCATTCCTTTTGTGATATAGAGTACTTAATCTTGTAGATGCTATTTCAGTAGAAACAGTGGTTAATACCAATAATCTTGTTGATCCATATTTATCATCTGTAGATTTTAATGGTAATCCTGTTTATGAATCTAGTGCTAAGGTACAATTGATAGCGCCTGCTCTCATGAAATTTATGTTAAATAAAGATTTTGTTGCTAGAGTAACTCCTGCCTTATGATCAGTTACTTCTTTTGATGCTATTACTTTGGATTGTGGTAATAAACAACAAATTCCTTTGAATATGACAAATCAAGAATTTGATGGATCATGTATATATTTTGATAAATGAAGTTATACTATGACATTGAATATTAATTATACTAGTCCTACTTGAGAAAAACTTCAGAAGAGTATAGATGCTTGAGTATTGGATGTAGTATCTTCGATAGTTGTTTCTCCTATAGATGGTGCTCTTACTTTCAATGATAATCATACAGAAATGATTGTTGGTAAGGTGCCTAATAAAGTAAAATTTGATGCAACCAATGTATTTAGAGATCTTAGTTTGACTGATTATAAAGTATTGTGGTATGTAAGTGATATGAGCTGACAAGTAGATAAACAAAATGTATCTTCACTTACGTATACGTATAAACAAGCTAAATTATATATTGTTAGAGTAAAATTTCCTGATCTTAGTGATTTTGTGTATTCATTTCCTGTAAGAGTTGAACAATCAGATGTTCCAGTATGTGAAGTAACAACAAATTCTCTTGGAAAAAATAATTATTCTTTTGATATATCATTTTTGGAATCTACAGCATCTGTAACTGATTATCAGTATACGATTACTTCTGATGGTAAAAAAATATCAACTAATAAATCTAAAAATTCATTATTTGAATATAGTTTTCCTTCTGCTTGAATATATGCATTGAAAGTAGATTTTATTACAGATGAAGGTAAGAAATGATCTTGTGAAAGTGATGATATACAGATAGGTGTGTCAGACTTTCAAATAGATTATACTATGTTGTATAAATCTACATCTAGTCCAAAATTTCAATCATTTGCTAATTCTGGAGATGATTCTTTCGTAAACGATACTGTTTCTATTTCAGAGATTCCTACAATATTACAGCTTAATTTACGTCAAATATTACCAAATAATCCTCGTGCTACAAAGCAAGTATTGTATGATGGAGTACCTGTATTATCAAGTGATGATAAAACTTTTGAATTTAAAGTAGATACTGCAGAAGATCATACTATTACTATTTTGGTAGAAGATAAAACTACATGAGCAAAAACAGAGAAACCAA
The DNA here is from genome assembly GCA_002414185.1 of Patescibacteria group bacterium UBA5124. GTDB lineage: Bacteria > Patescibacteriota > Gracilibacteria > Absconditabacterales > Absconditicoccaceae > UBA5124. The sequence goes on along the minus strand of DHYS01000034.1, from coordinate 15,623 downwards.
TATCTATAAAAGTAAATAGAGATAATATTATAGGAAGACTTCTTGTAAAACCAGATTCTGTGTGAACAGATCCGTTTACAGTTACTTTGGATGCTTCTACAACTACATTAAATGATCCTAAAGATGAGATTATTTACTTTACTTGGGATTTCGGAGATGGTACATGAAATATAAAGAAAAATCTTTCTCAATCAGTTATGCAACATACATATCGTTATGATACAAAGCTAGATAATTGAACGTTTAATCCTACGGTTACTATAAAAACTAAGAAGTGATTAACTAAGACGATTGGTTTAGATGCTCCAATTATTGTTAAACAACAGACTATAACATTAAAGATAAATATAGATTCACATCCTGGTCAAGTAGCTAAAGTAGGGGATAGAGTAGCGCTTAGTCTTGAAGTAAATTGATTATTGAAAAAAATTATTTGGGATTTCGGAAATGGAAAGACATTAGAATGTTCTACTAGACAAGAATGTTGATCAACTACAACTACATATACTGATGCAGGAAATTATACGATAAAAGCAAAAATTATTTATGATGATAAACCAGAAGTAGCTTGATCAGTAAATTTGCTTGTTAAATAATTATATAAAATTAAAAAACCATGCGTTAATAGCATGGTTTTTTATATTATAGAAATAAGGACTTAAATAGATCTGGATTTTTATTAAATATGGTTTTTACGTCTATTAAAAATTTTGGATCTGTTATAATTATAGGTAATTTTTTAAATACTTTATTTTTGTATACAAAAGATATCGTAGTAAACCCTGTCTTTTGTGGAATAATGAGTATTTGTTTATTTTTGATTACATTAAATGAATCGGGTAATATTTTAATAATATTTTTATCATATTTTAGTGTGATAGTGTCTTCTAAGACTAATATGTTTTCTGAGTTTATTTTAGGTGTTATAATTATTTTAGAGAGTGTATTTTTATCAAGGATTCCTCATGCAAATCATGAAAACAAGAGATTTTTGTAACTATTATAAGTGTTGGTAAATGTTTTATTATTATTCTTATCTTTCAAAATAGGAATGTTTCCATTTTTTTCTATGAACAATATTGGATCTATAGTATTTTTAAACATTTGTTCTATACATCTTCATTCATTGACAATCTCTGGTATTTCTCATAAGCAATTTCTGTAAAAGAATGGATGATTGTTGTCGTCATTGATTTCTATTTGGAAGTGAAGATGTGGTCCTGTAGAATTTCAAGTTGATCCTACTTTTCAAATCAGTCAGTTTTCTTTTATTTCATCGCCAACTTTTACTAATATTTCAGAAAGATGTGCGTATGAACTATATATAGTTTTTCCATCAATAATATGTTTTATGGTTATAGTATATCATCGTCATCCTTTTTCTCCTGCAAATATTACACTACCATCTTCTGTTGAAAAAACTGGTGTTCATGTATCTGTAGCTATATCTATTCCTTGGTGTCCTCATAGTCAGATATCCCATCCATCATAATATGTAGTAGATCGTAGCATAGAATATGTTTCACGATATGTTTTATCGCTTTTGTATTTTATATAATTAGCATCTTCTATACGAGGAAGATCGTATGTACAAGGTATTCATTTTTCTTTACATTCTTCGTTGCTAACTTGCTGAATAGGGTAGGATCGTCATAATGTTGTGCTTACTCAACATATAATTATTATTCCTATGAGTAAAATCTGTTTTTTCATTGATATATGTATAATTAAAATATGAAAAGTATGAAAAGTGTGAAAAGTATGATATATATATTTTAAAAAAAATCAATCTCTAGTTTTTTTATTTATTGCAATTACTACGCTTTTTGTTAGAAGTGTGTGTTATTTATATGCTTTATATTATCATGTCGACTACAAAGGACTTTGCTCATTTACAAAGATTGTCTTGTATAGAGTTTTCTCAGGGAGATCAAGATAAGATCTGAAAACAGGTTTCTACTATTGTAGATTTTTTGGGAAAGCTTAATGAAATATCGATAGATCAAGATATCTTGGATGGAACTGCTAGTGATATTCAGGATCATGATTTGTTACCTATTTCTGGTGTAATTGATTATGTTGATACTGACAGATTATTTCAAAATGTGAAACATGAAAAAATAAATAATAGCATCCTTATAAAATCAGTTATAGAAGAATAATTTACGTATTTTATCAATTTAATAATTACGCTTTATGAAACATATAAAACATATAAAACTATTTATAATCTGATTAATATCTTTTGTTTGATTGTTTTTGACGTTTAGTTTTTCTCAAGACTATGTTTTCTTTTATGGAAATGGATGTCAACATTGTGCTAAAGTAGAAGAATTTTTTAAAGAAAATGATATTGAAAATAAATTCTCAATTGATTTTAAGGAAATTTATTTCAATAGAGATAATCTAAAAGATCTTAATCAATATTTAGATAAATTGGGTCTTAGTACAGATCAGATTGGAGTTCCTTTTTTGGTAATCAATAGTGGTGCAGATTGTAGTTATCTTAATGGAGATGAGCCAATCGTAGAATATTTTCAAAATAAATTAGCTCAAACTACTACAGGAAATTGTAAGGAAACAGCTGGAACGGGTTCTGTTATTCAAGAATCAACAAATTCATTAAAAAAACAACTATCTTTCTTTTGAATTATGCTTCCAGCTGCAATTTCAGATAGTATAAATCCTTGTGCCTTTGCTGTAATGCTTCTTTTACTTTCTACTATTTTGAGTAAACATAAGGATAGAAGAAAGACATTGTTAGCATGAGGAATGTTTGCTTTGTCTGTGTTTCTTACGTATCTGGCTATGGGAATTTGACTATTTTCAGCTTTAGCTAGTGCTACGAATACATCTATACTTAAGATTGTTGTATGAAGTCTTGGAGTTTTGGTTTGATTAGCTAATCTTAAGGATTACTTCTGGTATGGTAAATTTTTTGTGATGGAAGTCCCTTTCTCTTGGAGACCAAAAATGAATGATTTGATAGATAGAGTATCTTCTCCATGGGGGGCTTTTGTAGTATGAATATTAGTAAGTTTATTCTTATTACCATGTTCTTCTGGACCATATTTCACTATTTTATGATATTTGAGTTCTCAAAGTAAGGAGTTAACTATGCGATGATATATATATCTGATAGTATATAATTTAATATTTGTTCTTCCAATGTTGATAATAGCTTATCTTGTAGGATTTGGATATAGTACTGTTGATAAATTGGCTAAGATCAAACATCAAAATACAAAATTGATTCATTTGATTGTAGGCTTGCTTATGCTTTGACTTGGAATTTATGTATTCACAACTATATAATATATATTCTTTATCAAAAGAAAGAATCAGGATATACCTGATTCTTTTTTGATTACGATAAACTACTTCTTAGTCTCTCTTTGGTTCTTCTGAATATAAATGGCCAGAAACCATTAAATTCATTTTGATCTAGTTCTAATATCATAGAACATACTTCCAAATAATTTCTTTTATCTCCACATCTTTCGCATGTTTTCTCACAAGAGTTAGCTACATAAAATTCACAATTTTTGTTGAAATGTAGTGATGCATTGTTATTTAAGCCTCTTTTTGAGAAATTATGTCCTTCTGAAACCCATGTTAGGAATATAGTAACAAAAAATAATGTGCATGATCCATATAGGATCATATTATAATTAGTTAATTTGTGTACAATATAACTAATTATTGCTACTGTTAACCAAAAGAAAAATCTTTTTTTTAGTTTTTGAAAAGCTTTCTCTCTTTGTTCAAAAAAATCTTTTTGAAATGAATTTTTACATTCAATTCTTACTGTTTTTGTGTTAAATTTTTTCATATGCTTTGGTATTGGTTCTGTTTATTTTTGTTTTTATTCAATATATTTATTTGAATTTTTATTGCAAATAGGATTATGATATATTATTTAGATAATAATTTTTCTATCATATCTCAAGCTGTTTTTGGGTTTACTTTTCCTCAGGTTTTTTTCATTACTTGTCCTACAAAAAATCATAGGGTAGTAGTTTTTCCTCATTTATATTGTTCTACGATAGTTGGATTTTCTTCTAAGACAGCTTTTGCTATAGATTCAAGTTCGTTAGCATCTAATCAAGGAGCATCAAATCACTTTTCTTTGATAATATCTTCTGAATCTTTTCCTGTGTTAATCATTTCATCCATGATTATCTTGAGTTGATTTTCTAGTATTTTACCTTCTTGAGCTATTTGAAGAAATTTAATGCTTTGTTCTTTTGAAAATTTTAATTCATGAATAGATGTGAAGTTTTCTTTACACCATGCAGCTATAGGTCCACATATCCATTTAGCTTTGATTTTTGGATCGATATTTTCTATAGAAATAAAATAGTCTAAAGTTTCTTTGTCTCCAATAAGTCCGTTGATGTATTCTTTATGAAAACCATATTCATCTTTTGCTTTTTTGATGAATTCATATGGTATTTCTAAACTTGTATTGTTGATTTTGTTTAATGTATTATCATCTAATACAAGAGGAGGAAGGTCTGGTTCTGGAAAATATCTATAATCAAGGGCGTCTTCTTTGGATCTCATAAGGTATGATGATGTATTTGCATCATCTCGACCTCTTGTTTGTTGAGTGAAATTTTCTCCAGATTCGTAGAGATCTTTTTGTCTGTGATATTCGTGTTCTATAGCTCTTTTGATAGCTGAGAATGAATTCATATTTTTGAGTTCTACTCTTGTCCCTAGAGGGTCAGATTCTGATTTTCTAATAGAGATATTTACATCTACTCTCATCTGTCATTTTTCTAGGTCAGCATCTGATATTTCGTTATATCTTACAATTCTTTGGAGCTCTTTGAGATATTCAGTAACTTCGTCGGCTGATCTGAAATCTGGTCAAGTAACTATTTCTATCAAAGGAGTCCCAGCACGATTGAAATCTAGCAATGCTTGTCCACCATCGTGAATCATCTTTGCTGTATCACATTCTAAGTGAGCATCTAAGATTTCTACGGTCTTTTCTTCTGTATAATTATTGAGAAAAAATGAAACTGATCCTTTTGTATTGGTCGGTTTGTATAACTGAGTAATCTGATATCCCATAGGAAGATCAGGATAAAAATATGATTTTCTATCAAATCTTGATGTTTTGTTGATAGTACAGTTGAGTGCTTTCCCTACCAAAAGAGCTTTTCGTAATGCTTCATTACTGAGTGTAGGTAGGGCTCCTGGTTGGCCTGTGCAAACTGGACAAACATTGGTATTTGGTATAAGTATATCAAAGTTTTGTTGATTTTTACATTGGCAAAACATTTTATTTTCAGATTTGAGTTTACAGTGAATTTCTAATCCTATCGTGAGAAGTCGGTTGTTCATAAATGAATGCGTCTAAAAATAAAATAAATCAGATTTTTTATATGTATGTATTTGTCTGTTTAATACAATAAAAACTTAAAAAAATAGTGAAAATTTGCATTTTTTAGAAAAAGTGGTTATAATTTGTATAATTTATTTTATTATCAAAATAATCATGGGTTTTGGAAAAAATATGGCAGCTGATGTACAAGAAGAAGGACTTAATTTGCCTGAAGTTAAAGCTGAATATCAAGCTAAATTGAATGATGAAACTGCAAAAAATATTGCAGATAGTGAACTTTCTCAAAAAGATTTGAATACGGTATCTGATGTTAATATGAGAGCAAAAGAAATCAATAAACAAAATGAAAATACTGTTACTGATCAAGAAGTAGTTGATCCAACAGTAGCTAATGATCAAGGTATTACTTGAGTATCAGAAAGGGTGGAAGAAGTAAGAAATCAAGTACAAGATAAAATAGAAGATGCAAAAGATAAAGTTGTTTCTAAAGTTTTGAAAGGTAAACAAAATGAAGAAGTTGTGGAAGTATCTAATTCTACTTCAGATGTTAATTCGGATATCGTATAATTTATATATTAGTAGTATTTGATATGACAAAAAAAGAATATCTTATTCTATTGCTTAATAAGTTGATTCCTTATTGGGATCAGGCTAAGCATATGCTTGATTATGTACAACAGCATGATGATGAGATGTATATACATTATCTTTATATAAAATTTGTTGATATAGTGAATTGACTACTATCTTCTAAGAATCAAAACAAGGCTAAACAAATTGTAGAGAAAATTACGTCACTTCAACAAAAAGAAGCTCTTAACAAATTGTCAGAACAAGAACAAATAGATAATTTGGAACAATTTATATCTGATTTATAATGCTTTATTTATTTATAGATTATTATGCCTAATTGATCAGTAGAAGAATTAAAAGAAAATACACAAGATTGAATTGTTGAACAGGAAAAGAATAAGACTGAACAAGTTGATGTTACAGATATTGTAAAAGAAGCTTGGTCTACTTTAACGCCAGAAGAACTTTCAGAAAAAAAACTTCTCTATGAAAAAGAATCTAAGAAACTTTTTACGTTTTGGAAAGATTCTTCAAATACAAGATTTTATATTCAAGGTATGAATTCTGTAAAAGATTTTGATATGCCTAAAGAATTGGCTAAATATAACTGGGATCAGGTAAAAAATATGATGGATCTTTATAATGAAAAAAAACCTCAACAAAAAATTATTGAAAAAGATTTTAAACAAATATTTGATATTTATAAATCTTATGTTGTAAATCTTCCAAAAATAGTAGTAAATTCAAATGAAACAGAATCTTTTACTACTGTAGAAAATCAAAAAGTTTCAGAATTTTCTATTTCTGAACAACAAAAACAAAAAATATCGTGAGATATTAAAAATATTATATCAAATAAATATCAAGTAAGTGAAGTTATCTTGAAATGAATTGCGGAAGCTACTCAGGTAACAGAAAAAGGTAATTCTCTTGCAGTTAATTTTATAAAAGATCAGCTTACTCTTTTGACTGAAAAATGATTTGATATTTCAAAATTACCTACTTTGGAGCAATTGAAAGTGCAATATAAAGAGCAAGAATCAAAAAATCCTGGAAATATATGATGGGCTTATGGTAGAGCATTGATGCAAATATCTCATTTATCATCTCAGGAACTTGCTCTTTTAGAAAATGTTCCAGTAAGATTGGATTTGATTTCAAATGTGCAAGATAAATGAAATGGCTTTACTCAGTGAGGAGTCGATTTTATGGGGCATGGAGGTGAAGAATTAATAAAATCAGTAACAAACGAAAAGAATGAAATAGTTAATCAGTGGACTGCTGTAGAATTTTTTGTGAAATATAATGTATATGATGAATGATATGCTAATGGAAGAGAATTAAAGCCAGTTACTTTAAATCTTTACTCTAAAAAGCGTATTGTTACAGATGATTCAAATCAAATAAATTATACTATTCTTAATGATTTTGATAGAAAAGAGTGACATAATGCTTTTCTTTGACCTAAATGAACATCTTATACTACATTGCAATATGTAAAAGAATGACAAACAAAAGTATCTAAAGAAGGAGATACTGTATTTATATCAATTCCTGATGAATTAGTAAATTCTCCGGAAATACAAAAAATTATTTCTAAACAAGGAAATCCTACATTTGAAGATATGTATCAATTGTATATGAAATTTTGATCTAAAAATGAAAAATTAGAAAATCTTAAAGGACAATATAATAGATATGAAAAATTAGTTAATCAATTACAAGAACTTCAAATGGAAAGAAAGTTGGGTTAGTGTTTTCTAATAATTATTTTGTAGAAATTATAGTTTTGTACTTTTCTCTTTTTTGAGGATCTTTTGTTCCTGTTTGCATTACAATATATAAATATGCATTTTCATCTATAGTTATATCATATCCTATGTAATCTATATTCTTATTTAATATAGCATTGTCGTGAGTAGGTATTTTTCTTTTAATTTGCATTACACTATCTTGTATTTGATCGAGATAGAGCCATCATTGTATAATATCTTCTGCAGAACTTCGAGGACTGTTTTTTGCTACATTTTCTAGTAAAACTAAATATTCATCTAAATTTACTCACATATCTTGAAGTGTTTTTCCATTTACGGTATGACCTCGTTTTTGTTGTTGTTTCATATATTCTGCAAATTTTTTTGAAGAAATTTGTAAATTTGGAGCAATTTTTAATGGAGGAAGATCTCTTAAACCTCTTTGTTTGTTTATTTCTTCCAGAAAAAGTCTTTTAAATATTTCTAATCATTTTAAAGTATCTGTTTGTCATAATCAATTTTTTGTGTTTAATAAAATATCTTTGAAAGCTGTTTTTGCAGAAAAATTAGGACACAATAAAGTTTGTGTTATTTCTTCTTTTGTTTTATTATTAGTTTGTAGCTGTGCAAAACTAGAATATCATCGCATCATAAGTCATACTGTTGGTAGTATTTTATTAAATTTCATATAAGATTTATTTTATGATAAAATATTTCTTATATTCTATATATTTTATAGTAAAAGTCAATCTAAAAATTTGCAAAAACTTTAAGTATATTTATAATATATTGAAAGATTTATATTCTAATTTATTAAAATGGCATTGGAACAAGATAAAAATAATGAAGTTGTTGATCAAAAATTGCAAGAAACTGAATCTATGAAGAAAAGTTTGGAAGATATGTTGTATACAAATAATAAAAATGAACATCATAATGAAGATGAGTCAGATTTAAGAAATCAAGTAAATAAATTTATGGATTTAGTTAAAACAATGGATACTCTAAATTCATCTGTTCTTCTTGAGAAACTTGCAAAAAGTCCAGAAGCTTCTAAAGTTTTGGATTGATTTACGGATGAACAGAAGGTAAATACTATTGTAAAAGCAATGGTTCTTTCTGGGATAGATATGAAGCCTTATTTGCATGATTTGATACGTATACCTATGAGATCTGTGAGAGATCAAAAAGGTAAATTAATAGATGTAACAATGTCTCAAACTTCAAAAGATGCTCTTTATAAAAAATTAGCTCCTATTTTTCAATATTCACCTGATATTAATCAGTTATTTTCTCGTCTTTATAATTGAACTAAAGATTTTTTCTTTAAAGCTTGATTTGAAAAATTCTTGCCAGAATACTTAGATCAGGTAAAAGCAGATGTTAATGATCTTAATTTAAAAATAGATAAATCTGCAGATGCTAATCTTGTTGCTTTATCAAAGAAAAGATTAAATGAGAATATTTCTAAAGAAAAAGATTTGATTGCTATGATTACTCCATATGTTCCTGGAGGAGCATTGGATACTAATATGATGGCTAAACAAGAAGACAAGGATAAGGCTGATGCTGATAAATTGCTTTCGAGTTTTAATTAATTATATAATTTAAAAAAAACCGCCTTTATTGGCGGTTTTTTTGTTATTTACTTATGATTTTATCTACTAATCCATATTTGAGTGCTTCATCAGCTGTCATCCATTTGTTTCTTTCCATATCTTGAGATAGTTTTTCTACTTTTTGCCCGCTATGTTTTGCCATAATATCTGTGAGTAATGATTTTACTTTCATCATTTCTTCAGCTTCGATTTGTATATCTGTAGCTTGTCCTGTGATTCCACCTCATGAAATAAGTGGTTGGTGGATCATAACCTTGCTATGAGGAAGAATATATCTTTTCCCTTTTGTTCCAGCTGTTAGAAGCACTGATCCCATAGATGCTGCTAATCCTATACAAATAGTACATACATCACATTTGAGGTATTGCATTGTGTCATAGATAGCCATACCAGAATATACTTCTCCTCCTGGAGTGTTGATATACATAATAATATCTTTATCTGGATCTTTTTTTTCCAAAAAAAGCATTTGAGCTATGATACTATTTACCATATCTGAGTGAATAGGTTCTCCTACGAAAATAATTCTATCTTCTAATAATCTTGAGTAAATGTCATAAGCTCTTTCTCATCATTTTACTTTTTCTATAACGCTAGGAATTAGTGCCATACTATACGGATAAATAGATAAATAAGTTAATAAGTAATTTTTACTTACATGCTTTTATGGTTTTGAAATATAAAATCAACTTGAAATACTAGCTTGTAATGATATATTTTTTTAGCTTATTATTCTATTTATCTTGTCATAAAATAGCATGAAAAAACAAACAAAAATCTGATTTTTTTCTTTGATATTCTTTTTTTCTTTTTTATGAATTACTTTTTGAGAAAGTACACTTCTAACAACCATGAAAACTCAAAAAACAGTAATAGAAAATCTTTATGATACTAGTTATCAAACTGTTTATAATCAATTTCAAACATCTGCACTATCTGTAATTAAATCACTTAATTATCAGAGTTTAGTTTGTCTTGGTGTAATGGATGGTGATTTGTTTCTTCAACAAATGCAATCTGATATGAAAACTTTAAAAATGGAATTTCTTACTACGTATAATAGAATATATACAGATTTAGTTGATATAGAACAAAAATATACTTTGGAAAAAGATACTTCTGTAGTTTTGTTTGCTAGCGGGTCGTCATATACATCAGAATATGCTAAGCTTTCTTGAGAGTTTATGATCCTAATAACTGAAAATAAACAGCTTGCACAAAATTTTCAAAGTTCATATCAAAGCAAAATAGCTACATTTATTCAAGATGTAGATGATTATACAACAAAGAATCAAACCTTAGTTACTGCTATATCTGCAAAGATACAAAAAATACAGTCACTTACTTCTGATTTTCAACAAATAACAGATAAATTATCTACATTTCGTGAAAATTTAGCTGGAACGTGAAAAGCTTTCTTTACTCAAATTCAAAAAATAAAGTCAGCTTCTCTATCTGGTTTGGATACTTCAATGCAAAATTTAGCTAATGTTAAGGTAAAAAGATATAGAATATTAAAAACACTTTCTTGAGAGTTATCTACTCAAAAAGATTATGCAATAGGGCTTTTTGCTATGCAATTTGATGAAAAATTAAATCTCTTTTTGTCTCAATGGTATGACAACAAAGAGTATTTGTCATTGAAAAATCAGCTTGATATTTTCTATAAAAAATATTTTTCTTCAAATACGTATCAGTGTACAACATTATTAACGAGTACATGATTTGACACTGATGCTCTTAGTCTTCAACAAAAAATTACTAATTTTGGTACTACATTATCTTTTTCGTGAGTTACTACCTCAAATATAGATTTTCAAAATAAGGTTTTAGCTTGGTTTACAACTGTTTCTTCAGGACAAAAAGAAATGCTAAAAACTTTTACTACTGCTATGAATCAAAAAATTAGTTCTTTGCTTGCTATATATAGATGAGAAGTGTCTTCTTTATCTTCAACTGTTTCTTCAGAACAATCTTCTTCGACGCAAACATCTAGTTTTACCGTAACAAATTTTACCTTTACGAGACCGTTTACTACCAATCAAAAGCATTCTGATATTAAAATACTTCAACAATTGCTTACTTCAATAGGTTTTTATACTGGAGAAGTGAATGGAATGTATGATAAACAAACTAAAAATGCAGTTTATCAATTTCAACTTGCTAACTGAATATTGAAGTGATATGAAAATAAACCTCAAACATGGTGATGGATGGGACCTGCTACAAGAGCAAAATTAAATCAACTATTAAAAGGATAGTTTTAAAATTGTATGATATTACTATATGAAAAAAAAGTGATTTACCCTGATAGAAATAATAATTTCGATTACGTGATTTTTTTTGTTGATGACGGTTGTTTTTAATGCGTATATGGGAATTATAAAATATAGATATGCTTTTCAAGCAAGGGCATGACTCTTAGAAAAAACATATTATATGATGGAGAGAGTAAATCTTTTACTTAGAGATTTTACTATTGATTATGAAGAATATTTTAATAGGAAAAATGTAGGTTGCGATAGTGGATATCAAAATAATTTTCAGTGGAATGTTTGATTAAATTGATATTGTGATAATTATACTGCTTATTGAAATTATAATACATTATTTTCAAATACAGGTGAACATCACTTATATTCTTGTAGTTCTCTTACATGATATATATTATGAAATCAATATGTTGCTCAAAATCTTACTTTGTCTGAATGATCTTGATGTTTTATTAGTGGTCATCAATCTTATGGAGAATATACTTTTCAGTTTATAGATATGAAAGCTGATGCTGATTTTGCAGTTTGAGTGATTTGAGATGGTGATGATGTAGATTATGGTAAATGACCAAATGCTATTCAAGATGCTACATGAGTTCAGGAATTGTATCTGATTTCACAAAGTAAAAAAGATAGAGTGTTTATTAGAAGAATATTGGTTGAGAGTGGGGATTGGAATGGAGATGGAGTAATAACATGAGATAATGAATATCGATATACCTTACAAATGCTTAAATTAAAAGGATTTGATGCGGGTAATAATCATTCATTTAATCCGTTAACTACCTCTGGTGTATATGATTGAACAACAGATACCTGGGCTTGTGATTACTCTCAATGATTTATTTGTAATTGAAGTTGAATAGGAAATGTGTATTCATGATATCGTTTGCCAATAGATCAAAATGATGGTTGGGTTAATATATTTGATAGAAATGTTACAGTTATTAATCGAAATATTGTAGTATATCCTACTAAAGATCCTGAATATGCATGGGCAGAAGATATGGTTCAGATTAATCCATATTTTACTGTCTCGTTGAAAACGAAACTTTATTGATGAGTGTGGCAAAAGAGATTGCATGAGTCTATAAATAATTTCCAATTTACGTTGCAGACAACCTTTAATACAAAAAACAATTATATCAAAAAATAGTAATGCATATCAAAATTTATAATCTGATTTTATTTATTGTTTATTATTGAAATGGTGGAAAATCAATTGTCAGAACGTGAGGTTCGTATTCAAAAAGTTCATAAAATAAAGGCAATGGGAATTGTTCCTTATGCTCAAAGTTTTTCTAAAAAAGATATGATGGGGAATATTATTTCTGCATATCAAGATAAGGAGCTTCGTGATATTAATGATATTATTCTTAATCCTGTGAATCAAGTGAAGACTGCAGGTAGAGTTATGCTTTATCGTGGGCATGGAAAATTGGCTTTTGCTAGACTTTTGGATAGTACAGAGCAAATTCAATTGATGTTTCATAGAGATAATTGCGTGATTGTAAATGAAAATGGAGAAAAATTATTTTCTCTTCCTAGTGGGGAAGAAGAAATGTCTGCTTATAAGTTTATGGAAAAAATGGTAGATATGGGTGATTTTATCGGTGTAGAAGGGGAGATATTTAGAACTCATAAGGGTGAATTAACTATCTTTGTATCTGCGTTTACTTTCCTTTCAAAAACAATTAGACCATTACCAGAAAAATTTCACGGTATTCAAGATCAAGAAGATATTTATAGAAAAAGATATTTGGATATGACTATGAATCCAGAATCATATCAAAGATTTTTGTTAAAGTCTAAATTTTATAAGGTATTAAGAGATTTTTATACGCAAGAAGGTTTTGTAGAAATACAAACTCCTATATTGGATAATGCTGCAAGTGGTGCTGCTGCTAGACCATTTGTTACTCATCATAATGATTTTGATGTAGATGTATATTTGAGAATTGCTTTTGAAACATCACTCAAAAAGGCTACTGTTGGTAGATTTGAAAAGGTATTTGAAATAGGGCAGGACTTTAGAAACGAATGATCTGATCCTTCTCATCTTCAAGAGTTTACTCAGGTAGAGCATTATGCTGTCTACTGGAACTATGAAGATAATATGTTGTTTACAGAAAAAATGTTTGATTATTTGTTTGATAAATTGGGACTTCCTAAGATATTAAAGGTAAAAGATAAAGAAGGTGAAATTAAGGATGTAGATTTTACTACGCCATGGGAGAGAATAGATTATACGAAAGGAATCTTGGATTCGTCTGGTATTGATATTACTCAGTATGGTATGGATGATGCAGATAAGCTTAGAGAAGACATTAAAGCTAAAGGTATTCAATTTGAAAAAATGGATCACATGGGAACTACTACTTTGATAGATTATTTGTACAAAAAAGTATTGAGACCAAAAATTATTGGGCCTGCATTTATTTACAATTATCCTGTGATTATGCAGCCATTGGCTAGAATATCTGATAAAGACTCTGGTATTGTAGAACAATTTCAATTGTTGGTTAATGGATGGGAAATTTGTAAAGCATATTCTGAATTAGTAGATCCCCTTCTTCAACAAGAAAACTTTGATAAGCAAGCTGAAGCTGCTGCTAAGGGAGATGAAGAAGCTACAGCAAGTGATGATTCATTTGTAATGGCGATGGAATATGGTATGCCTCCTCAATCAGGATTTGGAATGGGATTGGAAAGAATATTAGCTATTCTTACAGAACAAGATAATCTAAGAGATGTGGTAATGTTTCCTCTTATGAAACCTGAAGTTTCTAAAGAAAATATTGATGAAGAAATTGAATAAAATACTAAAATCTGAATCCTATTTTGGGGTTCAGGTTTTTTGTTGTGTGTAATTTCTATTGCATTTGAAGCTCAATTCACTAAAACGACTACCGTCTAATGTATGGTGGTACTCTGAGTAATCGGAGAGGAAAGTCCTGACACCATAAAAAGGTTAGCATCTAACGGATGTTGAATGAAATAAATGAAAGTGCCACAGAAACGTAAACTACTACGCACTACTGCGTAGGAAAGATGCAACGTGAAGATTCTTACTTTGTAGGATACTTCTTCTCAGTTCACCTGATGGGTGTTCGAGTGGTAAACCATAACCGGTGCAAGCTTGTTCTCTAGTAATAGAGGAGAGTGCAGATCTTAGCTATAAGCTGAGTTAGATATATTCCACCTTTATACAGAATCAGGCTTATTCATTAGATGTAAATTATAGGGCCGTAGCTCAGTGGTAGAGCGGAAGTCTCCAAAGAATCGCGTCGCGAGTTCAATTCTTGCCGGCCCTGATCTAAAAGATCTAGTCATAAGACTAGTTTTTTTTCTTGATTTTTGTTTTTGTAATCGTATCTTGTTGTAGATGATAAGTTGATATAATGATCTTTTGATCTCACTTAGATCTTTGATAGAAAGCATTTATTATGTTTTTTATCTTTTAATACATATCGTTATGAAAACTGTTTATATTATTGCATTACTACTTTTAGTAGTTGGTGGTCTTAATTGGTGATTAGTTGGTTTCTTTGGATTTGATTTAGTTGCCTGGTTGTTTGGTGATATGTCAAGCTTATCTCGTGTTGTATATTCATTAGTTTGACTTTCTGCAATTTTTGTTGCTTATGCTGCATTAACAGATTGTAATTGTAAAAAATAAATAAATAAGATAGATATCCATAAAGTATGGATGTCTATTTTTTTTATTGTAAAAAAAAAAGATATTCTTAATAAGTCTTTATTTATTATTAATTAATTTCTATGATTAATGTTGATACTATTCAAATGGATAATTCTTGGAAGAATATTCTTGGTGATGAATTTCAAAAACCTTATTTTACTAAAATAAAGGACTTTCTTTTGCAAGAAAAACAATCTGGTAATATAGTATATCCTAAATGATCTGATATATTTAATGCATTTAATCAGACTCCCTTTGATCAGGTAAAAGTCGTAATTCTTGGACAAGATCCATATCATGGAGAATGAGAAGCTCATGGACTTTGTTTTTCTGTACAAGATGGAATTA
>DHYS01000006.1 GCA_002414185.1 Patescibacteria group bacterium UBA5124 | reverse complement strand
AAATTAAAAAAAACCCGGATTTCTCCGAGGTTTTTTATTACTTATCTGCATCAATCACTTCTCCTTCTTGAACACCACCTTTCTCCAATTCATCATTTGGATTTGGTGTGCCTGCACTTGGCGTTGCTTGGAATTTTTGAGCAAGTGTTTGGAATTCTTTTTCAATGCGTTCAATTTCCGCATCAATTTCTTCTTTACTTACATCTTCTTTGTCTTTGACAGCTTTTCCATCAGCGATAAGTTTTTGGATAGTTTCTTGTTCTTCAGTAGGAATCTTATCCTTTTGTTCGCTCATCATAGTTTCTATTTGGTATACGAGAGCTTCAAGTCTATTTTTTGATTCTACAACTTCTCTTCTCTTGCGATCTTCTTCTGCAAATTTTTCTCCATCAGCTTTTGCTGCTGCGATTTCTTCATCAGATATATTAGTAGATCCTTGGATTTTTACTTCTTGAGATTTTCCGGTTGATTTTTCTTGAGCAGTTACATGGAGGATTCCATTTGCATCGATATCAAAGGTAACTTCAATTTGAGGTTGTCCTCTTCTCATCGCTGGAATTCCTTCGAGATTAAACATTCCAAGAGATTTGTTGTCTCTTGAGAATTGTCTTTCTCCCTGAGTAACATGGACAGTTACTGCATTTTGATTGTCTGCAGCTGTAGTAAAGATATTTGATTTTTTAGCTGGGATTGTTGTATTTCTTGGAATCATTGCATGAGCAAGACCTCCTTCTACTTCTACACAAAGGCTAAGCGGAGTTACATCAAGCAAGAGAATATCTTTCACATCTCCTTGAATAATACCTCCTTGAATAGCAGCTCCCTGAGCAACAGATTCATCTGGGTTTACGGTTGCCTTTGGCTCTTTTCCAAAGATTTCTTTTACGATTCTTGGAACAAAGGTCATTCTTGTAGATCCTCCAACCAAGATTACTTCATTGATTTCATTAGTGCTAAGTTTCGAATCCTGAAGAGCTTTTTTAACAGGTTCTTTACATCTTTCGATCAAATCTTTACAGATGTTTTCCATTTGAGATCTTGTTAAACTTACTTCTAAGTTTCTTGGTTGTCCGTCAGTACCAGTAGTGATAAATGGGATAGAAATATCCACTCTTTCACTTGCAGAGAGTTGTTTTTTAGCTTTTTCAGCTTCATCTTTGATTCTCTGCATTGCCATTGCATTATCTTTGAGATTGATTCCTTCTTTCTTTCCAAATTCATCAATCACATATTGCATAATTCTTTGATCAAAATCAGCTCCTCCGAGTTTAGTATCTCCAGAAGTAGAGAGTACTTGGAAGGTTCCTTCTGCTCCGATTTCGAGAACCGTTACATCAAATGTTCCACCTCCAAGATCAAATACCACTATTTTTTCATCTTTATTTTTTCCTTCTCCATATGCTAATGATGCAGCAGTTGGTTCGTTGATAATTCTTTCTACTTTGAGTCCAGCGATCTCACCCGCAGCCTTCGTTGCGTTTCTTTGAGAATCGTTGAAGTAAGCAGGTACCGTGATGACAGCCTGACTTATTTTTTCTCCCAAAAACTTCTCAGCATCTTCTTTAATTTTTTGCAAAATAAAGGCTGAAATTTGTTCTGGTTTATATTCTTTTTTTCCAACAACAATCAAAATTCCACCATCAGCAGCTTCTTTCACGTCAAAAGGAATATGTTTGATTTCCTCTTTCATTTCTGCATAGGTTCTTCCTATAAATCTCTTTACTTCATAAATTACATTCTTTGGTTCCAAGATTGCTTTTCTTTTTGCAAGATCTCCTACAAGGAGTTCATCTCCTTTGATATACACGATAGAAGGTGTTGTTCTATTTCCTTCTGCGTTTGCAATGACTTCAGACTTGTCTCCTAACATATACGATACGCAAGAGTTTGTAGTTCCTAAGTCAATTCCAATTACTTTTGCCATAATACATACTATATAATATAAAAAGGTATCACTTCTTAATGACGCGTGCTATATTACTAGTTTTTTTTTATTTTGCAAGTTTTTTTATCACTTTTTTGACTTTCGTGCTATAGTGAGGATATTGATCTATATTTTTTTATTTAAAATTAGTCTTGACTTTTATATAAAAATAAATAAATTATAAAAAAATAAAAATTAACACATAGTATTAACAAAATAGAAACAATTAAAAATTACGCATATGAAAAAGATGTTAATGTCTTTGATCGTTGCAGCTATTATAGCTGTCCCGGTCGCTCAAGCACAAGCTAAAAAGTCCTTGAAAGGGACTCCGAAAAAAGAGGAAGTAGATAAGACCAAACAAGTAGTTGAAAAAAAAGATTCAGCTATAGTAAGTCCACCGGTTTTTGTTACTCCTACTGTTGTTACGGAAACTGTTGTTATTAATCCGACGCAAAAGAAAAACTTAGCTACTCCGGAAGATAAGAGTACTTTGTACTCATCATTATCAGAAGAATATGCTAAGGCTATCGATTCCAAAATTCTTTCCAATTATCAAAAAGGGGATATAGTAAGTTATCGTGACACTATTGATGCGGTATTCTATGCTATTATTCAAAAAGCTGCTTTGAAAGATGCGGTATCTCTTATTGAGAAGGCCAGGGAGAATTGGGGTAATAACAAGGTAGAAAAATTTAATTTAGTTATGGACAAACCTGGTGAAAAATCCATGGTGCCCGAAAAAGTGTTTAAAGCATATAAAGCTGGATTTAAACAGCTTATGGCAAAAGCACCGAGAAATTTAAGTGAACAGTCTCTGAAAGAATTATGTTCTCTTGATAATATTATGAGATACATGAGAAAAGCTCAAACTGAGCTCAAAAAGGATACTGATCAGAAGTTTAAAACAATGTTTACTGTGAAGTAAACACCGCGTATCATCATGAACCTCGTCCATTTTTATGGGCGGGGTTTTTCTTATATTTCCAAAAAATAAGAAATTAGTGAATATATTTTAGTATTCCTACAACCCCAATCATAGCTGCATTATCTGTAGAATAGACTTTTTTTGTTGGTCTGATAATATTGTCTACAATCATATTTCTATCCTTAGTTTTTTTGTGTTCTAGCGCTTCGTGAGCGTAGGCAAAGAGTCTATCATTTGCAGATACTCCTCACGAAATCCCCAATGTTTTTGCTCCATATTTGAGTCAGGCTTTGAGTAGTTTATTTACTAATACTTCTACTACTGCTTCTTGAAATTCATAGGCAATAGCACAAATCAGATCTTCTGTCAGGGTTATGTTTTTTTCTTCAAGTTGTTTTAATAAAATAGAGACCTGACTCTTCATTCACGAAAAACTAAAATCAAATCAATCTTTAGAAAGAAAAATTCTTTTAAATTGAATATTCTTGTGTTCCTCATTGTCATTGCGAGTGAAATGAAGCAATCCAGTTGGATCGCCACGTCATTTATTTCATTCATTCCTCGCGATGACTTTCTCTTTCCACTTCTCAGCCTTTTCTCCAATTCGAGATCCACCAGGATATGGTCCTCCGAGCATTCTGGATACTTTATCAAAACATTCTCCTGCAGCGTCATCCAAGGTCTGTCAAAGTTTCGTAATATTAAAAGGTAACTGTCATAATTCTGAATGTCATTCCGGCCTTAAGGATTTGGAGCCGGAATCTATAGTATTATGTTCCACTAAATACAAATCATTATGTCCACCGCTCGCAGTAAGCACAACTAAAGGAAATTGTATATCAGAAATATTTCTTTCTAAAAAAAGAGAAAATATATGTCATTGAATATGATGTACTTCTACTACAGGTTTATTGAACCATGAACCCAATGTATGAGCAATAGTTTTCCCTACAACCAAGGATCCAGGTAATCCAGGATGCGTAGTTACCGAGATAAAATCTATCTGATTCATATAATCTAGTCATACGCTTTCTAGTACTTTGATAATCTGTTCACTATGGAGTCTGGATGCTATTTCTGGTACGACACCACCAAAACGCTGATGATCATCTACCTGAGAATAGGCTAACAATTTTTCTACTCCAAAAATTGTTCCATCAAAGGTAACTATTCCTATGGAAGTATCATCACAGCTTGTTTCTATGGCGAGTGTTTTTATCATATATTTGATTTTAAAAATGAATTACTTTCTAATTCCTACGTGATTAATATATTTTTCTGCAATTATTTTAAATTCATCCAATTCTTCTTCACTAAATGGTTGTCCTCAAAAATTTGGATCCAGGGTATTTCCTCATATATAATTTTGAAGATAATAATGCTTAGCACCTCTAATAAAATGAGCCATACTCTCTATATCATCGGCTGTATGCATTCCTTTGATGACGGTAGTTCTATATTCATAGTCTATATTTCATTCCAAGAGTGTCTGTAACAATTTTTCAAAACTTAAGAACAATGCTGATGTCTGAGGTAACCCTACAGCTGTTTCATAACTATATATTGCATGTTTGAGGTCTATAGCAACATAATCCAAAATACCATCATTGATCATTCTTTGGACAAGTTTATAATCTCTTCCATTAGTATCCAGTTTTACAGAAAATCACATCGACTTAACCTTCTTAGCAAAATCATACAAATCTGGTTGTAATGTTGGTTCTCCTCCACAAATACTGACTCCATCAAGAAATCATTTTCTGCTTTCCAAAAAATTGAAGAAGGGTTCCTCTGGTATGAGGTCATTTTTAAAAAGAAGCATTTTTTCAGGTAAAACACATTCAGGATTATGACAAAAATGACAACGAAAATTACATCATTGCGTAAAAATTACGCAGGCTACTTTCCCTGGATAATCAACGAGTGTAGATTTTTGAATTCACGCGATATGCATATATAAGATATATTTTATAGCAATAAATGTCGTTTCAGTATAAAAAAAATCTTTAGGGACACAAGCTAAATTGAATATTTTTTTATCAAAAATCTCCATTCTTTTTTAGCCCATTCACCAGCATAATCTATACCAATACGAGGAAGACAAGCAATCTGATTTTTTTTCACGATAACTCCACGATCTTCGATCCATAGTCATGTTTTTTTATCAGCCAATTGTCCGTTATATTTTTTACTAATTTCCAGATGTTTCGTTAATTTTCCTGGGCCAGCCAGTGATTCAACTCATCTGAGCAAGATAGCCGAAGGATGTTCACCTGGCCCAGTCACTATATTGAGCATCCAGTACATTCCATATACGAGATAAACATATCGACGTCAAGGTTCTCAAAACATCGGAGCATTACGATCAGTTTTTCCATGTCTTGCGTGAGATGCAAGATCATCAACTCAGTCATATGCTTCTACTTCGGTAATCATCCATGCTCCTTGTTTTGTTACCAAAAATTTTCCTAAAAGATCAGGACAGACATCTAGGACTGGACGATCAAAGAAAGAAGGAGTAAGTAGCATATAGAAATTTATGCAAATAAACTAATATAAGCCTTATATTCATTGATAGATTGTGTTGTATATTCATTGATATTTTCTGGGAGATGTTCTAGATCAAATCGTTCTACTGCATCATGTTTTTCTGGTTCCATGTTTTTGAGTTCTCCTCAGATAATTTTTGCAAAACGACCTCCAGTAAACCAATGTTTTAGAACTCAGTTTTCTTCCCTAATATCATTAGCATAGAGCTTTGGTCAAAACAAAACAACATCTACATTCAATTCTTCTTTGATTTCTCTGATAACAGCTGTTTCTATTGATTCTCCAAATTCTACAGTTCCTCCTGGTCTAGACCAAAATCAACCTCAACCTCAACCACCTTGTGTTTTATCTGTTCTTCTGATCAAAAGTATTTGATGTTGGTCGTTAACAATAAGTCATCAGCATCCTACTCAAATATAATCAACTCATCTTTTCATAAAATACTATTAGAAAATAAAAAAAGCGAAGTCCAGAAGGTTTCCCTTCATAAACTCCGCCTTCTGGAAGTATATTAGTTAATGATTTACGCAGGGCATCCACATCCTACAAATTTTACTTCTTGGTATTCACTTACGATATCATATGAATTAGTTGGGTTTGAAAATTGTCTAACAAATTCAGAATTAGCAGTTTTAGCTTCATTGAAATACTTTCTAGAATAGAATTCTGATTTTTTACCTGTGTTGTAATGACTAACTGGTCTAAGGTAACCCATTACTCTTGTGTATACTTGGCAAGGAGTTCTTTTGATTTCTTGCCCTTCTTTGTTGTAAAATGTTTGCATTTTGTTGATGGGGTGAACAAAATAAAAGAAGATGTATTCGGTATATATCTTGTTGTTGTCATAGTAGGCAACAAAAAAATAGTCTTATTGAACTTTACTTTCAGAGAGTACTCTAAGTTTTTCTGGATCAGCAGTATGTTTTTTTCTGATATCCATATTAAACTCATCGCCTACATAACCAAGTTCCTTATCACATTTTGGACAAAAATCATGTTCTCCAATTACATATCCGTGTTTTGGACAGATAGAGAATACTGGAGATATGGTAATATAAGGAAGTTGATAATTTTCTATAACCTTTTTAACCAACATTTTACAAGCTTCTGCGTCCGAAAGTCTTTCTCCCATGTATAAATGTAATACTGTTCCTCATGTATATTTGCATTGTAGTTCGTTTTGGAGTTCTAGAGCTTCAAAAGGATCATCTGTATATCCTACAGGTATTTGAGTTGAATTCGTATAATATGGAGCTTCATTAGTACCTGCTTGCATAATACTAGGAAGTTGTTTCTTATCTTCTCTAGCAAATCTATAGGTAGTTCCTTCAGCAGGAGTAGCCTCAAGATTGTAAAGATTTCCAGTTTCTTCCTGATATTGTGTGAGAAGTTCTCTCATATAATCTAGGATTTCTATAGAGATTTGCTTTCCTCATTCAGTAGTCATATCTTCTTTTCCATTGGTATAGTTTTGAACAGCTTCGTTCATTCCATTGAGTCCAATAGTTGAGAAGTGATTTCTAAATGAATGTAAGTATCTCTTTGTATATGGATAAAATCCATTTTCTAACCATTTTGTAATTTCTTTTCTCTTAAGTTCAAGAGAAACTTTAGCTAAATCCATCAAACGTTTGACTTGTTTCTTAAATCATTCAAGATCACCCTTATAATTATATCCGATTCTAGCCATATTTATAGTAACTACTCAGATAGATCCAGTCATTTCTGATGATCCAAAGAGTCCTCCTCATCTTTTTTCGAGTTGAGTAAGGTCAAGTTGTAATCTACAACACATTGATCTTACAGCTCCTGGTTTATATGCATTAAGATTTTCTACTTTAGTAAGATTTCCATTTTCATCTTTGATAGTCTTAAATTGTGATCCTACAAAGTTTTGGAAGTAAGGAATACCATATTTAGCAGTCATTTCAAAGAGTTTGTTTACATCTGGATCATTCCATGGGAAATCTTCAGTAATGTTGTATGTTGGTATAGGAAATGTAAATACAGCTCCTGTCCAATCTCCTTGAGTATATACTTCTATAAGTACTCTATTGATTAGTTTCATTTCTTCTTCTAATTCTCCATATTTCTTTTCATAATATCCATATTGAATTCCTCCAAGCATTAATGCCTTTTCCTTAAGATCTTCTGGACACGTCCAATCTAATGTAATATTGGTAAATGGAGTTTGAGTTCCCCAACGAGATGGTACATTAAGCCCAAAAATGAAATTTTGCATTTGTTGAGTTACATATTTGTGTGTTTTTGCATAGATATATTCTTGTTTTGCTTCTGGTGAACTGAAAGTAACTCCAAGTTCATCAAGTTCTTGTTCTGTTTCTTTCTTAAACTTGTACACATAAGGTGCTAAGTATGTATCAAAAGAAGAGAATGCTTGAGCACCAGCCCATTCGTTTTGTAATGTTCCCAAGAAATTAATTATCTGATTAACTGCTGATTGGAGATTTCTTGGAGGAGCTGATTGAACTCTATTGTCTAGACCATTGAATCCTTCTTCCAAAAGTTGTCTCAAAGACCATCCTGCACAGTATCCAGAAAACATATCTAGATCATGAATATGATAGTCTCCCATTCTATGAGCATTACCTACTTCTTCAGGATAGATATGAGAAAGCCAGTAATTAGCTACTACTTTACCTGAAACATTCAGAATAAGTCCTCCTAAAGAGTATCCTTGGTTTGAGTTAGCATTTACTCTCCAGTCTGTTTGTTCTAGGTATTCATCCATAGTTTTACCTACTTCTACAACAACTTTTCTTGCTTCTCTAGATTCAGCTCTTTTTTGACGATATAAGATATAAGCCTTTGCAATGCTATCATGTCCTTCTTTGATAAGAGTACTTTCTACAGCATCTTGGATAGCTTCCACATCAGGAATATCATTTCCTACTTTTCATTCTACAGAAGAAATAATCTTATCTGTAATACTAAGTACTTTTTCAAAGTCATTTCCTCCTATAGATTCAATAGCTTTTCTGATAGCTTCTTCGATTTTGTTTCTATCAAAAGAAACAATAGCTCCATTACGTTTTCTTATTTTGTAGATGGCCATATCTTTACAATTTCAAAAAAAATAAAAAATTACTATATATAGTGGTATTTTGTTTGTATTGGACCCTATATATAGTATTTGATGACTAAAATCAACAGAAAATTTATTCTAATTTTTACTAGATTGATATCTTTTAGTTAGCACGTTTCCAAAAAATCAAGAGAAAAATAGAGATTTTTTAGGTCTTTTGTAATGCCGAAATTTTGTGAAAAATAGAAATAAAAATAAAAAAATAATTTTTCAATTGAAATCTTTCTTCCAAAACACTATATATAGGACAACAAAGAGGAGTTTATTCTCTAACCAAATATCCTATGCTTGCAACCATTGTGTCGTATACAATGATTACTGAAGACGTTTTGGAACTGATTTTGGACATGCCTGAAATTATTCCTTATAAACCATGACAGCGGGCATTATTATCCTATACTATAGATAATATTCCTGTTAAGAGGGCATACTCTATAGTAGAATATCTTTCTCAATCAGATCATTGTCAGATAACTTTATCTATAAAGCTTCTTCCTGGAGGAAAGTGATCAGAATATCTCAAAACAAAAAAAATAGGAGATACTCTGGATATTGCTGGTATTTATGGTCATTTTGTTTTACAAGACACACCAAATCCTAAAGTATTTATAGGTACATGAACGGGAATAGCACCATTGATTTCTATGGCAAAAACGTCGCAAGCACCACAAAAATTATACTTTTCAGTATCGTATGCTAAAGATCTTTTTTATGCAGATAAAATCAGAAAAATATCATCGTTAGAATCACATATTCATGTAAGTAGAGAATGAGTAGAATGATGTGAAGAGTGAAGAATCGATATTAGTACTACAGAATATCCAAAAGAATCAGAATTTTATATTTGTTGAAGTCCATCATCAGTAAATGCTTTTGCTGAAATATTAAAAAATAAAGGATATACCAATATATATATAGAAAAATATTAATTATTTACTTCTCCCAAAGATCTTATGGATATTAGAACACTCGAGGGATTTCTTAATTATAAACCTTATCAGGATGATCCACAGCTTATTGTGGATGGTATTATTCAAAAAGCAAAAGAATATCTACCTCCAGAGTCTCTCAAAGAAATCCAGAAAGCATATGAATATGCTAGAGATGCGCATAAATGACAAAATAGATTGTCTGGAGAGGCATATATCGTCCATCCACTAAAAGCCACAGAATTTTTGATGGAAATAAAGCCAGATCTTCCTACAATCCAAGCATGTATCATGCATGATGTTATTGAAGATACAGCAATCACAGAGACGGATATCCAGAAAGAATTTTGAGATGAGGTTGCTCATTTGTGTGAGGGGTTGGTAAAAGTATCTAAGATTAAATTTAAAGGAGAAGAGAGACATATAGAAACACTCAAAAAAACTTTTCTTGCTATGGCAAAGGATCTTAGAGTAATTTTTATAAAACTCTGTGATCGTATTCATAATATTCAGACACTTCAATTTCATCCAAATCCAGGTAAAATCCAAAAAATAGCCAATGAAACGATGAAAATTTTTGTGCCTATTGCGAGAAGATTATGATTATATTATTATCAATTGTATCTAGAAAATTGAGCATTCAAAAATCTCAATGAAGAAGCATTTGATAAGATATTTATTTATTTGAAAAAATATTTTAGCAATGGAGAAAAATACACAAATAAGTGAGCAGAAGTAATAGAAAATATGCTCAAAAAAGAGGGAGTGGAAGATTTTATGGTAAAAGGAAGAATTAAGAGTCCTTATAGAGTGTATGAAAAATTAGAAAAAAAATATCATACAGAAGATATAGGAGAAGTAATGGATCTTTTAGCTTTTAGAGTAGTGACAAAATCTATAGCTGACTGTTATATGATATTGGGTATTATTCATAAATATTATACTCCACTGATCAAAAAGATTAAAGACTATATAGCAGTACCAAAATCCAATGGGTATCAGAGCATCCACACAACAGTATTAGGAATGTTTTCTTTTCCTATAGAAATACAAATCAGAACCTATGAAATGGATGAGATCGCTGAATATGGAGTAGCTGCCCATTTTGCATATAGTGAAAATAATCAGTCTACTTCAGTATCAGAGACACAAAGTGAGTGGATAAAAAAACTTAAAGAAATTGTAAGTACCTACAAAGAATCTGATGATAAAGAAAAATTTAAAGATGAATTGAGAATAGAAGTATTGGATAAACGTATTTATCTTTATACGCCAAAAGGAGATGTAATAGAACTTCCATATGGAAGTACTGTTTTGGATTTTGCATTTACTATTCACTCAGAGATTTGATTAAAATTTAAAAATGCAATCGTTAATGGACAAATCAAACCGATAAGTTTTAGACCAAAAACATGAGATGTACTCAGTATCAATATTTTTAAAAATAAATATTCTGCAAACAAACATTGGACAGATTTTCTTCATACGATAAGTGCTAGATCTACACTCAATAGATTTCTCAAGACACAACAAAAAGAAGAAATTATCAAGAAAGCAGTAGAAGAATTAAATCAGCATTTGGAAAAATTCTGACTACCAAAATATGACTGATCTGGAGATAAAATCTCTAAGCAATATCCTCAAGCAGAATTTGAAAAGAAAATATTCGAAATTGTTGATAAGAAGCTATCTTATAGTCAGTTGATAAAATCAGTTTATCCACAAGAATGGGAAGTATACAATAAATCAATAATTTCTTCAAATCAACAGCCAGCACCATCAATCAGAGAAGCTGTTTCTGCAAAATTGCTTATAGATGGAGATGTTTTATCTAACTATAGCCTTTGTCAGGAATGTAAACCAAAGATGGGAGAGAAAATTATTGCGAAAGCAGGAAGAGATGGTATCAAAGTTCATACGATAGAATGTAAATCTCTCAAAACAATATCATTTGATAAGCTTTTGGAAGCTCACTGGGAAGGACAAGAAACAAATAATTATGGAGTTTCTGTAGAATTGAGAATCTTTAATAAATACTCAAACCTCTTGGATGTGATGACTATTTTCTCAGATCTACATATCGTAATCTTACAAGTATCTCTCAAAAATAATGGAGATGGAACAAGTAGTATATTCTTGGAATCAGAATTTAAAAATCCAGCACGTATAGCATTCTTATTAAATAGCTTGAAAAAGTATGATGATTCGATAAAGGTATTCAGAAAAAGGGTATATTAATTTTATAACTAAAATAAAAAAATGACAGAATCTGTAGGTATTGTAGTAAATAAATCTACTTGGAGTTTTGAAAATTTCTTTGCAGCTCAAGGTATGAGTTTGGTAATAAATATTGCCATGATTGTTATAATATTATTTCGAGTACTTACTATTATAGGAGTAGCGAAAGATATTATAGCAAGAACAAATAAATTATGACTTCAGATTTTTTCATTATTTTTGGTAACAATATTGTCTCCAGTAATAGGATTGCCAATATATCTAGTAATCAGACCTGTAGGATATAAGCGTGATAGATTACCATGGAGAGAAGCTGCTGTGATGAATCTTGTAGTTTGTTACAATTGTGGAACACTTAATCCCAAGGATCATGAATGTTGTCTTGCTTGTGGTGAAACGCTCAAGATCAAATGTAAACAATGCAATAAAAATTATCCTCATTCATACGGATATTGCTCACACTGTGGAGCTCCAAATATTGAATAGGAATAAAAATCTTGATTTTTTCTCTCAAAACACTACAAGTCAAATTAGTTACCTTTCATATCTTATGAAGTGAAATATGATGCATCTTGAAACGTCTACAACAACTACTACAACCCAATAACGATTGGTAGGAGTTTTGTATTGTTTCATTCATATACACAAAATCCTACCTCAAGGTGGGATTTTTTTTAACTGATTATTTATGGTAAAATGTCTAATCACGAAGAATCATTGTTATTCAAACAACGCCATAGTTTGGCACATATTCTTGCACAAGCCGTGCAGAGAACTTTTGATGCTACAGCAAAACTAGGAATAGGACCTGCTATTGATAATGGGTTTTACTATGACTTTATTTTTTCTCAAGAAATTGTAGAAGAAAAATTAAAGGATATTAGTAAATATATGCAAAAAATTTGTAAAGAAAATCAACTATTTCTAAGAGTAGAAGTGGATTATGATAAAGCAAAAGAAATCGTAAATATGATGGGTGAAGCTTTCAAAATCGAATTGCTTGATGGATTCAAAGCTGATGGAGAAACAGTATTTTCGTTTTATATCAACACTATCGCAGCAGCTGCTACAGACAAATTATTAGCAGATGTACAAGAAGCATACAAAACAAAATATAATAATCTGACTTCTTATTTGAGTAATGATTGTGGATACGCTGAGATGCTCAATGGACAGTTTGTTACATTTATTGATATGTGTGAAGGACCTCACGTAGAAAATACAAAAGAAGTGATTGTAGATGCATTTGTATTAGAAAAGATTGCTGGAGCATACTGGAGAGGTGATGCAAATAATCCAATGATGACGAGAATTTACGGACTTTCTTTTGAGTCAAAAGAGGAACTTAAAGCTTACCAGACTATGATGGAAGAAGCAAGAAAGCGTGATCACAGAATCCTCGGAGCAAAGCTTAAGATTTTCACTATTTCAGAATTAGTAGGATCAGGATTACCACTTTTTCAACCAAATGGAGCAATTATTCGTAAAGAATTAGAGGACTATTTGTGGACTTTACATAAGGATAGAGGATATAGCAGAGTATGGACTCCACATCTTGCTAAAGAAGATTTGTATAAGATTTCAGGACATGCAGGACATTATCTTGATGATATGTTTAAGGTACATGGAGGAACATCAAATGAAGACTTCTATGTAAAACCAATGAACTGTCCTCATCACATGCAAATATTTGCAGATAATCAATTTTCATACCGTGATATGCCTATCAGATATTTTGAACCAGCTACCGTGTATAGAGATGAAAAGACAGGACAACTCGCAGGACTTGCTCGTGTAAGATCTATTACTCAAGATGATGGACACTTATTTTGTCGTGTAAGCCAAATTCATGAAGAAGTAAGTACTATTGTAAAGATTATCAAAGAATTTTACACAACAATGAATATGCTCGATGGATATCGAGTAAGACTTTCTCTGAGAGGAGATGATAAAGAACATTATCTCGGAGGAGATGAAATATGGGAAGCAGCAGAAAATGCACTTACACAAGTTTGTGATAGTGAAAATCTTCCTTACAAAGCAGTAAAAGGAGAAGCAGCTTTCTATGGACCAAAACTCGACTTTATGTTTAAAGATGCAATTGGTAGAGAATGGCAGTTAGCAACTTGTCAGTTAGACTTCAATCTGCCTCAAAGATTTGATCTTTCATTTGTGAATGAACAAGGAGAAANNAGATTTATGGCAGTGATGATCGAACATTTTGCTGGAGCTTTCCCATTATGGTTAGCACCTATCCAAATGCAGATAGTTCCTGTTGCGGATAAATTTAACGACTATGCCTACAATCTCAGAAGCCAGCTCAATAACGCAGGATTTAGAGTTCGTGTAGATGTGAGTGATGATAGTTTCTCTAAGAAAATCAGAAACGCTGAACTTATGAAAGCACCATATATTCTTATTGTAGGAGAAAAAGAAGAATCTGATTCTACGGTGAGTGTTAGAGTATACAAAACCAAGGAACAATTGGTTATGCCTATCCAACAATTTATCGATGAAAAAGTAAAAGAATACAAAGAAAGATCTATATAAAAATACAATAATAAAAACCTGTACTCATTTGTACAGGTTTTTATTATTAGTAGATTTCGTTTTTTACAATAGAATATGTTTCATCATGTCCGCATGATGGACAAACTTTTGGAGGATTTTTTCCTTTGTGAGTATGACCACATTTTGTACATACTCGTTCTACTTCTTCAGGTTTATTTCTTACAGTTTCATTTTTTACTTGATCATGAAGTTTTTGATATCTTTCTGCATGATGCATTTCTGCATTAGAGATAGCATTGATTCTGGCTGCTATTTCTGGATATCCTTCTTCTAAGGCAACTCTAGCAAATTCAGGATACATACTATCAAATTCATGAGTTTCTCCAGCTACTGCATATCCAAGATTTTCTAGTGTTGTTCAACTTGTGATAAATGCATCTGTTTCTATTTTGATTTCATCCATAACTATTCCTTCTTTATCTTTAACGATTTTGATCATTTTAAAAAACCAGCTTGCATGTTCTCTTTCTTGTTCAGCTGTTTCCAAAAAAATATCTGCTATTTGCAAAAATCCTTCCTTACGAGCAGCACTAGCAAAAAAAGTATAACGGTTTCTTGCTTGTGATTCTCCTACAAATGCTTTAGTAAGATTTTCTAATGTCTTTCCCATAGGTATAAATTTATAGTATAAATAATTATTGTGGTATTCCTGTAGATATTTCGCCAGTTGTTACAGAATCTATAATAACACCTGTAGTAACAGTTCCTGTAGTGATAATTCATGTAGTATTGTAAATAAGCAACTCAGGAGCTACTAAGATGGTAGGAAATTGGTATTGTTTAGTAAAATAGTCTCCTACATAACATTTGTATGCAATATCTTCTACTTCATTGCTAATATAACCTTTCATACTAATTATTACAATAAGGAGAATAATAGAAAGATACGAACTAAGAGAATGATCGAAAATTTTCATAAATACCAGAAAAAGAAATAAAAAAAATAATACACTAAAATTTCTTATATAAAAATTAAATAGAAAAAATAGAGAAAATTACTATATTCATCAAAAATTTATCTTTTTAAGAAAAATATGACATATATTTATGTGGTTTTACTGGCAGCAATTATAGCTATAATGGGTGTTTTCATCTTTAGAAAGCTAAAGATAATGGATAGACCTGGAACTGATCTCAAAAACACAAGAAAACCAGTACCTACAATTCAATGAGTTTTTGTTTATGGATGATTTTTAGCAATCATAGGATTATTGTTTCCAGAATATTATCATCAGCCACTGTTTTTATGATTGATATTGTGAAGTCTCCCTATTGTGATTGTGCAATTTCTTGATGAAATGCATTATATCCAAAAAAGTAAACTTGAAATACCTTCTTGGGTAAGATTGATATCACATATAATAGGAGCAATCATAGCAGTATATGTCGGAGGAATGGGAAACCAAGAAATTCTGATTGGAACATACAAACGAATAATGCCGACACGAGCAGTTGCAATCTTCTTTATAGCTCGATCAACACTTTGTATAAATGCAATCAATCGATTTGATGGTATCTATGCACAAGCTAGTGGTGTTTCTACGGTAGGATTTTTTACTATTTTCTTTTTGATAAAATATATTGTATTTTGAAATTATGTAGACTTTACGCCAGAAAAAGTACAAATGTTGACTATGATTCAGAATATTGCTTTTGCATTATGAAGTATTAGCTTAGTATCTACAGTAATAGAATTTAAACCATTAGCATTAGTAAGAGATGTAGGAATTATGTTTTTTGGTTTTAGTTTAGCATACTTGTCTGTGGTATGAGGTGCTAAGATAGGAACTCTTATTGTTGCATTATCTTTGGTTATTTTTGATGCTATTTGGGTAGGATTCTGGAGAATTTTTATCCTCAAAAAATCCCCGCTTCAGTGAGATTATACGCATCTTCATCATAGATTATTAGGACTTGGATGGACTAGACCAGAAGCTAGAGCTACGATTTGGATCTGGTCACTAGTGATGATGATTCTTATCTTACTTCAAGGTATAGATAGAGGAAATAAAGTGATCATCGCTGTAATGATGGCAGCCTTATTTTTTGGAATCAATGCCTATCTTTTCTTAGTTAGAAAACTCCCTTGTGGACTAAATATGAAAAAAGAAATCTAAAAATAAATAAAAAAACCCATCAGAAGAAATCTCCTAATGGGTATAGTTTTACACGGCTATAGCTTTACACAGCTATGGCTTTTTTAGTACTTTTTTTCATTTTTTTTCTTAAGTCCCTTATATACATGGACAGGGATTTAACAGGTTTTTTTCTGTAAATTTTACCAATAAAGCGCTGGCATTCATCAAACATGTCCAAGATTTGAAAGGAAAGGTTTGAAAAGTTGGTTTGATCGTCTTTATCAGAAGTTAATGGAGGAAGCTCCGAAATCAATATACAATATTCGATAAGCTCTTCTAATGATTCGTTTTGCAAAGGACATATTTCTCCATCATATGACTTGATTAATAGTCTATCAAGGAGGGCGTTAATGTTTCCTATGGTTTTTTGAACTTTGTTCTTGTTTTTAGAAGAAGTCATCTTTCCACGGAAACTAACCAATTTCTTTTGAAAACTCTGAGAGATTTGAATTATTTCAAAGATATTCGAAAAGAATGCTCTAAAAAATTCATAATCAAAATCGGAAGAACGCATCGAAGGCATTGGTATCGTAATGACGATATTTTTGATGGTCTTGTTGTACTCAATATACGCGCTTTTGAAAGCGTTATCATACAAGAGTTGTTTCTTTTCGATTTCTTTTTTTTCAGCTACTTTGTTTTGTTTCTCTAAATCCAAAACAGCATACAAAAGATTTTCATGATTTTTGCTAATTTGGCTGAAAACAAAGTTATTTTCTTCTTTTTTTTCTACTGATTCAAATAGTGTTTCCATAAGAAGATCCTTCTTGTCCAGCATAGATATAGTGGCTGTTGGACTTGATAGATCACCCGTAGGAATCTCAACATTGAAAAAAACAATAAGTATGTTTCTTTCAGTCGGTTTCGGCAATGATTGGATTTTTTCAACAATTGATGCCGAGATGCTCAGATAGAACTCAAAAGATTCTTTCGAAAAGTGAGAAGGAACTGGGTATTCAATAACCAAATCCTTGATCTCCTTCAATAAGGCGAGGGTTTTCTTGGTGTAGCTCATAAAATTTACATTTAAATGTTTTTTATTAATTTTTGTTAAACAAAACTCTTATATAGATTTTCCTTCGAAAAACAAGATAAATAATAAAATTATATAAATAATGGAAAAGTCAATAATTATCATCTTATTGAAATAGTTAAGAAAAATAGTATAAATCTGACATTTATTTATTGTTAGTAGTGCTATGAATAATATACCTACCGTCAAAGAAAGTCAGACTAAAGTGTTTCTTGTAGATATTGTTTCCAAGACTACAGATAAAACACTTCTCGAAGATAGAATGAGTGAATTGGAAAATTTGGTTTCTACGTTTGGATGATTGGTGATCCTCAAAACCTATCAAAAACGTGATAATCCAGATCTTACTATGTATATATGAAAAGGGAAATTAGAAGAAATAATGACCGAAATGCAAGCTTGTGGAGCAAATTTATTGATCGTCGGAAATATTCTTAAACCTAGACAAATATATCATCTTAGTGAGAAATTTCGTCCATTGGGAATCCAAGTCCGAGATCGTATGGATTTGATTCTTAAAATTTTTGATAAACATGCAGAAAGTACGGAAGCAAAAATGCAAGTTGATCTTGCAGCAATCAATCATATGGGACCAAGAATTTTTGGTATGGGAATCGAACTAGGTCGTCAGGGAGGATGAGGAAGCGGAGCGATGCGTGGACTTGGAGAAACTAATACGGAAATCATGAAGCGTCACCTCAAAGAGAAAAAATTGAAGATTGTAAGAAACCTTGAAGAATATGAACGTATGAGAATGCTTCATCGTCAATCCAGAATCAAAAAATGATTGCCGGTTGTCGGTATTGTAGGATATACGAATGCAGGAAAGTCTTCTCTACTCAATGCGCTTACCAAAAAATGAATTCTCGCTGAAAATAAGCTTTTTGCTACCCTTGGAACCAATGTAGGAAAGCTCTTTTTGATGAATGATGATAATTCTGGTCGTGGAAAAGAAATTCTATTTTCAGATACGATAGGATTTATTCGTGATCTACCTCCACAACTTATCCAGGCTTTTAAGTCAACACTCGAAGATAGTATTGAATCAGATGTGTTGTTTCATGTCGTAGATGCTTCAGATCCATTTGTGGATGAAAGAATCAATATTGTAAATGAAATCTTAGATAGTATCGGAGCAAAACAACCAAGAGTATTAGTTTTCAATAAACTAGATCTCTGTAATCAGGTAATTCTTGCTCAACTTAAACATCGCTATGATGATCAAGAATGTCTCCGAATTTCCGTAGTTCAAGAAAAAGGATTGGAAGAATTAAAAGAGTGGGTAAGAAATTTTTTCTCAAAAAAATAAGATTCAAAGATAGTTTAAATTTGACAAGTTTTAGCTTCATAGATATACTTAAATATATTTATATTTTCTCTTGGTTTAATGCATTACGACGAAGCTAAAAACTATTTTGATTCCAATCATATTTGTCCTTTTTGTCAGGAAAAACACCCGCATATGATTCATGAAAATGAACATATGTTTATCATACCAGCGAGAGCTCCTTATGTTGAGGATCATCTTTTGATAATTCCCAAAAGACATGTAACGCTTCTCCAAGAACTTACACATCCAGAACTTCAATCTCTTCATCATCTTGTAGAGATTTGGACAAATAAACTTCATAGTCGTCATGAAGCGGTAAATCTTCTACTAAGAGATGGCCTGGCTAATGGAATTAGTCAAAAATCAGTCGGTCATCTTCATTTTCATCTTATTCCCGATTGTCCTGTGGGTTCCGAAGGAAACGATAGTCCAGAACGTGAATTTTTAGATGATCAAACATATGTAACTATTACACAAACAATCAAACAAACCTATCAAAAATAAATCAGATTTTAAATTATATAAACATAAAATATGAAAGTATTATTTGTATGTACAGGAAATATTTTTCGTAGCATGTCTGCCGAATATATTATGAAAAAATATATCCAAGATCATAACCTTAATGAAATAGTAGTGAGTTCAGCGGGAACAGTAGCTCATGAAGAATCTCCACTGCCATGGATAGTAGNNCGTTTGTGAAAGTATTGATGTGATGTACAATCTCATAAACAAACAAAGTTAACTTCAGAAGTACTCAAAGATAAAGATCTCGTAATTTGTATGGCAGAACATCATAGAACAGTAGTTCGTGAATTATGATATGATGCAGTATTGTTTAATGAAATAGCTTATGGGAAAACAGAAGATCTCATGGATGATACTGAATTTTGACAAAAAAATGGACGACATTATGATTTATGAGAATATGCATATATGATAGTTGATTATATTTATCAAGCAATGCCAACTATTATAAAAAATATTTTTTCTTGAAAAGTTCTTTCATAAAACCATAATAAACAAAAAATAAAAAGATATGAATAGAAATAAAACAAGTATAAAGATACGAATGTATCTTAGGAAATGGTTGAGGATATTAGCATATATATCTTTAATCCTAGTAATGATTATTCTCCTAATTATAAGTTTTGCATTTTTTGAAAGAGTAGAAGCATGTATAGCTTTATTGATATTATTTCTCATTATATTGTTTTGGGAAAAGATAGTATTTCATCTACGTTAGCCTGACAAAATGATGTTAGGCTTTTTTGATTGTAATTTTTTAGTAAAAATGTATGCTATCTTCTTCGTAGAGAAGATTTTATTCTATAGAAAAAATAATGACAAAATTTCCTCATATAGTAGCTCCTGGTGGGTCTTATCAGAAGGCTCTAGTTGCTAGTCAATACGGTGCAGAAGAGGTATATATCTGAGTACCTTTCACCTCTCTTAGAATGAGACAAAACAAA
>DHYS01000022.1 GCA_002414185.1 Patescibacteria group bacterium UBA5124 | reverse complement strand
TCCCTTGTGGAGCAATGCATCCAATTGTTCTGGTTTTACTCTCAATACTGCTGTCTTTTCGTCGATAAGTCCTTCAGCTACCATATCTACAGCCATTTTAACTGCAGCAGCAGCTGTTCTCTTTCCATTTCTTGTCTGAAGAATATAGAGTTTTCCTTCTTGGATAGTGAATTCCATATCTTGCATATCTTTGTAATATTTTTCAAGATTATGATAGATTTCAACAAGTTGTTTGTAACAATCTGGCATTACCTTATCTAATTCAGCTATTTCTAATGGAGTTCTAATTCCTGCTACTACATCTTCACCTTGTGCATTCATCAAGAATTCTCCATAAAATTTATTTTCTCCAGTTGATGGATTTCTTGTGAAACATACTCCAGTACCTGAAGTATCTCCCATATTTCCAAATACCATTGATTGAACATTTACTGCTGTTCCCCAGTCTGCTGGGATATTGTTAAGTTTTCTATAAACGATCGCTCTTTCATTCATCCACGAACCAAAGACTGCACCNNTTGATATCATTAAGCTTTCTATAGATGATTGCTCTATCGTTGTTCCATGATCAGAATACTGCATTGATAGCCATAGTAAGTTGTTCTCTTCCATTGTTTGGGAACATTTTACCTGTAGCTTTTTGAATAGCTTCCTTATATAGTTTAACTACTTCTTTAAGATCGTCTGTATCCAAATCTGTATCTAATTTAACTCCTTTTTTATCCTTAACAGATTGAAGTGCATGTTCAAAATCATGGTGAGGAACTTCCATTACCACATCTCCAAACATTTGGATAAATCTTCTATATGAATCCCAAGCAAATCTTGGATTATTTGTTTTTGTAACAAGTCCTTCTACAGATTCATCATTCAATCCTAGATTAAGAACTGTATCCATCATACCAGGCATTGAATCTTTAGCTCCTGATCTTACAGAAACTAAAAGTGGATCTTGAGCATCACCGAGTTTTTTCCCCATGTGTTTTTCAAGTTTTTGAAGTTGATGTTCAATCTCAGCTAAGATTTCATCTGAATTTTTCTTTCCATTTTTGTAGTACAAATCACATGTTTCAGTAGAAATTGTGAATCCCATAGGAATTGGTAATTCCATAGAAACCATTTCTGCTAAATTAGCTCCTTTACCTCCAAGAATGTCTTTTCCGATTCCTTTCCCTTCTGAGAAAGAATAGACATACTTTTTCTTCTTTTTGAACAAGCACATATCATTATCTTTAACAAATAAAAATGTCGTAATGAACAAGGAAAGAGGATAATCTATTGTCTCTAATTTTCAAGGGAAAATTGGACAAATTTGGACATTTTACTCTTTTATCTTAGTCTTGATATCTGTAATAAAAAATGTATCCAAAGAATAATATATTTATCCTCTGAGCTATTGCCGATGTCATCGCTTTCTTGGTCAAATACGAGAATTACGGTTTTGGAATATTGTCAGAAAAAATATTTTTTTAGTTACTATGGGTATGCGCTCAAATCAATTGATGAGCATCTCTGACAACTTTGAAGCACACTAAGACAACTCAAAAGTTTAGATATGCGAATGGGAGAGATGACTCATAAAATACTTTCTTTATATCTGCATATGCTCAAAAAGCATGGTGAGGTAGATATTGATCGTCTCAAACAAGATATCAAAAAAGATATGGAACAGATTTTTTCTCTTTCTGAAAAAAGAGATTATTCAATATACAACAAAGACCTCCATTTCTGACTTTCAGAACATTTTTATGAAGAAAATACTGAAGGTAAATTGGAAGAAACTATACAAAAAGTCTGGAAAAATTTGGATGCATTTATTGCTAGTCAGCGACATCAAAAAGTCAAGAATTGGTTTACTACTGCACATCATATTTATATAGAATCACCTGGTAAACCAAATTTTGCTCTTATGAAAGTAGATGTAGAAAAAATCCCATGACTAGAACATATTTCTGTCATGGCTGCACCTGATTTTGGAGCAATGTTTGGCGAAAAATGATATCTTATTTTAGACTGGAAATCAGGAAAAGAAGACATCCAAACATCTGGTATAACCGATCAACTCAAAGTATATGGACTCAAAGTTCTTCTCAAACAATGAACTCAAGATATAGGTGATCGTACTATTCACATGGATGAAATCTATCTTCCATGAATGCATTCAAAATGATGAACATTAACCCAAGAAGATATTAACAATATTATAGAAAAAATTATTCAGGATATAGAATATCAAAAACAATTTATTGTAGATCAAGATCCTATACAAAATATTCCCCTTTCTCATCAAGCATTTAAAAGAACTTCTAGCGAAAAAAAATGTATTTCTTGTACTTTCAGAAAAGTATGTACGCTTCTCAAAGATTTTGAATAAATCATATTTCTCGTCTATTATTATGACTATTTTTTACAAAAAAGCCATGTATTTTTATTGAAAAAAAAAATAAAATGAATACATAACTAGCTTAGTAACTTTTATCAATTTACTATTTTGTTGTGGGTAGAAGAAAAAAGAAGAATATTATTCTCAATAAATATAAGATATGAGTAGGGCTTGTAACATTATGATGATTATTTTTCTTTTCATTATACTTGGCAGAAACCTCGCCAATTCTTTGATTTTTTAAAGATTACGCAAGCGTTCCTTTTGGAGAAATCTGATTAACTATTTTCTTTGCTCTTTGTGTAGTTGTAGGAGCTATGATTATCTCTAAATGACATCTTATCAAGGTCCTTATCAAGCAATTTATGCTTGTTATGATACTAGTTTCTGCTATTCTCAATTTTCCTATTATCGACGGAGATCCTTCAAAATACGAAAGACTCTGAGGATATATTTCTTGGCCACTTATTTTCTTACTTAATACGATTTTTGGAAACAATGCTTTAGCTATCAAGATATTTATTATTCTCTTATTGATTATCTTGATTGCATGGATTATGTTTACGTTCAATTTTTCACTTCCAAAGATCAATATCAATATAAAAGAAGAAAATAAACCAAAAGTACAAAAACAACAAGATAATGATATCCAGAAAAAAATAAAAAAACTACAAAGTCACCACGATGAGGAAGAAGAAATAGAAGAAGAAATAGAAGAAGAAACTCCAAGACAAGAAATTTCTCGTTCGTTTATCAAAGATCTTCTTAAACATAAACTGGATGAAAAAATTCATGAAAAAGAAAAAAAAGTCAGACCTATGATCAATTTCTCATGAGAAAAACCAACGTTTATGACTACTATTCTAGAAAGCAATGGAAATCAAAGTGTCTCTATAGATGAAACATTTCTTATGGAAAAAGCTAAGTCATTACAAAGCAAGTTATTAGAATTTAATGTCCCTATTATCATAGAAGGATTTGATATTTGACCATCTATTGTACAGATTAGAATCAAGCCAGAATCTGGTATCAAGATCGCTACTATAGAAGGACTAGTAAATGATATTGCCTTATCACTCAAATCTAAATCACTAAGAATAGTTGCTCCTATACCAGGTACTGATTGTGTGGGTATTCAGCTTCCAAATCCTAAACCTATGATGGTAAGATTGGGAGATGTCTTGAGTGCCAACGACTTTGCTAATGAAATGAAAAACTCTGATACTAACCTGACTCTAGGAAAAGCTATAGACGGTTCTCATGTTATCAAGACACTGGAATCTATGCCTCACCTCTTGGTTGCGGGAGCTACGTGATCTGGAAAGTCCGTGTGAGTAAATGATTTCATTCTTAATCTCATGTATCAAAATACTCCATCAGAATTAAAGTTTTTGATGGTAGATCCTAAACAAGTAGAACTAGAACTTTATTCTGGTTTACCATATCTTTTGGCTCCTATTGTTTTCGAACCTGAAAAAGCAAGCAAACTCCTCAAATGGACAGTAAACGAAATGGAACGCAGATATGGACTTCTCAAAGAAAAAAGAGTAAAAAATATTGATGAATACAATCATAAAATCATAGGAGAAAAAATGTTCCGTATCGTGTTTGTGATTGATGAATTAGCTGATTTGATGATGATCCAATCCACGAAAAAAGATGTAGAAACTTGTATTACGCGTATTGCACAAAAGGCTCGTGCCGTAGGTATTCACCTAATTGTAGCGACTCAAAGACCATCAGTAAATGTAATTACAGGACTTATCAAAGCAAATATCCCAACCAGAATTGCTTACTGAGTAGTATCTGAAATCGACAGTAGAACTATTATTGGTAGAAAATGAGCTGAAGCGTTGGTTGGTAAGTGAGATCTTCTCTATATAGATCCTTCTACTAAGCATCCTGTCAGAATCCAGGCTCCATTTGTTTCTACAGAAGAAATAGAAAAAGTAGTACAAACGCTCAAAAATAAATATATGTCAGGACTCACTGAAGACGACATCTACAATCAAGAAATCGTAAACATGCTAGAAAGCAAACTTGAAGCAGGAGAAGGTATGTTTTGAGGATGAAATGGTGATGACGATGATCTTATTGAACAAGCTATTCAAGTGATTGCTGAAACAAGAAAAGCTTCAGCTACTCTCCTTCAGAGAAAACTTGGTGTAGGATTTGCNNTTACAAATCTACCCCTAACCTCTCCCTTCACAGGGAGGGGGATTTTTTTTGTTTTAAGAAAAGCCATCCCAAGTTATGGAACGGCTTTTTGCTACATTGAGATTAATCTTTTATATTCCTTTTGTATAACTCCCATATAAATCAACCAAAGAACACCAACAATCATCATATTCCAAGGAAGAACTAATGTTTGGATTATAACGACTATTGCTAAACTTGTAATTACAAATGCCCAGTTCTTCATCTTTTTGGAAGTTAATATAAGTCTTCTTCTACCAATTAAGATAATCTGAACATAGTATAGGACAATAAAAAGGACCACATCTGAAATAAACACACTCCACCAATATTCTGAGGCAAGGAGACCACTAGCTCCTATAGAAAAGATTCCTAATAAAACCTTTAATGTAAACCCAAATATCGCAGAAGTTTCTTCAAAAAATCCTATACATGAAGTGTATACTCTCTTAGAGTAATTTACTATTACAGTAAGTATTTTTCTCATATTTTTTTTATTGTATTTGTTTTTTTATCATATTTATTTCTTATTAAATGTCAATTTAATTTTNNAAATAAAAAAAAAAAAAATTAAATTCTTGTTTTTTTTTTTTTTAAAAAAAAAAAAATTATTTTTTTAAAAAAAAAAAATTTTTCTGGGTTAAAGTAAAAAATTTGTTTTTTTTTTTTAATTATTTGAGCTTAAAGGAATTCCCCAAAAATAAAATAAAGTAATTTTTTTTTTTTTTTTTTTTTTTTTTTTTTTTTTTTTTTATTTTTTTTTTTTTTTATAAAATTTAATTTTATTTTTTAAAAAATAAAAAATTAAAAAACCGCCACAACTGGCAAAGCGGGGACGACATAGAGGGAGAGGTAATTTCAGTATTCCATCATTTAATATTCTCCTAATACCTGAATATCTACCGTATAAAATTTTAATTCTTTGAGTGCACTTTGTGCTTGTGGAGAATCGAGATGACCCTGAAGGTCTATCCAAAAAATATAATCGAATGGATTTTTATAGGAAGGAAGACTTTCGATTTTAGTCAGATTGATATTGTTGGTTGCAAAACATCCAAGTGATTTATAAAGTGCACCTGGCATATCTTTGGTTTCAAAAATAATGCTTGTCTTATTTGTTTGGTTAGTAAAAGAAATGGTAAGATCTTTTTTGACCACGAGGAGAAATCTTGTAGTGTTTCCATTTTGATCTTGGATATGTGTTTGGACCTTAGAAAGTCCATAAAGTTCAGCAGCATATTCTGAGGCAACAGCAGCGATAGTTTGATCTTCAGATTCTGCAACCATCTGAGCTGCTGCTGCAGTATCACTATAAGAAATATCTTCTATACCGTGATTTTTGAGAAAATCATGACACTGAGAAAGCGCTTGAGGATGAGAATATGCTTTTTTGATCTGGGTAATATCAGTTGTTTTCGCAAGAAGTGCATGGTTAATATCTATAGCTATTTCACCAATAATTCTGGCTTCATATCTAATAAAATTATAAAAATTGGTATGAATACTTCCCGCATAGGAGTTTTCTATAGGAAGAACTCCCATATATCATTCTTTGATCTTATCTCGTACATCGTCAAATGTTTCTAATCCACTGATTTGATCTACAGATAGAGAAAGATTTTTTTGTATTTGATCGGCAGCAATACTAGAATAAGCTCATGGAATTCATTGATAGTAGATATTCATAAGAAAGTTGGATTAAAGGTTAAATGTAAGTCATTGCGAGCCTGCGAAGCAATCCATCGCAAATAACTTATATCAGATAGATTGCCACGTCGTCGTTTTACTCCTCCTCGCAATGACATAATCTTTAAGAAATAATTCGTTCATCAGCTATCAAAACAATATCTGGAGCAAGTACTATATAATCAGTATCAAATGTTGTAAGTGTTCAGATTTTATGTTCTCCTGTATAAATATTTGTCAGTTGTATTTGTTTTCCAATATGTTCTTGAAGAAGTTTATTTTGTTTGGTTGTCATATAGATAAGTTTGTCTGTATAACGCTGACCTTTGGCCGTATGTTCTCCAAAAAAGTGCTTAGTTTCTTCCAGTAGATGAATAAATCATTCTTCATCTCTCTGATTAGTAAAAGTTTGAAAGGTTTCTGCCATCTGAGTAAAATGTTTTTGCACGAGAGGAA
Source organism: Patescibacteria group bacterium UBA5124 (assembly GCA_002414185.1). Taxonomy (GTDB): domain Bacteria; phylum Patescibacteriota; class Gracilibacteria; order Absconditabacterales; family Absconditicoccaceae; genus UBA5124. Next base: position 1,480 of record DHYS01000022.1, on the reverse strand, counting down.
TCTGGTCGTTATACATCTGAATATCTGCATAAAGTTTTGGGGTTTGACCGATGTATCTCCCAGTTGCAGAAAGAATCATCTTGTAAATAGGAGAAGAAACGGTTTCTGTATCTGAGATATCCAATCACAGTTCTTTGATCGTGGTCGCCATCACAAAGAGACTCAAGTGAGTTAATCCCTGGACAACTGCCATAAGTTGGTCATGTTTGGTCGGAGACATCTCCATCACGCGGGCTCCTTGATGAGTAAGGTATTGTTTGAGTCGGAGATATGCTGGGTGAGATTGAGTGGATTCATCGGGAGTCAGGACAATACTTTGGCCAGCAATATCCTGGACGTAGGGTCCAAACATTGGATGTGTTGGAATAATGACACACTCCTGACAATAGGTTTGCATTGCTTTATTAGGAAAATTTTTGATAGAGGTAATATCTGTAACAATGGTCCCAGGCTGAAGATGAGGACCAACTTCTTGGATGACTTTTTCCGTAACAGAGATAGGTACTGCAAAGACAACAATCTGAGCATCTTGAATGGATGCGATAGTCTCATCTGTGTATTGTATTCCATCTTCTGGTTCGGAAAGCGGAACAATATCAGCAATCACTACTTGAATCATGGATTGGAAATGCTGGTGAATATATTTTGCTAACCAGTTTCCAAATCCTTGTGCTCATCAAATGATAACGATTTTCATTGGAGATCTATTGAGATAAAAAAAAGCTACCTTCCTAATCAGAGAGGAAAGTAGCTGCTATATTGGAATTTTTAATCCATTGCAAAAATACCTACTTTCCTCGTGAGTAGTAAAAGTAGCTAAAAAAGAATGATTGAGATGAAATAGTTGTCGTTTTCATGCTTTGAATGTATATATTTTTATAGTAAAAATCAAGAGATAAAAAAAAGAGAGGTTGAAGACACCTCTCTCAATTAAATAAGTATTTCTTCTGAAGTCTTTGGCTCAACTTCATTTAAAGAAAGTGGGATTGCATCTTTCATAACTTCACATACAGCTTTTAAATCATCATACGTAAACATACTATCTTCATCATTTTCGTCATGCAGCCAAAACGCATGTACAGTTCCTCCGATGTTACGATATTCTTTACAAGATTTATTTAAAAGCGTCGCTAGAAATTTCATAGTAAAAGTATTGAGATACTCCAAATAGAACAATAAATTTACTGATTTCTTTTGATTGAAAAGTTCTTGTATTTCACTAAGAAAAGATGAGTAGACATCTACTGAGCTTTCAGGTATAGATCTTCCTTGGAAGAGGATATAGATACCTTCTTCTTGAAGAAGTGAAGAAATATATTCTTTTGTACTTTCTGAAATATTGATTTTTAATATATCAAATATTTCTTCTTTTGTATCGACGATCACTACTTGAGGGATTCTTGGAGTAGATTTTATCAATTCTATCATATTTTTTGGTATTTTGTTTGTTTCTATCTTTTATATATTTTCTTAGAATTTA
>DHYS01000036.1 GCA_002414185.1 Patescibacteria group bacterium UBA5124 | reverse complement strand
ATAGCCCTGTTTATCAAATACTATAACCAATGACTGGAAGCAGTACTCAACATGACAGCTTGCCAGTTTTTTGGGTTATTGGAAGAAATACAATACTTGGAAGACCCTAAAAAGATAAGAAAAAATTATCTTCCAAAAGAGAAAATTAAGAAACTTGAGTCTAAGAGAGATTTTGATGAGTTCTTTTTTGGATAATTATTTTTCTTTGCAATGTTTATGTACTTCTCAATGACAAGTATCACAATGATATTTTTTATGTAAAAGCCATTCTCAAACGAATATAAGAATTCAAAGGGCTAGTGTTGCAACAATCATCCACACCATATTGTGTTCCTCTCAATGATGATGCTCTTCGATACTTTCTAATGTTACCATACCAACATAAATATGTCACCCTATATGAAACAATACAGGAATATATGTAGCTAAGAACTTCTGCCAATATGATTTTAACTTTTCTCTCATCACACCTGCAATTATAAGTAATATCCAATAAGTAATATGTACAATACCGATTGTCTCAAAGAGAGATATTTCTGGAAATTCATGGAGAATTACAAAAACAAATAGCATTTCTATAATTATAAAAACAGCTAAGTGCGAAACAAAAGATACAATTTTTTTACTCATCTTAAAAAATAATAAAAATAAAGGTTATTTTTTACAATTAGGACAACTTTTTTTGTGTTCTTTACTTCGTTTGATAAGAGTCCTGGTAGATATTCAATAATGTTTTACAATATCTAAAGCTCTCTGATCTCTATGGCAATAATTTTCTATAACTCTAGTCTTAAAATTACTATCATATGTTCATCTAACTCATCAGATGGTAAAGGTATGACTACAATCATTGCATTTATATCTTTGTCACCCATTACCCATTAATCAATACTTTTTAATTTTGTTGCTAAGACATATAAGACAGTCAATAGATTTATAGTTTTCCATAAATCATTTATACTAAAATAAATATTTTACTTTTGTGTCTATAATGATTGATTCTTATTTTTCAAGACAAAAAATCTCCCTAAATATAAAATCAAGAGATTTTAGTCTAAGAAAAACTTTGAATGCTTGTTATTTAGATAAAAATTTTAAACTTATTGTTGATAAAATTGTTTGAATAATATATGCTGATGCAAAAATCGTAATATAAGAAACTCCAAGATATGGAACATACAACACACCAAAGACTACACCCAAAGTAACGAATCTAATAGTAGTATTCCAAAAAAATGATTTACTTATATCTGATTCTTTTTTTTGATATCTATAGATACTATAGCTTAAACCAAAAACTAACATATATCCAAACAATATCATAAGCACTATCTTTAACAAAAATCGAATATTTTGATTAAAAATTCAATTAATATTTTTTAATGAGAAAATATATAATATAATAAGAAATGTTGCTATTTTTGAACCTAATGGAATATACTTTTGTATTTTATTTTTGAAAACATTAGATAATCTTATTAACCTACTTATTCAAAAAGGAATAAGAACAAGAAATAAGTAAGCTAGCATAGGTTTACTATTGGCTCCTCAAGTAATACAAGAAACAGCACCTTTTGTTATTGTTTCTACTTCACATACATTCTGTACAACTTGTGTCGATTGATCAGTAAATGTATGTAAAATAAGATAATTTAGCAAAAAAAACAAAAAAACAAATATCGACATATTCATTACAAATAAAGCAAATCAATATTTTTCATTTGCTTTAGATTGTCTTATCCATGACATCAATAATCATCATCATGGTAAAATTCATAACATAGCCAAACTATACCAAATTTCTGTATTATGTGGGAAAAAGATAATTCAACTAAGTATGAGTAAAAAAGGAATAACAAAGATATTTAAAACAAGAGTTAATCAGCTTAGATTTTTTTCTTTTTTTATCATTGAGAAATCTTTAAAATCGAAATTTATTAAACCAGGCATAACAAGAAACAAGCCAGCAAAAATACATAACAAAGATGAGAAATTTAATCAGCCAGTAAAATAATTAATAATCAATCAAAAAATCATTGCAATGAAGATAAACATTGGCTTTTTTATTAACATATATAAAAATTACTCACTAGTCTTACCATCAAATTCTTCATCATTTGCTTCTGCTTCTTCCTTTGTAATTCTTACTATTCAATCCTTATGATGAGATGGTGAATAGATAGTATAAAGTCTCAAATCTTCTGTTTCAGAAATATTGATAATATTATGTTGTGATCCTGCAGGAACAATAATTGCTGATCAATCTTCAACAAGGTACTCATTATCATCTATAATACATTTGCCTTGTCATTGCTCAAAACGAAAAAATTGATCATTTTCTTGATGTACTTCCATACCTATCTCTTCTTTTGGCTTAATGGACATAAGCACAAGCTGTGCATGTTTACCCGTATAAAGCACTTTACGAAAATTAGCATTTTCTAAAGTATCTTTTTCAATGTTTGTAAAAAATCATTTCATAAGTGTATTATGATTATGGAATAAAAGGTTTATTATTTATTTTTATTACCTTCCCATACACAATAGCATTAGCTATTTTAGTATGAGCATTTTGAACAAGCCTATTGAATGTGGCTGAAGATATTTTCATAGTTTCGCCTCCAGATTGCATCGTAAGACCATCTATATCTGCAAGTCTCATAGCTTCATATTCATCGAGCTCAAGTATTATTTCTTCCAAATTATGTCTTTCAATACCAGCTGGTTTAAATATTAAAACATCTGGTTTTCAACAAATATGTCTATGACATCTTTTTCACATAATTAATTACTATATCGATAAAAAACGAAGAGGACTATGCCTCTTCATTATTAATTTTTTCCTTTGATTCTTCAACAACATTAGTTCGTCTGTTTCCACAACCCCTTCTCATTCATTTTCCACATCTTCTTCCTTGTCCATTTCCGAAAGGAACATTCTGTCAATTTTTTTCTTTTGATTCACAAGCACCCATTCCTTTTCCTGTCATTTTACCTCTTCCCTGAGGTCATGTACCATCTCTTTTAGGCATGATAGTATTGGTTAATATATAAATTTTATATGATATATATTTCATATATATAGAAATATAATACAAATACAAGAGTTTTTAAAATAAACTGATAAAACTCAATTCTGATTAAAAATGGAGGTAGTAATTTACCTCTTTTTTTTGATATGTATGGCAACAAATAAAATCTTTGAACTTCTCCGAGATCTCAAGCTTGATAGAACCTGAGTGGCTCAGCAACTCAATCAAGTGAGAGATGATATCAATGGTTTCAATCAAAGGATCAAAGATCAGACCTCTTTGCAACTTTCTTTGAATGTCGGAAATCTAAAAGCCAAACTTGATGATGTCAAAGCACAGATAAAGCTCGCAAAAGAACAAGGAAACCGTGATGCAGTTATCAGTCTGACTGCTGATTCTTCTAGGATTCAAAATCACTTACTCAGGCAGGAAGAGAGCTGAGAAACTATACAAGAACCTGATCTTCTGATATCTCAGTTTTGTGAAAAAACTTTCAAGGGATCTACACGGAGATACTCAAACAATGAGGGATTATTCAAAGCACAGTCCAAAAGATGAAGGTCACTTTTTCGTGATTAAAAGAGATCATTGTGACTGCTTTTTCTGTGACTGCAATTATTGGATTTGTGAAGTCTTTATTCACTTTGTCCTCAGAACTTCAACAGGCAAAAATAGCCTTTACGAATATGTTTAAGAGTGAAGAGATCGCTATAAAATTACTTAAACAAATCCAGGCTCTCTAGTGTTTTTATTTATTCGAATCGAGATAATTCCTGTAAATATTAAATGCCTTTAAAAATTCCTTGCATTTTACCAAGCATTTCTCTATAGTATCTATCATATCTTCCGTACCTTCATGGTGCGGATCCACCTCAGACGGCGGTTCGAAGTTAGTCCGGTCGAGGTACCATTAAAAAACTGCATAAAAATGCAGATTTTTTTTATATTTTTTTTCTTTAAAGTAATTTAT
>DHYS01000032.1 GCA_002414185.1 Patescibacteria group bacterium UBA5124 | reverse complement strand
GCCTCTTGCTCACGCAAATGCTTAATCCAATCATTAACTGATGCTAATTTCTCCAACGCTTGAGTTTTATTCTTATCCAAAACAATACGTTCGAGATTAAGGATTGAAGTATATACTTCTACAAGCAAATCATCAGGAATTTGTCTTAAATTTTTAAGATTCACATAAAGTTCTTGCAATATTTCATGCTTATGTTGTATTTTTTCCAACATAGAAAAAACCTGTTCTTTCTTATATTCAAAAGATTGCTGCTTAAAAAACTGAATTCTTTCTTCATAATTCATGCATTTTTCACAAAAAATAAACTATATCCATTATACTATTTTTCTTCTTCTAAATCAAAAAATAACTAAAAACCTAATAAATAACAATTGACAAATAAGAGAAAAAACATAAAAACACCAAACTATAACAAAAAAATAATAAAATCTTATGAAAGAATCTGACAAAAAAGATCAGGAAGTTACTACTTCAGAAGTATCAAGTAACGATCTTAAAAAAGACTACGAAACTATTAAAGAATCAGACAAAAATTTTGATTACAAAGGCGTTTGGGATCCAAAATACAATCCTTAAATCAAATAAAAAAACGGAACATGTTTTTCATTCCGTTTTTTTCTTTTAAAAAAAACTACCTGATAAATAATCAGATAGTCGTCTGACTAGAGACGACTAACCCTCTTATTACTATTGAGGTTACAGAGCAAATAACAATTGCTACAAGCTGTGTATCCTCAAAAATTCAAAAGGTCGTCTCTAGTAAATTTGCGCATGATCCACTTGGGTAAGTTTCCTATGAGCGGTAAATTCTGATTCAGAATTTACATAAAATCTCCAATAAGTTAATCTTTTTGTGGGTGTCCATCAGACATCAATCTTTTTATTTTTTGTTTACGACTTGTTGATAAGATTGTTTACTAAAAATACAACTATTATAAAACAAAATGCACGATACTTTTGTTAGCACATGAAGCTAAAAATAAATATAAATATATTGCTATTTCTCAATAAAGTTACAAAAAAATCCCGCATTTGCGGGATCTCAATATAAATTATAATAGATAGGAACCAATATTATTCAATATTTATTTAGAAATTTACTTCTGGAGCATTTTCAGCACCATCTTTAGCTTCAAACAATGATGCAGGATCAAAATTCATCATACCAGCAACAATATTTGTAGGGAAAGTACGAAGAACAATATTATATTGTTTAGCTACATTGTTATAATTCATTCTTTCTACAGTGATTCTATTTTCAGTACCTTCAAGTTGTACAGTAAGATCACGGAATGCTTGAATAGATTGTAATTGTGGATAATTTTCTGTAATCATAAGCAATCTACCAAGAGCTGAAGACAATTCTCCTTGATTATTTTGGAAGTCTGCCATAGCTTGAGCATCTTTGATATCAATATTCATTTTTGTAGCATTAGCTCTAGCATTAGTTACTGCAACCAAAACTCCACTTTCTTGAGCAGCAGCTCATTTTACTGTATTTACCAAATTAGGAATCAAGTCAGCTCTTCTTTGATATACATTTTCTACTTGAGACCAAGCAGTTTTAGTAGACTCATCAAGTTTAACTAAACCATTATACTTTGAAGCAACCCAAAGTCCAAGAACAACTACAACTGCAAGTATTATTAACCATACTTTCTTTTTCATAAGTATTTTTATAAAGAATAAATATTTTTACATATACACAACCACACTATAATAAACAATTTTTTGATTTCAATCTTTTCTCGATGTCATTCCGGCCTAGCCAGCTGGAGCCGGAATCTTACCGATGAAAACACATATTATTATATAATATTTCCTAATCCCCTGCTCCTCAACCACCAGAACTTCCACCTCATCCACTAAATCAACCTCAACCTCCAAATCCTCATCCAAATCCAAATCACCCACGTCCAGGCATAAATCAAAAAACTCAAAATATCAATCAGCACACCAAACCAAAAAGGAATGAGAAAGTTAACCAAACAAATAATCCAACTATAAACACAGAAAATCCGATGAGAACCTTTTTTCTATTCTTTTTATGTCTAAACTTCACCTTAAGAAGAAGATATAAAATATATCACAAAAACGCTCACAACCCCCAAGAAACCTTAGACTTTTGATCTTCTATATTTGATGAAGAAGCTGCATATTGCGTTCACTCCCCTGTATCTATAGCCTGAATACTTCTTTCGTAAAACTTTCTAATAGCTCCAGCAAAATCCCCACTATTCACCAAAGGACGTACATCTTCCTCTATTATACGACTAGCCAATGCATCTGGTAGTGATCATTCTAATCAATATCAAACAACAATTCTGATTTTTTTTTCTTCAGTAGATATTACTAACAATAGTCCATTATTTTTTCATGCTTGACCTATCTGATTTTTTTGAAAAATATTCATTCCTATATCAAACAATTCATATCCATTTCTATTAGGAATCAACACAGCTACAAGTTGATTAGTAGTAGAAGCATTATATGTACCTCATAAAGTACTCAATTCTTGAACCGTTGATTGATCCAAAACATTACTAAAATCTGATACATACTGAGTAAGACTTGGCAAATTCATTGGGTCTACACTACTCTGCGAAAATACACTTCCAAAGAAAAAAAATCACAACAATAATCAAAAGAGTTTTTTCATACTATCAATTATAAATTATAAACTAATTTTATTCACCATATCCAGTCTTTCCTGTTTCCACAAATCTCATAATTTCTCTATGAAACATCAACTCTACTTCACCAACTGGACCATTTCTATTTTTTCTTATACATATATCAGTCAATCCTTTTTTATCAGTGTCTGGATCATAATAATCTTCTCTATGAAGCATCATTACTGCATCTGCATCTTGTTCAATAGATCCCGATTCTCTAAGATCAGATAATTGTGGTTTCTTATCTACTCTCTTTTCTACTTCACGAGAAAGCTGTGATAAGGCTACAATAGGTATTTCAAGTTCTCTAGCAAGTTCTTTAAGTCATCTAGAGATTTCTCAAATTTCTTGAACTCTATTTCCAGAATACCCTGTAGACGAACCGCTCATCAACTGAAGATAATCAATAATCACAATATCCAAACCTTCTTTGATTTTCAGTCTTCTTATTTTTGATTTTACTTGAGGAATTGTAGTAGATCACTTATCATCAACAAAGATTCTTGTAGTAGACAACTGTTCCATTGCCTCACCCAATTTAGCAAAATCTTCTGATTCTAATCTTCATTTGGTTATCTTCGTCATAGATACTCATGAAACCGTAGATAATACTCTATCTACAATCTGTTCTGCACCCATTTCTAGAGAAAAGAATGCAACTGATTTCTTTTGTTGTACAGCAACATGTTCCAAAATATTGATTGCAAAGGCTGTTTTACCCATACTTGGACGGGCAGCCAAAATAAGCAATTCTCCAGGCTTAAATCATCCCAACATTTCATCCATATTTGCATAACCAGACATTACTTTTCTTTCATTAATCTTTTCTGGGTTATCCACAATTTCCATATATTCTTCCACTCTTCTATCCAAAATATCCTTAATCGCATGGATCTCTTCAGTCATATTATTCTGAGTAAGATCAAAAATTCTTTTTTCAATTGCTCATAATATCTCATGAGTCTCCTTTTGATCATAAACATCTCATATAATTTTTTGAGAAACCTTCAAAATATTTCTCAAAATAGATTTTTCCTTAACAATTTTTATATATTCATCTGCTGAAGACGAAGTAATCAAAAAAGTAGAAAGATCATAAAGATAATCTGTCCCTCATATTACATCCAAAACTCAGTCTTTAGTAAGCTGATCAGCAACAGTTAAAACATCTACTGTTTTACGAGCAGCCCACAAGGTCTTAATACTTTTATAAATAAAAAGATGCTCTTTTTGATAAAAGTCTTCTGGAATTAAACCAATACTTTCGCAAATATAAAGCAACTCATTATCCATCAAAATACCACAAATAACAGCCTTTTCTGCATCTATATTATGAGGAGGCAATTTAATATCTTCCAAACTAACCATAATCTTTTGAAGAAAAATAAAATATACAGTTCCTTGATAACAAACGTTTATCTTTTTTCAAGAGAAAATCAAAAAAAAACTAGGTAAGACCTAGTTTATTAACATTTTTTCAACAATTTTATCAACATTTTCATTTTTTTTAATTCCATAATTTTTCTGGATACACTCATGATGAGATAAGTTTTTGTATAGATGCTACTACTTCAGGCTTATCTTCCTTATACGTAACTCCAAACCAAGAAGCTTCATTAGGAATAACCTTTGTTACTATTGTATTAGTTTTTATAAGATCATCTACCAATTGAGGAATATAGTATTCAGATGTTTGTTCTGTACCATGATGCTGAAGAAAATCCAAAAATCATTGTTCTAAATAATCAAAAACATTAGGCATAAAACCAAAAAAATTCATAGATACGATAGTATTCTCATCCAAAATATGCCAAATTTTATCCTCATCATAATATCACAACGTTCAATCCATAGTCTGAATATTTCTCTTCTCTTCTATATTTACCAAATTTCAATCTGTACTACTACACACTCCACGATTTACAGACCCATAAGGAGAAACTGTATTTTTCAATTGATATCAAATCAAAGAATAGAGAGAATCCGAGGTATTTTTCATAAGAAAATCTGACATTGCTTCAAAACTTTCTTTACCATAAAAATCATCAGCATTAATCATCGCGAAAGGTTCCTTCACAACATCTTTAGCCATAAGCATTGCATGACCAGTTCACCAAGGTTTCACTCTCCCCTCCGGTACAGAAAAACCACTAGGAAGAATTGTAAGTTCTTGATAAACATATTCTACTTTAATATATTTTTCAAATCTAGATCAAAAAAAATCTTTAAAATCTTTTTCTATATCCTTACGAATCACAAAAACAACCTTACCAAAACCAGCTCTAATAGCGTCATAAATAGAATAATCTATAATAACTTCATTATTTGGCCCTATAGGATCTATTTGCTTAAGTCATCCATAACGACTTCCCATTCATGCAGCCAATATCAGCAAAGTTGGTTTCATAAAAAATAGTATAAATTATAAAGACGATGTCATTCCGGACTCATGAATAAACCTTGCTTTAGCAATGTTGGAGACGGAATCTACTAATTTATATATTAACTAAGTTCCTTCAATTTTGATTTAGCTTTTTCATTACTTGGTTCATATTCCAATACTCTAAAATAATATCTTTTTGCATTATCAAGATCACCAAGTTCAGCATAAAGATCAGCTAATGTGAGAAGATATGTTGCATTCGTTGGTCTAAGTTTAACCACTTTTTCCATAACCTCTACAGCTTCTCTTTTTCTATCTGTATTATACAATACTTCCACCATACTAATATAATATTTAGGATTTGATTGATTAATTCATATAGCCTTTTCTACAAGGAGTTCTGCAGTTTCAAAATCTCAAGTAATCAAATACATCTCTCCAATTTGCCAAATAGCTTTATGATCTTGAGGATCAATTTCAATAATTCTTTTAAGCAAAGAAAGTGCTTTTTTATAATTTCCTAAATTGAAATAATAATCAGCTAATAATTTATTTAAGTCTCTATCATTTGTATCTATAGCTAATCATTCAATAATTTTCTTTTCATATTCATCAAGTTTTCCCTCTTTTCTAAAAACCAAAGCTTCATAGACAATTTTTTCTATCATTTTTTTCTTTCTTTTTGCAAATTCTTTATCAACAAGATCATCTAATTCTTCCTGTTTATCCTTAGGTTCTTCTGTATTAGATACTCTAGATGTGTATAAATTTTCTTCAGACACAATCTCCTCTTCCAAAGTCTCTTCTTGTTCAAAAACATTCTGATCCAATATTTCTTTTTTTATTTTATGTAATGTCTTAGCACTAGTTATTTTATTCCATATTAACAAAATATATTTCAAAATATCTTTAGAGAAAAAATATACTATAAATCCCAAAGGAAATAAAAGCAAAATAACTGACAATACAACCCAACTAAATACTCCAAACTTTATCATGATAATAAAAAAGAATTAAATTATTTACCTTTTTGAACAGATTTTTGAACAGCTTTCTGTACTAAGCTCACAGGAATTCTAAAGAATCAACCATTTTCAGATCTAATAGTAACCTCATTTGTCATAATATTGTACGAAGTCACAAATCAACATTGCTCACAGTTATTTTTAGCACAAACTTGCGCTCACTTTTGTGGAAACTTTTTACTTTCTTCCACATAAAGTTCCAATTCATAAATGAGACAGCATTTTAATTTTCCACATCTTCATTTCAACTTTTCTATATCTCTTCATTCAAGATTTTGAAGAATAATATTTTCTATTTCAACACTTGGTAAAGGTCTCGTACTTTTACAACAAAGTTGGATTCAATTACATCACACAATACAATCAGTACCTGGAGACATTCTTACCATATCTCTAGCTCATACTTGAAACAAAAAGATATTTTTATCTAAAGTCTGTCTCAATTCTTTTACAAATTCTGAGAACACATATCTTTCTTCAGAATAAAAATAAAAATAAATCTGATCACCAAACACGTGAAATCTTGCAGTCACGGGAATAGATCATGGAAAACTTTTCTTAAACATTTTCTTAAACAAAGGGAATATTTGAAGAGAAAACTTTTGTTGTTCCTCAAAAAATTTTTTTTCTTCTCACGCCAAAAGACGATGAAATTTTCATTTTCTATCTGTAGGTAACGTATGTCAAACATAAGTACCCACGGTTAAATTATTAGATCATGTTTGATCAGTTGTTTCATAAACAACCTTATCACCAGGATTAAGTGACTTCAATACTTCTTGATCATGAATATCAAGAGCTACATTCTTATTTGTATACCAATCCAAGACATATATTGTATTTCAAGAACTCATAGAGTAATTAGAGAAAGATATAAATTAATCATTTTTCTTTAATAAAGTTTGCATCATACTTTCAAATTCTTCTTTTGTTAAATATTCTTTCTCCAAAAGCAATTCAGAAAGAGATTCTAATACAGATTTATTTGTTTTAATAATTTTCTTTGCCTTATCATAACAATCCGACATATATGTTTTAATCTTTTTATCAATCATTTCAGCAGTTCTTTCACTATATGGTTTAGTTAAGTTATATTCATTTTTCTCAGAATCAGCATAACTTATTGTACCAATATCTTCATCCATACCATATTTTGTAATCATATCGGTAATAATTCCTGTTGCTTTTTCAAAATCATTAGAAGCACCTGTTGTAATTTCATCTTCACCAAAGAATACTTCTTCCGCAGCTCTTCATCACAAAAGAGAAACTATTTGATCCAAAAATTTAGCTTTAGAATAGAGATTTTTATCTTCTTCCGGAGTCATCCATGTTACTCCAAGAGCATATCATCTACGTACAATAGAAATCTTTTCTACAGGATCTGCTTGAGGCAAAAGATAAGCAGTAACTGCATGTCAGAGTTCATGAAATGTAACTATCTTTTTTTCTTGTTCATTCATAGATTTTACTTTCTTTTCAGGCCCCATAAGAACCTTTTCTAGAGCATATTCAAAATCAGCCTTACCTAAAGAAACTCTTCCATCTTTAGCAATTCTCAAAGAAGCTTCATTAACAATATTTTCTATATCTGCACCAACTAAACCACTAGTTCTCTTAGCAAGAGATTCGATATTTACATTTTCATCAATTTTCTTCGTTTTAAGATAATACGTAAATATAGAAATTCTTTCTTCATATGTTGGTCTAGAAACCATAACTTTTCTATCAAATCTTCCAGCTCTAAGCAAAGCAGGATCAAGTACATCAGGTCTATTTGTTGCTGCAATAACTATAATATTTGTATTTGTATCAAATCCATCCATTTCAGTCAGAATCTGATTTAATGTTTGTTCTTGTTCTTGATGACCTCATGAATAACCAGCTCATCTTCTTCTCCCTATAGCATCTATTTCATCTATAAAGATAATAGCCTTACCAACAGCTTTTGCTTTACCAAACAATTCTCTAACCTTAGCAGCTCCCATACCTACAAGCATTTCCATAAATTCAGAACCAGAAACACTAAAAAACGGTACATTAGATTCTCCAGCTACTGCTCTAGCAAGCAATGTTTTACCAGATCATGGTTCTCCAAACAACAATACTCATTTAGGATGTCTAGCTCATACTTTATGATATTTAGCTGGATTTTTAAGATAATCAACTATTTCTGATAATTCTGCTTTAACTTCTTCCATACCAGCTACATCAGAAAATTTCGTTTTATTTTTAGCTTTATTATCTAGTTTACCTGCCTTCACATTAAATGGAAATCATGATCATCATTTTGGCATCATAAATTTAAAGAATAACAAGAAAACCACAAAAAACAACAAGATAGGTCCTACCTCTTCAAACAATGTTTGTAAAATTCATCTTTCTTGATATTCAATATCCAACAATACTTTTCCTGTTAAATCGATACCAAGCTCATTAAGAGATGTATCCAAAGGTTTTTTTGTAGAATAGGTATTCACATATTGTTCTGTAAAAGATTTATTTAACGTCATCAAAGTCGTTTTTTTACCTGTTCATAGATATTCATACCCAACCAAATCTACTCCATCAGTTAACACAACCTTTGAGAATAATCATTTTTTATATGCTTTAAGAAAATCATTAAGAACCATTGTTCTTTTTTCCTTTATTACTTGAATAGTATCATCATCAGATAAAGAATAATTCTTATATAATTGCAATAATCAACTAACAACAATGATAAATACTATAAAATACAGAAACCCCTTTTTCATACAAAACTATAAAGATCTAAATAAGTACTCGTAACAAAGAAAAAATATAGCAAAATAAGAAATAAATGCAATCGAAAAAAAATTGACATACAAAAAGAAATAACTAGACTACACATTGTTATGGAACTAAAAAAAACATTAAAAACAACAAGTAAATACATCTCTATATTGGAAAGAAATAATATCAAAACTGATAAAGATCTTCTCCAGTATTTTCCTAGAACCTACGAAGATAGAAGTAATATAAGAACTTTAGATCAGCTCATCTACAACGAAAAAGGGATAGCCTCTACCAAGGGAAAAATCATCTCCAAAAAAGTATTTGCTAGAGGTGGTAAAAAAATATATGACATTCATTTTGAAGATGAAAAATGACAAAAATGATATATATCGATATTTAATTCATGATTTCTAGCCAGCAAAATAGAAGAGAATAAACGATATATCATAATAGGAAAACCCACATTCAGATTTGGAAAATTAANNAAACACTACAGAAGACGAAGATTCAACAGAAACAAACGAAACTCCTACTCAATCAAACAATACCTACAATGTAGGAAGAATCTTCCCTATATATCCAGAACTCAATGGAATTAAACCAGGACGATTTGCTCAAAAAATTTGGTCTATTATAGACAAAGTAGACACAATTTTTATTGAATATCTACCTAGTGAATTTCTCAAAAAATTCAATCTTTTATGAGTACAAGAAACAATAAAACAAATACACTTTCCACAAAGTAGCGAACTTCAAAAGAAAGCACTTAAAAGGGTATTTTTTGATAGACTACTAAGAATACAACTCTATTCTTTAATAAATAGAGAAAACTATCAAAAAATAGGCGAAAAAGAAATAAAAGAAAATATGCCTGATCGAGAAAATATTAAAACAATAACAAATCAACTCCCTTTTACGCTAACTAACGCACAAAAAAAAGTAATAAAAAACATCATAGAAAATATTCACGATCCAAAACCTATGATAAGACTACTTCAATGAGATGTAGGAAGCTGAAAAACTATAGTAGCTGCTATCGTAGCATACTATACACACAACAAATTCAAAGGACAATCAGTCTTCTTAGCACCATTAGAAGTATTAGCAAATCAGCACTACAAAACCTTAGCAAAATTTCTTCTTCCACTAGGAATACGTTTAGAATTACTTACTTGATCATTACCAAAATCACAAAAAGATAAAATTAAAAGTGATTTAGCAGAAGGTAAAATACATATAATAATATGAACTCATGCAATACTACAAGAAAATGTAAAATTTAAAAATCTTTCTTTTGTAGTAATAGACGAACAACATAAATTTGGAGTAAAACAAAGATCTTTCTTTAAACAATTCAATAGTCCTCACATTTTACAGATGAGTGCTACTCCTATACCTAGATCTATGGCATTAGCTTTCTTTGGAGAATTTGATGTAAGTATTATAGATGAATTACCTTCAGGAAGAAAACCCATAACTACCAAAATCATATCTGAAACCGAATATCAAAAGCTTAAACCACGAATTCTCACCAAAATCAATCAAGGACAAAAAATATTTATAGTTACACCTCTTATCGAAGAATCAGAAAAAATGGAAGAAGTAAAAGCAGCCACAGAAGAATACATGGATGCACAATTATTATATCCTGAAATAAAATGAAAAATAGGACTTCTTCATGGTAAAATGAAATCTAAAGAAAAAGATGAAGTAATGCAAAAATTTAAGAATGGACAATATTGTCTACTGGTGTCTACTACAGTTATAGAAGTAGGAGTAGATGTTCCAGAAGCAACAATTATGGTAATAAAAAATGCAGAAAGATTTTGATTATCTCAACTTCATCAATTAAGATGAAGAATATGAAGATCAGACCTTCAATCATATTGTTTTTTAGAAACAAGAAAAAAAACAGGAGACACCTATAAAAGATTAAAATCTATGGAAGAAACATCAGACGGATTTAAATTAGCAGAATTAGATTTACAAAATCGTTGAGCAGGAGAAATACTCTGAACTCAACAATCATGAGAAACAGATATTCCACTAGAAATACTTTCTGATATAAAATTTCTAGAACAAATCCAAGAATGAGCAAAACGATTATTAGAACATTATCCTAATTTAAAATGATTAGATAGCCTAAAAAAATATATGCAAGAGAAAATGTGAGATGTATTAGCCTAAGCAGATACTGTACTTGCTGGAACAACAGCAGCATGCACTTCTATTTGAGGAGACGAAGAAGAAACAACAGCAGCATGCGCAGCAGATTCAGAAACAGCTTTTTCTGCTTTTTTAGAAGCTTTTAATATTTTTTTATAAAGCTCCAACAACTGTACTTGAACCAATGATTTAATATATTCAGCAGACAATCAAGAGTTTGGATTAAAGAAAAGTTGAATATTTACTTTAGCCTTCTTATCATCAAAACTATCAAGAAGAACCTGTGTATATTGTTTATTTAAGATAAATGGAAGATCATTTACCACACGTAATGTTTCTTGTAAAACCAAAGGCATATCCATATTAATATCTACCACAACAGACACTTGTAATCTCAAAAATTCTTCCGCACTATATGTTTTTATAGCTTTTTTAAGAAAACGAGAATTTGGCATTACAACTCTTCTCATATCAAATGTTCTAATAATAACATTTTTCATATTAATTTCCTCTATAATACCAAACACATCTCATTCCATTTTAAGCTGTACAATATTTCCAAGTTTATATTCATCAGTAGAAAATATCATAATACCAGATATCATATTTGATAATGTCTGCCTAAATGCAAATCATACTCATATAGTAATACCAGACATCAAAAGTTTAATATCTATATCTGCTATAGTAAATGCCACATAAATAGAAAAGAAAGCCATTACATAAAATACAAAATCTCATATAAGTATTCACATCTTTTCTGTTTGAGCTCATTTTTTAACCACAAAATTTTTAGCAACTTTATTTCTTACAAAAACAGATATTATTCTTGAAAAGAAAATAAGCAACAAAGATAATCAAACTGCAAACAACAAAGAAAGTACTCCATGAACAAATGGATTATTATACAACTGCTGAAAAATAGATACTCCGGTATCTACAACTGTTTGTCAAACTTGTTGTGTCTGAGACACTACACTTGCAGCCATCTTTTTATAAAGAATAAAATTCAATATAAATTATAGCCCTAAATTTCAAAAAAGCAAATTTTAAAGGAAATTATAGTATTAAATCTTCCAATCTATAGGAGTTTTTTCCTGTTTAGACAATAATTCATTAATTTGAGAAAAATGTCTACATCATAAAAATCCTTTATGAGCTGAAAATGGTGATGGATGAGGAGATTTTAATATAAAATGTCTACTAGTGTCTATTAAAGATTCTTTTGATTGAGCGTATGCTCACCA
>DHYS01000007.1 GCA_002414185.1 Patescibacteria group bacterium UBA5124 | reverse complement strand
TTACCATTTCCCCATGCTCATGTTCAAGTTACATCCCTACAGATTCAACGAGAGTCTTTAATCTCTTCAAAATCCATATTTAATGTAAGTCTTAATTTTGTTTTTTGCGGTTCTATATCTACAAAGTTTGTTTGATACTTAAATGCTATATACAATTTTTGTACTTCCTCTCTAACATCAGGATGGAGTCATAGTATCTTTTCTTTGAGTTTTTGAAAAAGCTCCATAGTATCTCATGTTAATTGTTTGTAGTTTGCATATGTCCACTGATGCTTATCGTGTTCTATTTCTTTGACTACATACTTACTTAAAGTATCATCATCTAACTTTTCGTATCACCATACATGTTTAGCAAATTCAGCCAGTTGTTTAGCTCTCTTTATGATCGCTTCTTCATTCCAAATCTCTGTATTTTTAATCATTCAATTCAATCAAACAGGACTAGCATTAAATCATTTTCAATCCATGGTTTTTTTCTCTTGAAATGATCTATCAGAGTACTCTGAATTATATCATGTTAGGGTAATATTTCAAATTGTATGTAAATATTTTTCATAAACTTCTCTTCGATTCTCTCCAATCTCTTGTTTCCATACATCGCTATTTTTAGTATTTTGAGGCATAATGTGTTCGATAGTATAGTTTTCAGCAGATATTCTTTCTTTTTTGTCATGGTTTTCGATCTTTTCAAGAAGATATTTTCAATTACGGAAATTGTAAACATCTTTTACTAAGAATTCAGCTTCAAATACTTCATCTTTTGGAAATGCTTTATAACTTTCTAGAGACATCATATAAGCTACAAAACTTTCATAATAAGTCTGACTTGTTTCTTTTTTCAAATATTTTTTGAAAGTTGAAAAGGTTTTATTCATTGAGTTTGTTGGTATTCAACAGATAGATCTTCTAAATACATAACTTTCTATCAATCTTAATATTTTTATGAGATCTTCTTTGTTTAATACTTTGTCTTCAAAGTCCCAAAACAGTTCAATCATTAATGGATAAGCAACATTTACTTGTAGTGTATCTATATCAGCTAAGACCTCCTTTATATCTTCATCACTCTCAGATTTAAGAAGTGTGAACTTCGCATAATAATTAAACGATCTAGAGATATCTTTTAATATATCAGTAACATCTTTTTTCTCGTTTTTCAGAAAGAGTTTAAATTCATCATAAAGTGATCTCAGAGTAGGTATTGTTCAAGATTCTGATTTAAATGTTAAGTAATCACGAAAAAACATATCATACAAATCAGAGTTGTTTTCTAATATTTTGTCCATTGAAAGTCGGTATTGTTCATACAAAACTTTCTGTTCTTGAGCTTTTATTCCCATCAACAAATAATTTTTAATTAGTTCAGCTTTAGACAATGCTAATCATGTAGAGTTCATTGATTCAAAAATCAACTGGGGATTGTCTTGAGATCTATTTAATGCAATATCTACAACAAAAAGCTTAGCTATACCTTTCTGAATAGTTAGGATATCATCTATTGATTCAGATATTTTATCTTTGAAAAACTTATAATTTATAGAAATATTTGAATTATCATCTTCATCAACTTCCATTCATTCTAAAACTGATATATATTTTTCTCTATCTAATTTTGTTGGTATTAACTTATATCTTTTATCACCATCTTTTCATGAATTAATAAGATATCATTCAATATCTCTACATGTTTTTTCATCATTATTTTCTCTTGAAACCTGTGCTAGAGCACATAATAATAAAGAACATGTTGTGATTCTTTGTTGTCAATCAATTATTGATGCTTGCAAAACTCCTCAGAAATTTACTTCTTCTTCAGATATATACAAAATACCACCTATAAAGTGGTTTGTATACCTATCATCTTTTCCAACTCTTAGTATATCTTCCCATAGTTGTTGACATTGTTTTAGTGTCCAACTATAAGTTCTTTGATATGTAGGTATTAAGAATTGTTTAGTTCAATCTAATAAACGAAGTAATGGAGTTTCTGTAGCTTTCATATATTACTAGTTAAAGATTTAAAAATTATATTTTCAAAAGTTTCTCAAATATTCTTACCATAGCTAGAGAATCTTGCCCACAATATTTCAAAAGATTTTTCGTGGTTTCCAACCTTTCTGTTGGATCAGAGATTTCTCCATTGATAAGTTTCTCGAGTTTTTGCATTGCTACCGATCCGTTTCAGACTTTCATTCCTTCATAAGTCATACTTGGAACCATTACAGGTAGTACCTTTTTGATAGAATTTGATCCATGAAATGCTAAATCGAAGTAGTGGTTTTGAGAAAAAATCTCCATTAAGTCATATGTGTTCTCATTTATTCTTAAGAATCTGTCTTGGATATCTGTGAATATTTTACCAACTTCCTTATTCCTTGTATTTTCAAAGGGTTTATACCAAACAATACATGTAGAGTTATCAAGATGCTCTCAAATATCATTCAAAAGTTCTTGAAGTAAATCTTTGTATGAACCAATAATAACTTTTTCCGATTCAGATTCTACTTTATTTGGATTGTCTTCAATAATTACTTGTTCGACCTTTTTTTCTCCTTGTCAAACTAACACTCATCCAAAATGCTCCATACGACCATCTTCATAGTATTTGTGAAGCGAGTATTGAACTGGGACTTGCTGGTAAGCATAGGAATAGTCAAACAAAGGAACTGGCACACTGATAGTTTCGTAATCATAAAAACAGATCGGATATTTGAAGTCTCAAATAATTTTTCTGATAGCATCTTTATTGATGATGATTTCTCCAGTTTGTGTACAATGAATAAATCTTTCAATAAATTCTCTCGCAGATCATCGAGTATCCGCTGAGTTGAATCCATCTTTTTCTTCGTTTGTAAGTTCTAGTAAGTTTAATCTATTTTTGAAATAGAGATTCTGAACTACTGGAGCTTTGCTATAATGCATTTTGGGGATCGCACAAATCGTTCCAAAGTCTGTTTTTTTACCAAAATAATTAAGGTATTTATTTCCTGGGAATACATGAATTTTATTAAATTCTTCTTCTGGTAACCATAGTTCTTTTTGCATATTCTCCACGATTTTTGCAATAGTACTTCAATCCACGAAGTTGTCGGCTCTATTGATAACCTTGGCTTTCTTTTCTCATTCTATAGTTACAGATGTCGCAATACCCATTTGATCTTTTGCCACTAATTGCATGGGATCAATGGGTCATTGTTTGATATACTCTTTGTTGAGATAATACAAAAACACATCTCCAAGGAGTGGTAGCTTTTCTTTTTCTAAAGCTTTATTGATCACTCGTTTTTGGAAGCTTGTATCATTTCTAAATTTATCATCAATTACTCAGATTTTTGCTTTTTGTCCTTCATGACTTACTTCTTTTCTAATTCCTGATTTTGCTTTTACCTCGATCAAGTCATATTGTCCATTGGGTTGGAGTACCATAAAATCTGCTCTCACAAAACATCCATCAATAGAGAATCCTGGCTGATATAATATCTTTTCTTGATTTTTTATGGCTTCAAGAGTTGCCCTTGTATTATGAGCAATTGTTTCCCAGGGTTGTACTCATTCTTTTGGGAAATAAACAAAATCCTCCTGATCGTCTTCATCTTCAGGATTCACTTCAAGCTGATCTTGGATTATCGGAGGCATGAGATTTACTGGTACAGATTGATATTTAGTAGTCAGATATTTTTTTACTAATTCTTCAACAGCTTGTCCAATAGCCATGATATGTTCTTCCTGCTCCTCAGATTCTATCTTGCGGATTTTTTTGTAAACCTCAGAATCGTTAACTTTCCATCGAGCAAGTTTCTCAAAGTCACAATAGTCTACGAAGAGGGATTTGGTTATTGGCTTTTTCATAATCAAACTAGTTGCATATTAAAAATAAAAGACTTTCTCTCATGAAATAAAATGTTTTTGTGCTTATAGAATACAATTTATTTATATCAATATCTTTGCTTTTTTTGTGTGTAAGATCATTTCTCAATTCTTTTATTACATCTAATTCTTTGTTTGTTACAACTTCATCTAAAATATTATATTTTCATTTTATTTCTGATAACTTTTCTACAAATGGGATTTCATTATGTTTTAATGTGCTTTCAATTATTTGTTTGTAGTATTTTTCTTGATCGTTTTGAAATCAAAGATCAGTAATAGCTTTTGATATTTTTTTTATATTATCATTATTTCATTCTTTAACAGCTTTTGTTTTAAATAATATTCTATGTAAGGACTCTAAACATCTTGTCATTCATAAGAAAAAATCTTGTAATCAAACTTCTTTACATCAAGAATAAAATAAATATGAGGAGGTAATTATTCAGATCTCGTTATTAATTTCAGATCGTCTAGATATATATGATTTGAGACTATCTTTATTAACATTATTTATTGTAAAGTTCTTATATCATCTTTGTGTAACCTTATCTATGTGTTCTTTGAGAAAATATTTATGATCAAATATATTGATTATAATAGGATTCATTGTTCCTGAAAGAGTTTTATATCAGATTAAATCTGATATAAAAAATCATTCTCAAGACCAAAATTGAAAAAAATCTACGATTTGAATAATTTTTGAGTAAAAATCTGAGAAATTAGATCATCATTTTAGTTTTGAACGAAATACCAATTTGATTTTTCTTACAGCACTGAAACGATCATAAAAATATTCTATATCTCAAAAAATATTATCAACATCAAACAATCTTACATACTCAGCTGTTGTATTAATTTTGATTTCTCATGGATTTCAAAGCATATTATTACATTCTTCATCTGGCTTTATTTCAAAAATTTTATCTATTCAATTTAATTGAAATTCTAATCTATTAAGCAAAAATTCATAATCTGATGAGGTATGTATATTTTTTATTAGCATAAAAACTGGATGTACCTTACTGCTATTGTGTCACTTATTATTAATAGTAGTCCTTGAATTTGCATCTGCATAATATCATAAGGAAATTCTCTCTCAATGGATATCTTCTCCCAATAAAAACTCATTTGCCTTTGTCATAATTTTTGGTCATATTGTGTATGCTTCTATATCTTTTTCAAATCAATTTTCTAAATATATATTTTTTTCTTCATGAATAAACATTCAATTAACCATATTTTCAGGTGAATCTTTATGTCGCCACTTTCATAAAAAATTTTCTTTTTTGTTTTTTAATGCCATATATGAAAAATGAACTAATTAAAAAATACTAGTTGTTGTATATTCTATATTCTTACAATGATCTATTCTTGTAATAAAGCTATCCCATATTTTTTTTGTAACTTCTTGTCTTAGAATATTTTGTGTAATATCAAATGAATAACTATTGTATCAAAATATGTCTTTTTCTAAGTCATGTATTTCTTCACATAATTGATGTTCATCTGGTCACATAAGGTTTGTTTTTTCTTTTTTCATATTGAAAAAATCTTTATTTATCTCTAAATATTTTTTATTTAATTCTCCAATTTTATTTATTATTTCAGATGCTTCATCTTTCTTTTCGTATTTTTCAAGGATTAGTCATAAAGGAATCAACTTTTCAATTACTCTTGGATGATTGTAACCATAGCCAATAGTACATTTTTCAAAATGTTGTTCTATCAATCTAACATATAGATTGATCACATCTTTCATTTCAAAACTTTGTTTTTTTAGATTAGAGTTGACTTCCACTAACAAAATTTCTAACACATTCTTTAAATTAAACAAAAGACTTTCTTCAACTTTATCTGTATTTTGAAAGTACCAACTAAATATGTTAAATTGAGTCTTGTATATTTTATCAAGATTTATGTTTGGAAAATGTGATTTTATACCATAGATAATTCTTAAATTATTATCTACTGATTGAATTATTGAAAGTCAAATTTTCTTGTTTTCTAAGCCTATACTTCTAGCAAAGTCTAACAAAAAATCACTCCATTTTTCTATAAAAATTAAAAACTTTTCTATATATTCATTTTCTTCCTTATCTTGATTAAAGATCTCATTTATTACAGCAACTTGCCAAGTATTAAAATTTATAAACAAATCACTAGTTGATAAACTTAAATTATTTTGTATTGATAAAAATAAAATATTTTTTTTTAATTCTTTAAAAAGATCATTCCAAAAAACATCATTATGCCCATATTTACTCCAAGCAATTTTTATTTGATTCAAATAAATACTTATAATTTCCTTCAAAAATGCTTCTTGCTCTTTTTCTATACAAGGAATTAGAAGTTTATTCGAAATTTCATTTATTTTACTAAGAATCAAATAACTATCTGTTTTTGTAAGTATAGTATTAGATAAATTTGAAAGTGATTTTATTGACTCCCACACCCAATCGTCTTCTTTAGCTGTAATTAATCTTTCAATAAATCCTGTATAATAAGCTAAAACCAAACTTAGTAATGGATTATCTTTAATAGAATCAAGTCCTTTGTCCGCAAATTTAATATTTAAAGAAAAAGTAATTATGCTTTGATAGATTTTAAATAAAAAATAAATATTTTCCTTTCTTTTCTCTGTTATTATTCTGTCCTCAATAGACTGTAAATATTCAAGGATTGTTGTTGTAAATCATTCATCATCAAAGGTATATGTTCCCAAAAAATCAGCAGGAATTCTAATAAAATTATTATTCCTTAATTCTAGATGTTTCAAGTAAATATCATGAATATATTTTAATGTTAAATTAAAAGAGTTTATTTCGTTTTTTGATAAAAGCCTTAAACCTATTTCATATAAATATTTTATATCTTCTAAAATAATACTCTTCCGATTTTGATTGGATTTATACTGTATATCTAGGCAATAATCTTTATTTTCGCCCTCGTATTGAAAAATATTGTTTTGAATTTTTGCTTGTTTTAGCAGTTTCTGATTTACTAATTTTAGTTGATTTATTGCATCTTCTTTTATGATACTAAGAGTTGTTTCCGGATTTGTTCTTTCCCTTAATTCCTTGTATAAAGCATATATTAAGTAAAAAGCAAGAAGTAAAATAAAAATTAAGAAAGACAAAAATCATGGATTTGCTAAATATGATGATTCTTTTTCTATTTTATATCTTGAAAAAAATGGTATGAGAAATGAAATTATCGTTAATAATACTAATAACCAGAAAAATATTTTCTCCTTTTTATTTTCAATAAATTTATTAAGATATTGTGTAGAAAAAAGATCGGCAGTACTTTGTAGAATAAAAGTAGAAAATGAAAATATTATAGCTATTGATGCTCCAATTATTCCAGCTGTTGCAAAACCAAGATTATACAAATGATCTTTTGAAATAATTGGATTTATATAGACTAAAAAATAAGACAATCCATAAGAAAAAACACTAATAATGATTAAATAAAACCGAAAAGAATCTGTAAATTTTAATAATTTATATCTATAAAAAGATAATTTATTATGAATAAATTGTTTTAATCTATAAAAAAACAACAAAAATCTTTGTTTCAATGTTAATTTCTTTTCTTTCTTTTCTGTTTCATTCATAAAGATTTATGTCGTTATTAAATAATTACATCTCCTTCACCAACTTCATAAATTCATCAAATGTATGAGCTCATTCAATCCTATTTGCATCAAAAACCATGAAATATTTAAACTCTTCTCCAGCTTTGTTTGCCCATTTCTTACCAAGGCGAACTTTGAGTTTAGAATCTGTATTATCTCTGTCATCTCCCTTGGTTTCTATGATTAAGATTTTCCCTAATTTTGTATACACGATAAAGTCAGGATAATGATTTAGATGTCCGTTGATACAAAGTCATTTTCTCTCTATATTTTTATGCCATCGAAGGATGTTTTCACAGTTTGCTATTTCATTGATGACTTTCTTTTCAAAATCATTCATCATCGTCTCTTCGGTATAGAGTGATTTGGTGATACCAGAAATAGTTGTCGCAGGAGAGATCGCTGGTGGTAATTTTCNNGCATACGATCAAATTGTTTCTCACAATGTAACACCATAAGTTCCTGGATTTTTTCTTTGATCTTACTTGCATAAGCATAGGTATCTTCTTTGATACCAGCTATTTGTTGTGGAGTAAATGATTCTATAATTCTGACAATATAGGCTTTGATATCTTTATCGGCAACACCATCAATTTTTCTCATTTCTTGAAACACCATATCTGCCATGGTTTTGAGTTGCTTTTCTTCAGGAAGTGACTCGATATAAGCAAGAAGTGTATTTCTGACTTTTTGATTGGTTTTACTATATTCAGGTGTTGCATCTCATTTTGTATTTTCTTTGACATCAATTTCGTACATCACACTTGCAACATCATCAAAAGCGATTTTGATATCTTCTTGTGCGAGATTAAATCCTTCTAGCAATGATTGTTTATCCAAAAGTACCTCTTCTTGTCCGTCCGTAAATAGATCATGTTTTACTACTTTCAAGAAAAATTGTGGAAAGTCGATTTTTTGTGCTGTCGCTTTGAAGTCTTCTTTCATCTCATATTTTGCTATTTTACTTGCGAGATCTGTACCAAAAAAATTATCCAAATTAGTATCAACAGATTCTATACTTTGTGTGAAAGTCGCTGTTTGTTGAAGTGCGATATCTTGAAGTTTTTGGAGATTTGGTGCAAGTTTACTCTCATCACTTGGAAAGACGATCTTTGATTCATCAAAATCGACATCATCAGTTGATCCTTCTTCTTGAAATAACTGTTCAGAACCTTTTGTGTCGTCATGAGCAATAACCAAATCTGACTGTTCTTCTGTTTGATTATTATCATCAAGTCTAAACTGCTTACTACTGAATCATGCTTGATTCAATCAGTCTATAATATTTTGAAGTGTATCGTAAAAATTCTTTGAAGCAGTAAAAACATATGAAATATTTAACAAATCAGTTTCTTGTCTTGTAGCAAAAGGCTGTCTAAGAATTCTACCCAATACCTGAGTCACATCTACTTCAGAAGATTTGTTAGCTAACGAAGCCAAGATATAAGCAAAAGGACAATCCCAACCTTCCTTGAGAGCATTCACGGTAATAATATATCTAATAGGACAGTCTTTGTTTAATAAATCTCGTTGTTTGATTTCATTGATATTCGCTGTTTTGATAGCGATCTGTTCTTTTAGAATTCATATTTTTATCAATTTTTCTTTGATCTTTTCAAAAGTCACATTCTCTTCTTTTTTGCTTTGTGGCTGGGCTTGGAAAAGAACAATAGGTCTGATATATCTTCAGCCTTTATCTTCGAGTTCCTTTGCTTTGATTTCAAGGCTCTTTTGAAGTTGTAAAGCATTACTAATGACATCGGCTGTTTCATGGTTGTTATAGACAATCACAGGAAGTTTGACCATATGTTCCTTTTTGAGTTCTATAGAACTAACATAAGAAATGATATTGCTATTTTTTCTTGGAGTAGCAGTCAGATCAAAGATAAAACATGGATTGAGGTTTTGGAGCATTTCTACACTTAGATCAGTCTCGGCATTGTGGCTTTCATCTACAACGACTACTGGATTAAGTTTGTTTATGATATTCATAAGTGAAGTCTCATCTGCTCCTTCTACTTTCACATCATTACCATGAGTTTCAGAAAATTGTGCAAGACTTCAGTTCTCTTGATATATTTTTCTATCTTCTTTGTTTCTACTACGAAAAGTATCAAAACTAAGTACGAGAATATTGAGTTGTTCTTTGATAGTTGTAGGATTAAATCCCGCTCATTGAAGGAGTTTATCTTTTGTAAAAACTTCGACTCTTCCATTGAAGTGAGTTTCTATTTTTTGACGATAAGGATGATCTGGATTTGATAAGTTTTTGATAGTTTGATCCAAAATTGTAACAGAAGGGACAAGCCAAACTACTACTTTTTCTTTGGTAGGAGAAAATTTATCAAAAATAGGTTTGAGGGCATTGCAAGCTATAAAGGTTTTACCTCCAGCAGTAGGTACCTTCATACACACATGAGGACAATTTGGTATCGTATTTTTGTAATGAGGGATCGACTTTGGATCAAGTGGATCAACACGAAATCATCTATCTTCTCGATATTTATTGTAAGCAACTGTATAGTTATTCTCTTTTTCAACATAATCTAAAAAGAGAGATAAATCCTCTATAACCTTCTTTTGATATGGCTTCAGCTCCATTTAAATAGAATTATACTTTAAAACTTAGTAATGTCCCTTGGTATTTTTTTAAATATGATATTATGTTTTCTCATAAATTCCTCACTCAATAAACACATATCGGCATAAATCACAAACTGTTTATTCTTCTTGGTTTCTAATGATCATAAGAATTCATGATTCAGAGTCGTTGCTTTATTTTTTTCATAAAAGAAGTAGAAATCTGCATCATGATTTGTACCCAAAAAATACTTATTTTTCTTTTTAGGTTCAGAGAATGGTGTTTTGGTTTCGGTATACCAAATATATTCTCTGAGCTTATCNNACCAAGTTCATAGTATGAGAATCCACCTCATGTTCATTCTACTTTTTTTGTATCTTCTCCATATCATTTAATTACTTTTCTTACTCTTTCTGCTGTTACATTTTCTGCATAGTCTTCCATTTCAATAAGGATGAATTTTCTGTTTCATCATTCTTGACTGTTAAGATTTAATACAGCATGAGCTGTTGTTCATGATCAAGAAAATGAATCAAGAACCACATCATTATTTTTAGAATCGGTACATAAAGATATTAATTTCTGAACAAGTGTATATGGCTTTGAGAAATCAAAATCTACTCATATCTTTTTAAGATGTTCTGAGGAATCTTCATTAAATCAAACATTATCTAACCAGTTACTAATAATTTGTCACTCACTATTTTCTAAGTACAATTTCAAGTATGGTGTTCAAGTATCTGTCCAATAAATTAATCCATCTTTCTCTTTTTCATCAAATCGTTCTCTTGTTCTTATGCTTTTTATTGTTTTCACTGATCATGTAGGAGATATAACATCTAACATATGATTTCATCTACTATTATCTACTATTGTTCATCTTCTAAATTTTCATTTTTCATCTTCATAACGATATTCCTTTAATGCTTGTGGGGTTAATTCTGTCTTATTGAATCAGAATAATTGTTTATCTCATTTTGAATAACAATGTATATATTCTCCTACTGTTGAAAAATGTTTGGCATTATTGTTTTGACTTTCACTTCTTTTTCGATGAATTGTTCAAATATAGTTTGATTTTAAACTACCACCAAATATTTCATCCATTAACAACTTCAAATTAGCTTGTTCATTATCATCNNTGTAAAAGTTTTAATCTTGGATACATCATACAAAGCCATTTATCATGACGAGATAGATCTTCTCATTCTTTACCAACAACTTGATGAAGCCATTTTTTTATTTTTGGATGATTGACATTATCATTGTAGACCCATCCTTCATTTCAGGTATTGTATGGCGGATCGATATAGATACATTTGATCTTTCCTTCATATTGTGGGAGTAAAGACTTCAGAGCCTCCAAGTTATCTCCATGGATTATCTTGTTTTCATTTTTCTCATCACCAAAAGTATACTGTTTTTCTAGTACTTTATATGGTACCTCATGGTGGTGGTTGAGTACCTTTTCTTTTCACATTCGATGAAGGCTTGGCATATTAATTATAATTCATAATAAATGTTCACTTTCCAAACAATAGGGAATTTTTTCTATTTTTTCCCTATAGTTTATCAAAAATCATAAACAATAGGGAAATTTTATATTTTTTTCCCTATAGTTTACAAACTATGGGTAAATTTTCTCACTTTTTCCTTATTCTTGATATGTCCAAATAAGATATCTATATATTCAGGAACGAAATATGGGACTTCATAATCAGATTCATAAATTTTCAAGATTCCATTATCTACCAATGAATCAATATATTTTTTGATAGTCTTTCTTGTATACTTCCCATCTTTTTCGATCATTGCGATACTGCAATATGGTCTATCAAAAAAGTAATCAATGAAGGTTCCTGGTATTTTTAATCAAAGATTATCTATAGCTTGTTTTTTCTCTTTGATGAGATTTGTGATGGCTTCCAATTTGTCTTTAGTTTTGATCGCTTGTTCTTCTACAGCAATAAGCATGTAATGAACGAGACTATTTCGATCTTCTTTTTCTCTAATGCCATGCAAAACTTGATAATATTTAGTTTTGTTAGCATTGATATATTCACTGAGATACAAGATCGGCATTTTCAATAATCCTTTTNNATAATCCTTTGAGAACGAGATATAAGATCATCAAAATTCTACCAGTTCTACCGTTTCCATCTGGGAAAGGATGGATTGATTCAAACTGATAGTGAAGGACTGCAAGTTTTACTAATGGATCAATATTATCGTCAGTATTGATATATTTTTCAAGATTTGCTAAGAGTGTTCTGATAGTTTCTTCTCCAACTGGCGGAGTATAGATAACTTCTCAAGCTCCGTTCATTAATACTGTGCCTGGTATTTTTCTAATTCCTGCTTTGTCAGGCTCTATCATAGATTGGATAGTAATCAAAGTATTTGTGATAATCGCACCGTATTGTTCTACTTGGTTGATTCCCCAAAGAGTAGCTTGTCTATAGTGCAGGACTTCTTTATCTTCTTTTGAAATTTTACCTGATGAGATGTCTGCTTGAAATACGCTCTCAAGAGTTGTATTGATATTTTCTATAGCACTACTAGCCACTCATTCTTTGATCAGAAATGAACCCAAAACCAAAAGTCCTACATTTTCAGTATTGTTGGTAATGTAGGTGTTGAGAGTAGCAAGAGCTCTGCTTGCTTTGGAAAGTTGCCAGTAAGTCTCATCAGAAAGTTTGAGATTGTTTGGTGGCAAGAGAGGTAAATCATTATCAGGATTTTTTGGATCATACATGGT
>DHYS01000038.1:11153-11352 GCA_002414185.1 Patescibacteria group bacterium UBA5124 | reverse complement strand
TCATTGCTTTTCTTAAGTTCATTTTGATACTTTTATTTGTTCCTTTTTTTCCATCGCCAAAAAAGGAACCGAAAAAAAGCTAGTCGGATAGTAATACTCTTCCATACGGTCGTATTTCATATTTTCTTTTATATTCACCAAGCCAATTACCCATCAACAGAACCAGGGACCCTTTGGCTAATTTCATAGATTTCCATAT
>DHYS01000038.1:0-11123 GCA_002414185.1 Patescibacteria group bacterium UBA5124 | reverse complement strand
TAAGGGAGGGTTAGGGTGGGTTTGTTGTACAGCAAACAGGAATGTAGGGGCTAGGGTGCCCGCGTCCCATAAATTTATTTTTTTATCCCAAAGAAATGTATAAATTTCTAATCAATCCTAATCCCGTATATTTTCCTAGTTGGATGATTTCTTTGTATGTGAAGACTTGATTTCCTATAGGGATATCTTTTCTCACTTCTTTCTTAGGGTTAGAATTGTAGATATAAAATTCTTGTGTAGCATCATTATATCACCAGATACTGATGTAGTGGTGTTTGAAAAGTGCTTTAAAAATAGCAAAATTTGATCTTGCCTTGGGTGCGTTAAATACCAATAAAATCACTGGTCATGCAACCAGTTTTTTCTTGATATAGGCTACCTTAGTTTGTGTGGATCCTTTGAGAAACCCTATCTTTGCATGAAAACCATATTTTCTTAATGATTTGTATACAGATAAAGGAGACATTCCTCCGACTACTTCTTCTCGCAAAGTATTGGTATAAAATTTTTCTATTTTATCCTCTTTTGTCTTGGTTTCTATTATAGTCTTGATCTGACATGGACCACAATACCCCATCTTTGTTTGTAATGGATAATAGGTCGGAGCAGATAAAACCGTGAATATATCCTGACTATTTTGTGTGTGCATAGTGTTCTATAAAAATAAATTTCATGTTCATGGAATATACTATATACTATATACATACATAAAATTATCAACAAGAAAAACAATCAGATTTTTGTCTATATGGAATAGTATTGCTATTTTGTGATAAATATGTATAAAACACAACAATTAACAAAAACGAAAAAAATATGGAAATGAATAAAATGGAACCGTTTATTTTGTTTGTTATAGCTGGAAAAACACCGATGGATACTCATGAAGAAATACATCCGTTGAAAAATTATAAGCTTATCAATGGGATCCCTGAAGAAATCCCTCTTGGATGTCTCTATTTTCACTTTTTTGAGGGCATCTACAATGAAACAGAAAAAGACATTGATGTAGTAACTCCAGCCTACCCTTCTCTCATTTATTATGTTAATGCAGTAGAAGTTGCTGAGGATCAAATTGATGAACTTTTCGAAGATACAAAACAACTCAAAGAAAAAATTGCTGAAGCAAAAAAAGAGTTTGGAAACGACGTAGGACAAGTTCTTTGTTTAGGTAATGGATTGGCATATGTCTCAACTACGCCATATGAAATTGCTTTTTACAAGTCTATTTTTACTCAGCATTCTAACCTACAAAACAACTAAAAACCAAATCGTTATGAATACATTTATTATTTATGCTTTTGATAACGACGTAATTGAATTTGAACTGGTCCAAGATACTTCTATCCCTGATCAGCTTCCTGTCTGTTTGTTTTTTTTCTTTATACAAGGAATATATGATCACCAATCACAGGTGTTTTTGGAGTCTCATCTCTTAACAAACTATTATTATGTTAATGCTAAGATTATTCCTTCTAAGTTTATAGAGACTCATTTCTCAGGAAAACAACTAGATTCTCTTAGAGAAAATATCGACAAATGGGAGGATAAAGAGCTTACCATCATCAAGCTGAATAATGGAGAAGCACATGTTACTAATGCTGAAGAGATTGAAATCTACACGGTCACAAGCA
The DNA here is from genome assembly GCA_002414185.1 of Patescibacteria group bacterium UBA5124. GTDB lineage: Bacteria > Patescibacteriota > Gracilibacteria > Absconditabacterales > Absconditicoccaceae > UBA5124. The sequence goes on along the minus strand of DHYS01000038.1, from coordinate 9,489 downwards.
ATCCTCATATCAAACTTTCACAAGAAATGATTAATTGAAATTATAGACTTGCAGTCATATTGGCTGCAAGTTTTTTTTGAATAAGTTTTTGGGGATTTTCTGTAAGGGAAAGCTTGAAATGTATAAGTGAAAGGATATTATGGACAAAAAATTTATTTCTATCACGGTACTTAATGTCACATTCTGAATCGGATACTAGGGCGAAATATATAGATCCAAAGCTTAAACTTAATGGACGAGAAGAAAACTCAATCATTAGAGAACATTATTTTACTGACGGAAGAAAACTAGTTGGAAACAAGAGATGACCAAGATGTTTTGCAGACTATATTCTCAGATACAATGGAATAAATTTGGCAATCATCGAAGCAAAGAGTGATGATAAAGAACCTACGGAAGGATCTGTATCTTTTGCTTTGGATTGGTTAATAATACCGCAGACTTTAGATGCTTAAATTTTCAAATAGTATATGAAGAAAGTTTAAGATTTCTAAAGCGAGCGGTATAAAACCGTGGTTAATGGTCAGAATATGTTCTTCATAGATCAAAAATCAATAGAATATTTAGCCTAATTTATAGGACATTTTCAGAGTTTTCTCTTGCAAAGGGAGAGCTTTTTTGTAGATTTAATTGGCAAAATAATTTGAATATATTCCTGCTCCATCTGGCAAAGTAGGAATGACATACCTTACTATTTATACCTGTGATATACTCCTATGAATCAGAAAGACCTTCTTCAAAAAATTACTGAATATTGGAAAAGCTATAATATTTTTCAAAAATCTCTCGATCAGAGATCTGATATGTTTCATTCTAGTACCTATGATGGACCTCCGTTTGCTTCGGGGACACCTCACTTTGGGCATGGACTGACTTCTTCTATGAAGGATACGATTCTCAGATATAAGACGATGAAAGGATACAAGGTAAACAGAGACCGAGGATGGGACTGTCATGGATTGCCTGTAGAGAAAGCAGTAGAAAAAGATCTCGGTATCGATGGTAAAAAAGATATCGAAGAAAAGATAGGAATCGAAAAGTTTACTGAAGCGTGTAGAAAATATGTAGGTACAACAAGTGATGAATGGAGAACATTTGTAGACTCGCTGGGAAGATGGGCTGATATGGATCATGCGTATTATACGATGGATGTAGAGTTTATGGAATCTGTGCTCTATGTGTTTAAGACGATGTACAACCAAAACCTCGTCTATAAGGGATTTAAGGTACAATGGTACTGTCCTAGTTGTGCTACCTCACTATCTAATGCTGAAGTCAATGAAGGATATCAAGATAAACAAGATCAAGCCATCACTATCAAGTTTAAGATAGAAGAGAAAAAATCAGATAATTTTGAAGCTACTCATGATGGATTTATCCAAGTCGTAGATTGTGTACTCAAAAAGGACAATAAGTTTTTTATGATGTATCACAAAAAAGGTCAAAAATATATTTTCCCTGGAGGTAAAATCGATGCAGGTGATAGCTTAGAAAAGACTGTTGCCAAAGAACTCAAAGAAGAAGTTGGTGTAGATGTAACGAGTATCAAGAACCTTGGAAGCTTCAAGGAAATCATGCCATATGGATTATACAATCTCAATATCATTGATGTAGAATATACAGGAGAACCTCAAAATCTTGAACCAGAAAAACACTCTCATACTGTTTGGGCAGAGATTATTGAATCTGACAACAAGCTTGGTTTTGCTGTGAAGATCGATGGTACAATCATAGATGATGCGTATGAAATCACTCATCAATTTTATGATTTGTATGTGTATCATCACCAGATAGCTCAGCAAATCACTGAGTTACAAGCAGATTGATCAGGGCAAGTTAACGTACTTGCTTGGACGACTACTCCATGGACATTGCCTAGCAATACGTTTTTGGCTGTAGGAAAACATATAGATTATGTAATGCTTTTTGACAAGTCTTCTAAAGAATATTATATACTCGCTGAAGCATTACTCAAACAATATTATAAATCTGATGAAGAATATTTGATCGTTAATAGTTTCAAAGGAGAACATTTGCTTGGACGTACTTATGAACCAATTTTGCCATATATTATGCAAAGCAAACTTCCTGACACCTACAAACAACAATTTTTCAAGATTATCCCTGGTGAATTTGTTAGCACGGAAGATGGTACTGGTATCGTACATATAGCTCCGAGTTTTGGTATGGAAGATTTTGAAGCAGTAGCTGCCTTTTTGCCAAGAGAAGATGCAAAGGATTGGCTTTTCTTACCTGTGGGAGAATATGGAGAATTCACTGACGAAGTACCTGATTATCAAGGTACTAGAGTCTATGAAGCCAACAAAGATATCATTGCAAGACTCAAATCTGAAGGAAAACTTATCGGACAAAAATCATACAACCACTCATATCCTCACTGCCGAAGATGTGATACACCGTTGATCTCTAAAGCGTTGACGAGCTGGTTTATCAAAGAACAAGAACTTTCTAATATTACCTTGCCTCATGCTGATGACATAGGATTTGTACCAGAAAGCGTAAAAAATAGATTTCGCGATGTGCTCAAGTCTGCTCCAGATTGGAACTTAGCAAGAAACAGATATCGAGGATCGCCTATCCCTGTCTGGGAAAACGAAGCTGATGAACAAGATAGAATCGTTGTAGGTACTATAGAAGAACTCTACAATCTCAGCACTTCAGGATCCAAAAATATCACCAAAAATATCTTCGTTAGACACGGAGAAACTGATTATAACGTACAAAAACTTTGCGATAGTTTTGGGAAACCAATCCTTACAGAAACTGGTACTCAGCAAGCCAAACAACTTTGAGAGAAACTAAAAAATCATATAGGAAACAATAGTGTTTTTGTGATTTCTCCTCTTCAAAGAACTTGGCTTACTATCAAGCCTACTTTGCTTGCTCATTTTGGAGACCAAGTAGTAGAAGCTACAGAAAAAAAATATTATGAACAAACTAAGCATTATCAATCACTTTGGGAAGCTGGTACACTCTTGGATTATATTCATCAAGACAATCAACATATCTTTGATCTAGGAAACAATATTTTTGTAGATTATCGTATTACTGATCATCTTTCATTTGATATTCAAGATAAATATTGTTCTTGTGATACACTTAACCGAACAGAGTTTGATAAGCCTATCTCTGGTCATGGAGAAACGCTTGCTATGATGATGCAGAGAACACATAATGCAGTGACATATTGGAACACTAACTACCCTACTGCTACGATCATCTACACTAGTCACAATGATACTATGGCATTAAGTAGAAATACTCTTCGCAAGTGGAACTATCATACACATAGAAAGATTCTTCACCTCAAAAATGCAGAATTTGCTATGCATTATCGAAACAATGATATTCAAAAAGAAGTAGATCTTCATAAGCCATACATAGATAGTTACTGGTTTGTAGTTGATGGAAAGACCTACAAGAGAATCCCAGAAGTAATGGATTGTTGGTTTGAATCTGGATCTATGCCATTTGGGCAAGCAAATTATCTCGGAGAAAATTCAGATCACAAAACAGCTGGTTCTAAAGCATTTACCTATCCTGCTGATTTTATCATCGAAGGACTAGATCAAACAAGAGGATGGTTTAGAACGATGCATGTCGTAGGTAATGCCGTAACAGGTCAGAATTCATTCAACAATGTCGTAATCAACGGACTCGTCCTCGCTGAAGATGGACGTAAAATGTCTAAGAAACTCAAAAATTATCCTGATCCTCAGGCCATCTTCGAGAGATATGGGTCTGATGCATATAGATTGTATTTACTTTCTTCACCTGCGGTGAAGGCGGAACCTGTAAGATTCTCTGAGAAAGGAGTAGATCAGGTATTCAAGGACTTTACTAGTGCACTTCTTAATGCGTACAAGTTTTTTGAGACCTATGCGAAGGTAGATAATTTTGTATACAGCAAACCGACTATTCATTTTATCAGGCATGCAAAAGCTAATCCTGGAGATGAAGGAGAATTGACTGCAGAAGGTCTAGCTGATATGAAAAATCCATCATTTATAGAAAAAGTATTAAGAACTAATCCTGATGTGATTTATTCTTCTCCCCTCACAAGAGCAAAACAAACTGCTGAAGCTATTCAGAATATTATGTCTGTATATAGAAATAAAGAAGTAGAGATTATCATAGATAAAAATCTTTCAGAAAAAGAAGGAACTATCACGCTTTACAATGATATCACTAGCAAATATTCTGGTCAATCTGTACTTTTGGTTGCTCACGAACCAAATGCGGATATTCTTTGGCAGACAGCATACTCTACCAACGAAAAAGTTCATCTCAAAAATCTAGAGATTTTGAAAATACCTAGTTATATTGTATCAAATGAACTTGATAAATGGATACTTGCAGCATTACATGACTGCGCTCTAGAGATGGAATCTGCTATGAATAGTTATCAATTGGATCTCGGTTCAAAAGCTGTGCTTGGATTTATTGATAAACTCAACAACTGGTACATCAGAAGATCAAGAAGAAGATTCTGGGCTTCTGGTATGGATGATGATAAGGTAGCAGCATACTCTACTTTGTATGAAGTACTCAGTGGATACATCAAACTATGTGCTCCATTTACACCATTTGTTACTGAACATTTATTCTTAGAACTTAAGAAATTTAGTAATGAAGGAAATACTATGGAATCTGTTCATCTAGAACACTTACCTGTAGCATCATCTCACTATATCAACAAACACCTCTTGGAAGAGATATCTATGGTGAGAAGAATCATTTCTCTTGGTCTCTTTATTAGATCAAAGAATAAGATAGCTATCAAGCAACCCCTTCAAAAAATGGAGTTGAAAATTAATTAAATTTGGTTACAAATACCCTCAATACACAAAGTTCTTATTTTACTCTTCTAATACCATTCCATGCCAACAAAAAAACAAACACCTAAAAAAGCCCCTGCTAAAGCTACTCCTGCTAAAGCTGCTCCTGCTAAAAAATCAGTTAATGAAAAGAAAATTGATGAAGTAAAAAAACAAATTCAAGCTGAAGCTAAATTTGTAAAAGCAGAATCTAAAGAAATAGCTAGCGGAATCAGTCACTGGTGGGCTACTTCTTCTACTGAAGAAAAGATCTACACTATCTTGGGTATTATTGCTTTAATCTGGGGATTATACACACTTAGATCTATGATCTGGGGACTTCTCTTGATTATCGTTGGAATTCTTTTTGTTACTGGATACTTTGTTAAAAAAGGAAAATAGTTACATTTTCATTACAAAGAAACTGTCTGTAAAAGGACGGTTTTTTTGTTTTGTCATCGCGAGGAATGAATAAAATGAATGACGTGGCGATCCATGATAATTATCTTTTCTTAGATGGATTGCCACGCTTCACTCGCAATGACATATAGAATTCCATTTGCCTTTTTCCCCTTTTTCCCTATATATCCGATATGTCAAAAATAACTGATGATATATTAAGTAGCGTAGATATCGTAGATGTGATATCAAGACACGTCCAGCTGAAAAGATCTGGAAGCAATTTTTCTGGTTGCTGCCCTTTTCATCATGAAAAGACGCCTTCATTTATGGTGTCTCCGCAAAAGCAGATTTTTAAGTGTTTTGGATGTGGTAAAGGAGGTAATGTCTTCACCTTTGTCCAAGAGTTTGAAAAGATAGATTTTTGGGATGCCGTCAAAGAACTTGCAAAAGAAGCTCGCATAGATATGACCAAGTATGATATTGATACAAAAAAAATGGATCACTATGCTGACGGTAAAGAAAAAATGAAAAGAATTCACAAACTTGCTCAAGAATTTTTTGTACAAGAACTAGAAAAAAATCCTGACGCGAAAACCTATCTCAAAGAAAAAAGAAAACTTAGCGATGAAGATATTCAGACTTTTGGTCTTTGATATGCTCCTGATAGTCATTATGCATTAGCTCAGTTTCTCAAGACTAAGGGATTTACTGATACGGATATCGCGGAAGCTTCGCTTATCAAGAAAGGTCAGAATACGGAATATTATACCTTCTTTAGAAAGAGAATCACATTTCCTATCTATGATACGATGCAAAATATCATAGGATTTAGCGCAAGAGTCTTGGATCCTAATGATACTCCCAAATACCTCAATAGTTCAGAACATATTGCTTTTGAAAAATCTAAGATTCTCTATGGACTCAATCGAGCTAAGCAATATGTACCTCAGTACAACGCGATCATTATCGTGGAATGACAGATGGATGTCCTTGCGCTCCATAGATTATGATATCCTATCTGAGTAGCTACTTCGGGAACTGCTCTTACTGAGCAGCATATGAAGCTCCTCAAAAGATATACAGACAATATTTATTTTCTGTTTGATAGTGATCAAGCTGGTCAGAGTGCTACGATTAGAGCATTGAATATTGCTTATCAGCAAGATATTTTTCCAAAAAAAATCAAACTTCCCAAAGAAACAAAAGATGCTGATGATCTCGCTAATATAGAAGGAGGAAAAGATATCTTTGAAGAATGCTTTAAACATGCTCAAGATGGTTTTGTAGCTACCTTTGAACAACTCAAAGCAAATCATGATCTTAGTTCTCCTATAGATAAACAAAAAGTATTAAACACATTATTTAGTCTGATTCAAAATATTAATAACGTTTCTATTCAACAGCATTATATACAAACCGTGAGCGACTTGATTCATAGTCCTTTTGAAATTACTCGATCTCAATACAACAAATATACTAAGACTGATGGAAAACTAAACACCTATCAAAGAACTGGGACACAGGTTAAAACTTCTTATCAACCTTGAAGAGATATGTTGTTTGCTGCTTTAGTGTACAATAATTTTTTGTCTGCTCATCAAACAACCGAAGATCTCTGGTCTAGCTTCAATCACATCAAAACTACTATCTTAGAGCTTCTACCAAATTCAGAATTTACCCAATTACTTACGACACAAGATCCAGACATCATCAAACAAATCAACGAACATCAACTTCGATGGGATAAAGAATTTGAAAATCATTCTGAAGAAAAAAAATATGCTCTAGTAAAACAAACCCTAGCAAAAATTATTCAATCACATATCCAACAGATCGTCAAAAATCCACATACTTCTCACGAAAAAAAACAAGAAATCCTACAACTCAACAAACTATTTTCTTCTAAATAATCTCCTTTTTGATTTCATTGACTTTTATTGTCTTTTGGATATTATGTGTTTTGTTTAACAAAAACAAATAAAAGAAATGTATGAAACAAAAAAAAATTATCGATCCTGTTGGGAAAGAACAATTGTTACATGAACTCCTCTCTGCTAGATTTATCAAACAGGCAAATCGAGGAAACAATCTCAATATCTATACTTTTGATGCAAAAGAATCACCCAATTTGATGCGAGAAGTAGCTCGACTTCGAGAAGAGTCTTTTCGACTTGTAGGTGGTGGTACAGGTAAATCCTTTGATATGGATTACTTTGATACACATTTTGATCAGCTCATTGTATGGGATTCTGCTAATAATAAAATCGTTGGCGGATATAGAATCCAGCTACTTTCTACTTTAATGGATCAGTATAATATCCATAAACAAAAGAGATCTGATATTTCTCCGTTGGCTACTTATTTTAGCTTCAGCAAAAAGTTTGTTGATAAATATCTCAATTATTCAGCTGAATTAGGACGATCTTTTGTATCTGTATCCTATCAAAAATCACCGTTTGCCTTAGAAGCATTATTTGATGGGCTTGGAGCCTGGATACAACAAAAAAATGCCTCAGCAAGTTTTCTTAAGAAAATCAATCGCTGGAGGTTGCCTGTTACATATTTGATAGGAAAGATAACACTCTATCCGAACTTTGGGGATCTTGATCCTATCTATCATTTTATGGATAGATATTTTGAATCAAGAAACATTATAAAACCCAAAGGACCTTATGGAGTTATCAGACCTTATAAAGAATTAACTGATGATATTGTTTTCACAGGAAACTTTAAAGCTGATTTTACTATGATAGTAAAACGGTTCAATGCTCCTGTCCTTGTAGGACAGTATGGCAAACTATCACCCAAAATGCTCTGCTTGGGCACCATTCTCAACAAAGACTTTGGCGCTACAGAAGAGACAGCTATTCTTATTAAAGTTCCACGGATTTACCCGGAATATTTAAAAAGATATAACATTCTTTAAATAGAAAACCCTGCATATTTTGCAGGGCTTTTTTTATGCCGCTTTGTTTTCGAAATCGATAATTTATAATACAACCAAAAATTATCGTTTCTCAAATCTGCGGCATCAGTAAACCAATCTAAATCATACCAACAACAGATTCTTTAGTGGGTTTACTAGATATTTCAAAACTTTGCATTTTTCCATCAATATCTTGAAATTCTAGTTTGTATGCTGTGAGTTTCATATCAATTCCATCATCCTTTCCATACAGATAATCCCCTATTATCGGTAATCCTGCTTGTGAAAGGTGGTATCTTATCTGATGGGTTCTTCAGGTGAGAATCTCGAGATTTAGGGAGACTTGCTTACCATCAGCAGATTTTGCAAAACTAAGAACCTTAGTAATCCCTATCTTTGGCGTAATATGTGGCATTTTTGCAACGACGAGACTTTCTATATAATAAGGAAGATTGTTTTCTATAGATTGAAGAAATGTATTTCCTTCTGACATGATATATGATTCTGCACGATAATATTTTTTGATCAAAGCAGATTCTTTCTCCTCACGTGATGATCATTCAGATTTTTGTTGAAATAATGATTTAAAATGAGCTAGAGCCTTTTCTGTCTTAGCTATAATCATTAGTCCATCCGTCATTTTATCCAATCTATGCAAAATTCCCGCTCTAATAAAGTTTCCTATGCTTGGTAAATTTTTGTATTTATGATAAAGAAATCCCGAAACCGAAGGTTCGCTTAGTTCCCAGATCGTTCTTGGATGAGCGAGAACTCCCTTAGGCTTATTTATTACAAGATAATCTTGGGTTTCGTGAACAATAGGAATATCTATATTTGGTGTTTCTTCCATTGCTTGATTATCTAAATATCTTTGAAAATCATCAATAGAAATCTGATCTCATTGCACGAGCTGATAGGATTTTTTGATTGGTTTGGTATTGACTGTTACTCCTCCCCTTTTGAGGACATGTTGAAAAAAATTTCTCGAAAGATCGAATTGTTTGGAAAGTCGACTATCTATTCTTTCTCCTGTTCATTCATAAATAATAGATTCCATGGGATAATAAATAGAATTAAATATCGTAAAATTAGATTATTATTCCGTCTTTGTCAGTTGAAATCGGAATCTATCTAATTTCTCTAGATTCCGGCTCCAACCATTACTAAAGCAAGGTTCATCCTTGAGGTCGGAATGACATATAATATATATTTTACCTTCTTATATAACAATTCTAATAAAAAGCAATATATTTTGTTTTGTTTATAGTATATTTTATAGACAAAAATTTGCATTTTATAAAAAAACGAATAAAATATATCTGT
>DHYS01000030.1 GCA_002414185.1 Patescibacteria group bacterium UBA5124 | reverse complement strand
AAAGTATAAGAAAAACCTCTTCATAGATACATGAAGAGGTTTTTCTTATACTTTTGTATTGTTTTCTCTACTCAAAATAATATCATGCTGGTGATTATTTATCTCATAAGAATTCTTCATGGGATGAAATCTTTCTAATGTTTGGATTGGTGTAGAAGTCTCCAAGGAAGCCCAGAAAACTTTAACTCATCTTAGTCAAGATATCAAAAAAATCTTTGATACCAATTCTTTAGACTTTAAAAACCCATCTATTCATCATATGACCTTGTGATATTTTAGAAATATTACAGAACGTCGTCTTGTAGATATATTATCTTCACTTGAGCAACTCAAAAAAAAACATAAACATATACAACTCATTAACCCATGAATAAGTTATGATGAAACCCTTCACAAAATAGATCATCGAAAAAGCAATATCAATAATAATCTCTATTTTGTACTCAAACCTCACAATCCAGACAGTGTATATCTCCAATTTATACAATCTCAACATATCTCTCCACATATATCATTATGATCTACTACCGATGATATCTCTGATATAGAAAGTACCCTTAAAAAGATTAAAGATACTCGTGATATCTATATCAAAAACACTCCAATTACGGTAGATCTCAGTAAAATACATATCAAATTTTAATTCTTACTCTATTATTTATGTCGACTTTTATTCGAATATTACTTATTTATTTTGTTCTTATCAATATAGCAACATTTATTGTTCGAGGTATCGACAAATGGAAAGCTAGAAAACAAAAATGGAGAATCAAAGAAAAAACACTTCTCACTCTTGTTGCAGTATGAGGTTGGTTATGAGCACTTGCTGGTATGGAATACCTTCGTCACAAAACTATTAAAGGGAAATTTTTAGTCTGGTTCCGATTATGGGCAGGACTTTGGATTATTACAATTATTACATCATTGATTTTGTTTTCATAAAAACGTCATATAAAAAAACTCTCTTATAAAGGAGAGTTTTTTATTTAAATTATATTATTTATGCTAATTTCTTAGATTTTTTCATATGTAACCACAATATTCCACTAAGAATAAGAGCCACAACAAATAATCATGCGTAAAGAGAAAGTACTGATGTATAACTATTTGTCGTTGCTTTAAGCCAAGAAGAAAGCATTGGTCCTACAAGTCCTCCAGCTGCCCAAGCAGTAAGAATCATTCCTCGTACATGTCCTACTGCCTTATCTCCGAAGAGGTCGGCTACGAAGGCTGGCATTGCTGAGAATCCTCCTCCATAACATGTCATTACGATAAAGATAATTATTTGAAAAAACCAGATATTTGTCGTATGTGGCAAGAGTAAAAACAATGCTATTTGTACTACAAAGAAGATCATATATACCGGCAAACGTCCCATATAATCAGAGACAGCAGCCCAAAGTAAACGTCCTCCTCCATTGAATGCACCCATAATTCCTACCATCAATGTAGCTGCTGCTACACTCATTCCAATCATATCTTGTGCCATTGGAGATGCATTAGAGATGATAGTAATACCTCCCAAAATATTGATAAAGAACATTGTCCACAAAAGATAGAAACGAGGTGATTTGAGAATCATTTTTGTTGTTACTTCACTATGAGTGATAGCTTTAGTTTCATGATGATCTTCTTTAGGATCAGCAAGATATAACGCTGAAAGAAGAATAATTACTGTATAGATTGATCCAAGAATATAAAACATTTTTTCTATTCCAATAGTTCCCATCATAGATTTCATAATAGGAGAGACTATCAATGCTGCAAATCCAAATCCCATAATTGCCATACCTGAAGCGAGTCCCTTATTTTTTGGAAACCATTTGATAAGCGTAGGCACTGGTACAAGATAACATAATCCAAGTCCGATTCCTCCGATTATTCCATAGGTTGCATACAATCCATAAAGTGATCCAAAATGCACTGCTACTCATGAACCAATCACTCCTAATCCATAAAGAATTCCTCCGAGGATTCCCATTTTCATAGGTCCATATTTTTTTACAATTTTACCTGCAAGAGCTGCAGTAAGTCCTAAAAAGAAAATTGCGATACTAAACATCATTGCTACTTGTCCTTCACTTCGTCCAAATTGTCCTTCGAGGGGTTTTTTGAGAACACTGTACGCATATACAGCTCCAATTGCAAGATTAATTAAAACACCAGCTAATGCTATTAGCCACTTGTTTCTCTTCATAATATATTGTAAAAAAAGGTAAAATGTGTATTGGAAAGGTAATATCCTTTTTAAAAGAAATTTCAATAGATGAATATTAACAAAAATATATTAGAACGATATATCCAACATGGAAGAAAACTTCCCCGAAGAGAAACTCAAGATCCCTACAAGATTCATATCTCTGAGGTAATGCTGCAGCAGACGCAGGTAGATAGAGTGATTCCCTATTTTTATCAATGGATGAAAGATTTTCCAGATTATGAGGCACTTGCTAGGGCATCGAAGACATCTCTTCTGCAGCATCGATCATGACTTGGATTCAATAGTAGAGCTTTGAGATTGCAAGAATGTGCGAGAAAAGTAGTAGAACTATACGATGGAAAGTTACCCCAAGATAGGAACCAGCTTTTGTCTCTTCCTTGAATTTGACCCTATACCTCAGCTGCTATTATGGCTTTTGCATGGAATCTACCTGTACCGGTAATTGATACCAATATTAGAAGAGTACTTATTTTCTTATATAAACTCCCTGAAACTATCTCTCTAAAGGAATTGGAAGCGTTTGATAAAGATATTATTCCTCAGGGAAAATCTCGTGATTGGCATAATGCTTTGATGGACTATGGTGCAATGGAACTTACTGCGAGAAAAACTAAAATCAGACCACTCTCCAGGCAATCCAAATTTGAAGGTTCGGATAGACAAGTCAGAGGTTGGATTCTAAAACAATTAACTAAATCATCTACTCCTCTTTCTCTTTCTACTATTCAGCAAGAATTTTCTCAAAAAAATATCAAAAAAATTATTGATGACATGATTTCTGAGTGACTGATTATCAAAAAATGAACGAAACTTTTTTTGGAATAAAAAAAGCCCCATGATAAATATCATGGGACTAATATCTTCATAAAAACAAAAATGCTTCATAAATATGATCAAGTTCTTCAATAGGGATTTCCGTTCTATTTGGATTTTTCCCATTTTCTGGATAAAGAACCCGGTTTAATTCTTGACCTACCTCTGCTGCATCAGGATATTCCCGAATTAGTATCATAAACTTTTCAGCTAGCGAAAGGAGCATTTCTTTGGGGACCATACTCATATCAAAGATGGCAACAAACATAGCATCTATTTCTTTTTTTATACTTATTGCCTTCTTGGATTTTGGTTTTGCTTTTATACTTGGAATCAAGCTAAGCGAAAAACTTACATACAACTCATTAAGTTTTTCCCATTTTTTGGTCTCAATAGCACTATCTTGCCCATTTTGCTGATGTATCAGCTCAGTTGCATTATTCATCAAAGTGTTTGCATCTCTCGTCATGTCTTTGTAGATTCCTGGTGCAACCTCTTTTAGTCTTTTAAAATGTCTATAGAGCTGAATAATCTCAGATTTTTGAACTGTTTTCTGATCAAGAATTTTATAAAAAAACCTTCTTGTTTCTGTTTGGCATTGTTCCAAGGGAGAGCTGTAATTACTCATATTTTTATTTTTTAGTTTTTTGTTTTGCTTACATCTTATATATATTTATTTATAAATAACAATATTATCTTGATTTTTTAATCCTTTTTTGTAGATTGGATCGCAGGGTCATTAAAATGATCGTTCTTTGACATGCTGCGCAAGTATTTCTATTTCAACTCATTACGTTTTAGTAGGCTCATTACGTAAAGCAAAAGGCACACAATAGTACCTAGGTATTGAAAGGCAAAGATATACTGTCGCTATAGAAATAGAAATAAGGGACAACGCTAATCGGTCCTCTTCTTGCAAATCATTATTCATCTATGCTGTTATCCTTTATTAAGGGACAGAAAACCTTTGAGGAGTTGTAAGGCACCTGAGTTTCTCAGTAGCATCCCTTACACTCCTCTTTTTTTGTAAAAGAAAAAACCCCAGGAGAAACTCAAGGGGTATTTATGGGTTGCAAGCTTTTAGAACCGCCAGATGTTTCTATAGGATTTTTACCTAAAAACTCAACCTTCCTTGGAGGTGGTCCTGCAAGGTGATAGATTCCGACCAGCGTTGGCATAGAAGCTGTACTGGCTATGTTTTTCATAGTAATCTTTTTATCAAAGGATTCAATATTTTTTTGAGAGAAATCTCTAAAAACTATAATCAACTCGTCCTTCTCTCATAAAGATTTCTATTTACTGCCCTATTCCCCTTGTTAATTACCCTATTTTAATTATATACTATCCACTATTATCTTAGCTATTAACTAATTCTAATGCTCTATATAATTCCTACACCTATCTGAAACAAAGAAGATATCACGCTTAGAGCTTTGAGATTACTCAAAGAACTCAAAGTAATTTTGTCTGAAGATACGAGAACTACGAGAAAACTCCTTGCTATGTATGATATCTCTACTGATGATAAGCAGCTTTTTGCTTTTACGAGTTTTACGGATCCTGGAAAAATTCAGCATTATCTCAATCTCCTCAAAGGACAAGATGTGGGACTTGTTTCTGAGGCGGGGACGCCTGGCTTATCTGATCCTGGAAAATCCCTTATTCAACTATGTAATGAGCATAAGCTCGCTTACACGATACTTCCTGGTGCGAATGCTCTGGTCCCCGCCATTGTCGGTGCTGGGTTTGATACTACACAGTTTAGGTTTCTTGGTTTCTTTCCAGCGAAGAAAGGGAGACAGACTGCACTCAAAGAGATCCTTGCTAGCGATATCCCTACATTTTTTTATGAATCAGTCCATAGAATGCCGAGATTGCTCGAAGAACTCAAAGAACTCTGATTTACAGGAAAAATCTCTATCGCTAGAGAAGTAAGTAAAATGTTTGAGGAATACGTGACCGGTAGCTTAGAAGAAATCAGTAAACTTACGATGAAAGGAGAATTTGTTGTAGGAATTCAGCCTTAATATTTTCTTGACTTTCCTTTTCTCTTTTTGTACAATTCCAGTGATATTTATAGTGTATGTACAAACTATGAAAAGGACGTGACGAATTGTGTATCTACGAATTTGAATCATAATAGGAATCATCAGTATCGGATTATATGCAGGAGGTGCTAAGTTACAATTTAGCAATTGAACTATTTCTTATAGTCCCAAAGATATCTCTAAAATACTCAAAAATATCCAGCCAATTACTGGTACCCTTTTTATTTCTCCAAACAATAGTCTAACTCCTTTTCAAAGAATACTTTCTCAAGCAAAAAATAATCTCTGGCTACAAACCTATGAATTTACCGAAAAACGTATCAAACAGCAGTTTAAGGATTTGTTAACGAGTGGTGTGAATATCAAGCTTATCATGGAAAATCAAAAATACCAACAATTTCAAAATACCTTCAAAGAGATTCAGACTTTGTTTAGTTGATATAGTTGATTTCAGATCAAGTCTGATAATCAAATGAAAACCAAATATGTACATAGTAAGATAGCTATCGTGGATAGCGGATTTTTGATTCAAACTGCAAATCTTACTCATTCATCGTTTTTTTCTAATCGCGAATATTTCTTTTGGAGTACAAATAGTGGCGTCTTGGCTAGTCTTACTACTATTTTTCAAAAAGATCGAGAAGGACTACCAATTCTCAAAAAAGATATTCATCCCAATCTTGTTGTCTGTAATATCAATTGTAGATCTGTAATTGAATATCTTTTGTCAGGAGCAAATACTTCTATCCTCATCCAAAATCAATATATAGATGATTCTATTTTACAGACTATTATCAAACAAAAGATCACTACTTTGGGTGCAAAAAAAGTTCAAATCCAGATTCCTGTTACAGACAAAAACAAAGAAACACAAAAACTTTTATGATCTACTAGTGTTCATCTAATCAAAAAGCCCTACATTCATGCAAAAATGCTTTTGATAGACAACAAAATTTTATTATTAGGAAGTATGAATTTTTCTGCTAATAGCTTAGACAATAATAGAGAAATCTGAATTTTAATCACAGATCCCATCGTTATTCAACGTTTCATACAACAATTCAACTCTGATCGTAAATAACATACTCTTGAATTTATTCTTTAATAGAATATAATTTTTCTCGAAAAAAATCTAACAAAAACTTAATAAAAAACTACCCCTATGAAAGCATTTGTATTTTTATTAATGTTAGCCTCCTGTCTATCATTGTGTTCAGGGCAAACTACTAAAAGAGATCCCTTTTTGGATCAAGCAATCAAAAACCTTGGAAATGGGTATTTTGTAGTGGGATGTATCATTGATACTACAACAAATATTCAAACCGATCTCCCTTATGTAAAAAAACTGATTATAGAAAACAGTCAGAATGTATTCTTTTTCATCTCATTACCATACAAAGACCTGGATGAAATAAGTTGTGCCTTTGTAGGTATTAGCGACAAAAAGACTTGTATAAAAGAATATATTTTAACAGAAAAGCATCTTGTATTTGATAAAATCATTAAGAAAACAAATCCTAAAAGATTTTCTAAATTAGGAAATGATTCCATGGCATGTTTAGATTAAGCTATTATTAAGCTCTCTATAATTTAGGGAGCTTTTTTTGTATATAAAAAATAGTCTGGATAATTTTTAGGAAATTGGTAAGCTGATAGACAATGTATTTTATTCTTTACCTTTGTTTACTATGCATGAAGTAGTTATTCCTTTTAAGAAACTTTCAGAAAAAGCTCAAATCCCTTCTCAAGCAACACTATGAGATGCTGGATATGATTTATTTTCTACAGAAGCTTATACCCTCAAACCAGGTGAAAGAAAATTATTCAAAACAAATATTTCTACTGCAATTCCTCATGGATACTATGGAAGAGTCGCTCCTCGTAGTGGATTAGCTTACAAACATGGAATAGATGTACTTGCTGGAGTAATTGATGCTGGATATAGAGGTGACATATGAGCTATATTGATCAATTTTGGTACTGAAGATTTTGTAATCAATGAAGGAGATAAAATAGCTCAATTTATTATAGAAAAATGCCATTTTGTAACTTGGCAAGAAGTGGAAGATCTTGAAGAAAGTCAAAGATGAGAATTAGGTTTTGGTTCTAGCTGAAAATAATCTTTATCAAAAAAAATCCCCCACTATTGGAGGGATTTTTTATTTATTTACATTCTTTAGGTTGAGATTTTTTTGCAAAGTATCTATCTTCATATTCATTTTTGTATGACAATGCTATACTTACATTTATATTCCATATTTCATCATTTAATTTTCTTATTTCTGAAGACAATTCTCCTCTCTTTAGTTTGTCTTTTCTAGACTCTGTTTTTTCTTTCATTAGTTCTAGTATTTCTTTTTTTATATCAAATTTTTGACTATGCCATTCCAATCTTTTTTCTTTATATTGTTTGGCTATAGTATGAGATACTTCTTTATAACATTTTCCAGATCGACTAATTATTTCACCGGTTTCAATTGTTCATGTAAGTACTTCTCAGCTTAGAATATCATCTGAAGAAACTGGTTCTTCTACTTCTTGTGCAAATGTAAACGAGCTTATTAATAGTAACAATAAGGCAAAAACTATATTTTTCATTGAAATACATTTCTATAAGAATAAATATACGTTATCATATATATTGTTTCCAAGAACAATTTCAAACTCTTTTTTGTTTCATAGATATAAACTCATGTCTCTTATCAAAACTCCTAAACAAATCGAAGCTATTAGAGCTTCAGGAAAATATCTCAACGAATTATTATATAAGCTAAGTGATGCTGCCAAAGCAGGGATTACGTTAATTGAATTAGAATTTATTGCAGAAGATTTTATGAAAAAAAATGCAATCAAATGAGCATTCAAAAACTATAATGGATTTCCTGCAAATCTTTGTTTATCTGTCAATGACTGTGTTGTTCATGGGATACCTGATGGATATACACTCAAAAACTGAGACCTTCTTAAGATAGACTGTTGAGTAAACTATCAATGAGCTATTACTGATTCTGCTATCAGTCTGGTAATATGAGGAGAATTAGCAAATCCTTTGGCTCATAGTTTAGTTATTGCTACCAAAACATGACTTGATCTTGCTATCCAAGAACTAGGTCCAAATATTCCTGTAATCAATTATTCTCATAGCATTTATAATCATATTCGTAATGCTGGGTTTTCTGTAATAGAAAAACTTACTGGACATGGAGTAGGAAACAAAGTTCATGAAGATCCACATATCTACAATATTCCCCATCCTTCTATGAAAAAAACTTTTCTTAAACCAGGTATGGTAATTGCTATAGAACCTATTACTGCTGTATCTTCAAAAGATTTTGTTACCAGAAAAGATAATGATTGGAATCTCTACTGCAAAGATGGAGATCTCTGAGCTCACTGGGAATATACGATACTTATTACAGAAAACTGATATGAGATACTTTCTTGAATTACTGAAAACTTAGGATTTTAATTAAAATAGATTCCAGCTCCAAAAAGACTAGGCCGGAATGACATTTATTTTATTTATATATTTATGATTTTAGGGATAGATCCTGGTGTTAGAAAATTATGATATGCATTAATCAATCCTGATCTCACTATTGTAGATGCAGGGATTTTGCTTCAACATCAAACCTCCCCTACTAGAGAAGATCAGTTCGCAAGAATAGTTCAGATTTATAATTTTTTTGAAGATTTATTACAAAAATATACAATTCAGACTGTTGCTATAGAACAGCTCTTTTTCACCAAATTTAATCAAAATAACGCTGAGTTTGTTTATGGACTTAGATGAGCCTTGATGATGCTATTTTCCAAAAATAATATTCCTGTCCAAGAATTTACGCCTATAGAACTCAAAAAATATATTACGGGAAATGGAAAAGCAGAAAAAATGCTTGTCCAAAAAATGATTATGAAATTTTATAGATTACAAGATATACCAGCATATAATGATGCAGCTGACGCACTTGGATTAGCTTATATAGGACATAAAATTTCCAAATAATTATGTTTATTTTTTAAGAATTTTTTTTCGCCAAGATTTTTTTTCTTCCATTACTTGTTCTATTTTTTCTATTTGATCTTTATTATTTTCTACTTTATCTTGGGTATCTCCTATTGCTTCTTCAATTTCTCTCGTTACTTTTTCTTCTACATGTCTAATCTCTTCTTCAGCTGCCTGTACTTCTTTGTGTACTTTTACTATATATTTTCTGATTGTTTTATTAAATCTAGATTCTAATATAAGCCCTGAAAGTGATACAAACAATGGTACTCCCATAAATCCATAAACTATTACGAGTATCTTTCCTATATCAGTATGTGGTGTAATATCTCCAAAACCAATTGTAGTCATCGTCATTGCCATAAAATAGATCGAATCAAAAAAAGTATGATTTTCTATAATATGAAATAAGTAACTTCCTAATATAAGAAATATTATAATAACTCAGATTTCAATTATAATAAGATTACTAAATAATTTTTTGGCTGCCAATTTAAACTGCATATTTCATATCATATGAGGTAAAATATAATCAATTATACTGTATTTTTGGAAATAATGCAAATTTTTAATTAAAAAAAAGGAGCTACTAATTAGTAGACTCCTTTGTTCTCCTAGATACAGGAGTTTTTTTCTTTTTTTTCCTCTTGGGAGGATAATCCTCTATAGCAGTAGCCATCAATCGTTCGGTTTCATCTTTCCAATCTGCCCAATTACCATTTCTAAGCTTTCTTCCCTTTCTAATAGATATAGGATTTTTTGCACTTCCTATTATCAAACCTACAGACTGACCTGTAATCGGAGTTCCATAATTTGCCATATTTAAAATAAGATTTTATTTTTACACATTTTTTTACTATATATAATTCCTCTCTGAAATCAATGCATAAAAAATATATAAAAATTTGACAAAAATACTTTTTTGGAATATAATTTTAAAAAGATTTTATATGTTTTTTTTCATTATGCTTCATACAAGACAAGCTATTGAAGATTTTCAACAACTTTCTCATCAAAATAAACTTGGAAAAGTTAAAGAAGTTTTGAAATTAGCCAAAAGCAAAGCCCCTGTTTTTACAGAACTTTACAACTATTTTGGAAACAAAGAAGATATTGATGATAATATCTTAGAATTTTTGTACAATTTTATGATGAATATCATTTATAACAAACAGACACTAGAAATATCTAATGAAACCAAAATAGCATTGGCTCAACTTAGAAATAAATAATTTATTTTTTTATTATCACAAATGGCAGATCTTAATATCAAAAGTGAAATTCTTGATAAAATAGAAATCAATGATAAACTTTCATCTGATGAGAAAGAGGGTATTGAAAAATTAAAAGATACGACTCCAGATACTCTAAAAAAAGCTTTACAAGAAACAGCTATAAAAATAGATGTAGATTGAGATAAAACCACCCCCCCTACGGAAATGAAATTTTCTGATATTGCAAAAGTATTTAATGAGCATGTAGAAAAAAATGATAATAGTTGGACGTTAAAAGCTAAGGAAGTAAAAAAAGATGATATAATTGTTCCAACACCGAAATGGATAGAAAATATTATAAAAAGTCCAAAGGAAAACGATCTCGCCTTTCTTATTCAAATACTTTCTCAAACAATTAAATATGAAACAGCTAAAGAATATGGTAAAGATACTACTACAACAGCTAAAGTAGAAGCAGATCAAGTTTTTGGAAATCAGACTAAAAGAGCTTTGGGTTGATTGGAAAATTGGATTAAAAGTGAAGTTAATGATAATATCGATAATATTTCTAAATTAGATATTCCGAATCTAAAAAATAATATAGATAAAAGAAAAATTAAATACCTTTCAGAAAAAACTGTCCTTGAACGAACTAAAAAATATCCAGATCAACAAAAATTATGGAAAATCAATGAAGATTGAACTAAAATACTATGACCTGGTGACTGATACAAATTTATTGGAGAGGGTAAGGATAATAATTTTGCTTTAGAAAAAATCTCTAATACTACAAAAGTTAGTGAATATGCTAAATTAACTACATCAAAAGATATTTTCTGAAATACTATTGCTAAGATTGAGACTGATAATATAGAAAAATTTAAAGATGATATTGCAAAAAATAATTTTAAACGAAATGAAACAATTACTTATCAATTATCTAACGATTGAGAAACATATAACTTTTTCAATAATGGAAGGGTATGACTATCTAAGCAAAATAAAATGTTTAATTCTGAAATAATATTAAATCAAATAATTACAAAGATTGAAAACAAAGACAAACCTCTTGATGAAGATTTGATAAATACTATAGTAAATAATATAAACAAAAACGATATATTAAAAAGCAAAAATATCAAAGTGAAAGTAGGTAATAATCCTTATCTATCTATCAGATATCAAAATAGCAATAAGGAATTATGAACAATAAATAGCCGTGACATTATCTCTAATAATGCTATCGATTATACAGAACTTAACAAAAAAATAAATGAACGTGAAGACACTTATAATAAAAATCAAAAACTTGAAACATCAAAAAACGAATTGTTAACATCTCTTTATAAGAGCTATAGCTTAAATGACTTATTTCCTTGAACAGTCAATAACTTAGGTCTCGAAACATTCTTTAAAAAAGAACTTACCCTTAACAAATCAAATACAAGTTATTCTGATAATAATACTCTTGTGATTACCTTTAATGATAATAAATATTCAGATATAAAAATAAATTTAAATGATGAATCTTGAAAACTAGATTTAAATATAGAATCTGTTAAAGAAAAATTAAAAATTGAAATTAAAAAAATAGTAGCAGAAAAATATCCTTCTCTCAGTGCTTAATAATTATTCTTTCTCGATATATTTCCATTCTCCTGGTTGGAGGTCGTCAATTGTTCGGTCTCCAATTCTTGTTCTTTTGAGATATATTACCTTATTTTGTACAGCTTCGAGCATCCTTTTAACCTGATGAAATTTCCCTTCTGTGATAATGAGGGAAATTTTTTTGTTGGTGTCGAGGCGAGATGTCTTGGCGGGCAGGGTCTTGTAGCCATCATCTAAGACTACTCCCCTTTCTAACTGCCCGAGATCCTTGTCTGAGATAGGTTTGGCGAGGTGTACTTCGTACTCCTTTTCCTTGTCTCGCTTGGGGCTGATAACTTGGTGAATAAATCGTCCGTCGTTACTGAGTAAGAGCAGCCCCTCTGTATCTTGATCAAGTCTTCCTGCGACATGCAGCATCTCTACATAGGGACAATCTGGCATCTGATTACGATAACTCAGGTACCCATCTTCGTCTTCATCAGAAGAAATATATCCTGCTGTTTTATATAAGATACAATATACATTTTCTAGGACGTCGATCTCTACACCATCAAACGTGATTACGTCTCCATACGCTATTTTTTGGTCAGATTTTTTGGCTTGTTCTCCATTTACCAAAATCTCTGCTGATTTGAAGATTTTGTCAGCAGTTCTTCTGGAGATAAGTCCAAGATTGGAAAGGTATTTGTCTAATCTTATCATCTTGCTACCATCTTGATAAAGACGTCACTTGGCATATTTACCGAACCGATAGCTTTCATACGTTTTTTACCTTCTTTTTGTTTTTCGAGGAGTTTTCTCTTTCTGGAAACATCTCCTCCATAACATTTGGCTAATACGTCTTTTTTCATCGCAGAAATCGTTTCACGAGCGATAATTTTGGTACCAATACCCGCTTGGATAGGGATAGCAAATAAATGTTTTGGAATCAATTCTTTGAGTCTTTCTACTGCGTCTCTTCCCTTGTAATATGCATTATCTTGATGTACTACCCAGCTGAGTGCTTCTACTTTTTCATTATTGATGAGGATATCGAGTTTTACGAGATCTGCTGATTCATATCATTTGAATTCATAGTTCATCGTTGCATATCCTTTGGTTGCTGATTTGAGTCTATCATAGAAGTCGATAATAATTTCTCCCATTGGCAATTCATAGTATCGTACTACTCTAGTTTCATCGATATATTCCATTTTTTGTAATTTACCTCTATATTCTTGGCAAAGCTGCATAATATTTCCAGCAAATTCCTGTGGTCCTACTACTTCTACCAAGGCGATAGGTTCCCAAATTTCATCAATAACTCCCTGTTCTACCATATCTGCCCCTGATTTAACAACCAACCATGGCTTAAGGATTTCGCGTTGTTCTGCAGTCAGATTTTCTTCTATTATATCATCATTTTCGTAGTCTTTGAGTATTTGTTTTGCGAGTCCTGTTTTTATCAAATCCTGAATATTTGTCCCAGACTTGATAGGATCGATAGAAAGATGTTTTGATTTAATCAAATATACTACCGTAGGAATAGTAAAAATAGTATCCATATTGTATTCTCTAATCAGTCTTTCTTTGATGATATCCATGTGCAACATTCACAAAAAACCACACCTAAATCAGAATCCTAGGGCTTTTGAGTCTTCCATATCATATTCAACTGCACTATCATTGAGGGAGAGTTTTTCCAGTGAGTCTTTGAGCTTATCATAATCAGTAGAATCTATCGGGTACACACCTGCATAT
Organism: Patescibacteria group bacterium UBA5124; assembly: GCA_002414185.1. Taxonomy (GTDB): domain Bacteria; phylum Patescibacteriota; class Gracilibacteria; order Absconditabacterales; family Absconditicoccaceae; genus UBA5124. Next base: position 8,336 of record DHYS01000030.1, on the reverse strand, counting down.
ACAAACGGTTTTACTCTTTTGAATCCAGGAATAATACATTGTTCTTTGTTAATACCTGATTTGAGTGTTTCCTGAGTGATGATTGTATCTCCGATTTGTACTTCTCTTACTGATTTTTGACCAGTCATCACGTATCATATTTGTCCTTCTTTGAGAATTTTATCTGCTTTGTATTCTGGCGTGAAATATCCTACTTCAGTAGGCGTGATAATATTTTCTGAGTGTACGAGATTGAGCGTATCCCCTACTTTCATCTGACCGTTGATCACTTTGATATATGCTAATACTCCTTTGTATGGATCATATACCGAATCAAAAATCAGGGCTCTTGTTAGCTTTTCAGCACCTTCATGAGATTCATTACCTAATGTTCGATATTTTTTGGGATGAGCTTTTTTGAAACTTTCTGGATCTTGGATTCTTTCGATGATTGCATCGAGGACTTGATCTACATTTTCTCCTGTTTTTCCAGAAACTTTGATAATCTCTGATGCATCTATTCCGATAAGATTTTCTAGTTCTTGAGCTACTCTTTCTGGATTAGCTGCAGGAAGATCAATCTTGTTGAGTACAGGGATAATTGTTAAATGCTGATCAATAGCCTGATACAAGACAGATAAGGTTTGAGCTTGCACTCCTTGCGAAGCGTCAACGAGCAAAATTGCTCACTCTACGGCTGCAAGCGAACGAGATACTTCGTATTGAAAATCTACGTGTCCTGGAGTATCGATAAGATTGAATTCGTATCATTTTCGCTGCATTCTGGCAGGAGTAAGCTTGATCGTAATTCCTCTTTCTTGTTCGATATCCATACGGTCTAGGACTTGGTTATGATCAAGTTTTCTGATTGCACCAGTAATCTCTAATATTCTGTCTGCCAGCGTAGATTTTCCATGGTCAATGTGTGCTATAATACAGAAGTTGCGTATATTCATATAAGTATATATATTTTATATTTTAAAAATTTTTTGATTATTAAACGTTAGTACGTCTGATTGCTTTTTTGACACTGCGTGTCGGCTGTTAATACTTTTTAGCATTGCCCTAAAAAGTATCCAAAAAGGTCTAGTCGCTAACAATACTCTTCCATCCGGTCGTATTTCATATTTTTTTAATTTTACCAAGCCAATTACCCATCAGCAGATCCAGGGACCCTATGGCTAATTTCATAGATTTCCATATCTGGTTTAGCTTGAAAAACTCGTGTGTTAGCGACAATTGTTCAACCATATTCAATAATCTATTCTTTTCTTATTAAACCAATTTTATCCTTTTTTCAAGCGATTTTAGATGTTAATAAAAAGCACTAAAAATGCAAGTTTTAAAGAAAATATAAAATCAGATTGATTTTCTTTACATTTTTAGTAAAAATGATGCTGTAATAATAAAAACCAAACAAAATTAATTTAGATATGACATTAAAAAAAATCGATTTGAACTATTGGGAAGAATATTTTCTAGAACAAATTGCTATAACTGATGAGATGATTAAAGGATTTAGAGGTTCTCTTTCTTCACAAAACGAACATCAAACCGCTGATTTGGGAGATTTCGCATCTCTAAACCAGGAGCAGAATGATACTTATGCTCAGATAAGCCGGAAAAGCTTATATAGAAAGCAATGTCATAATGCACTTATAAGAGTGAAAAATAAAAAATTTGGAATCTGTATGAAATGCTCAGAAATAGCAGGCAAAAACGTATATATCCCAATAGATCTTTTAAAACTCAATCCATTGCGAACAAGCTGTATGGACCATCAAAAAAAATAGTATTAACCTCCTGATGAAGTATTTTCTTCATCAGGATTATTTTTTATATTTCCAAAAAATCATTTAATGGTTTGAGAATTGTATAATATTCTACTATTTTTTCTAGAAAATCTGGATCTAATATTTCCTGATCTGTCAGCATATGATTTACATATCGCCCTTTATGGAGAAACCATTTTGCAGCTGGATCTTGAGGATCATATCCTCTAGGTATTTTTACCAGTTCTTTTCAATGCACTTCTCCATAGATTTTTTTAAAACTAGGTTCTGATATAATTTTATTTCGTTGTTTATATTTCTTAGCTATTTGATTTCTTACTTTATGAATTATTGGAGCTGGTGAATAATACAGTCCTCATGCTATCATTGATTGATTACCTGGTTGAAGATGAATATACAAACAAGGTAAATCTGACTTTTTTCCTCCTGGTGCAATAACTGCTCCAAAATGCTCTTTGTATGGATTTTTATTGTTAGAGAAACGAATATCTCTATTAAATCTAAATATACAATCTTTTGGCTGTAAATCTTTAAAATCTGAATTTATTTTAGATAATTCTTCGAGTAATTTTTTGACAAAATCAGCAAATCTATTTTTTTCTTGCTGATAAAGATCCCAGTATGTATGTAGTCGTTGAGTGTTATTATTTTCTTTCACAGATTCCAAGAATGCGAGAGTTATTTGGAAAGACATATTTGTTTGGAAAGATAAATAAAGATTCTTTTTGAAGTATATAAAAGTTTTTTCTAGTTTCAATTTAAAAAAAATTCCCCGTATATAACGAGGAATTTTCTTACTATGCAAATTATGCAAAAGTACATGAAGAAAAGAATCCTTTCTTTTTAGTTGGAGTTGGAACTCCGTTAAATTTAGCCCAAAGCATTTGTTGTGTTGACTCTGTTAGAGCTAAATCCATAAGGTGATTTGTCATCAAAGATTCAGCCGGATATAATCCACTCCATGATAGTATAGACCGATCACAAGATTTTCTTGCATTATCCAATAGATGCGTCAGTTTACCTGTATGTTTTTTATAACTAGCATCAACTAGTCGAATAAAAGCACACATTTTATCCAAAGTAGCTATTGGCATAAAACAACTTACCTGCGGCTCAATAATCAATACTACTCTCTTCAAAAAAGTAATAAGTTCTTTTTTACTCATAGAAGGCTGATTAGTATAATACTCTAACAATTTATCTATTGGAGTATCCAAAGGTAGTTTTCCTGGCGGAACGATTGGTTTTTTGATAGCAACCAACTTTACTTCAAATTTTTCAAAATTTTCCATTTTTTTTAGTTTTTTTTTGCAAGATACTTATAGCGATTTTCTCAAAAAACACAAGGTATAATTTATCTATTATATTGAAAACCTCTATGTAAATCATATATAGACTCTTGTGTATTTTACCTGAGTAATGACTGTTTTTATGAAAAATCTTTTGAAATTCTGAAAGATACAATGGCTTCATTTATCAGCACCTACCAAGGAAGAGATCAATAGTCTTATAAATACCTATGATTTTCACGAATTGATTGAAGAAGACTTATTGGAATCCTCTACTCATGAAAAAATAGATATTTATGAAGAGTACATGTTTATTGTACTCAATTTTCCTAAATACAATACTCAGCACCAAAACTATATTTTCAATGAATTTAGTATTATTCTTGGAAAAAACATTATCGTAACTATGACAAAATATGATACTAATCATATCCAAAATATGATAGAAGAATATACTCAAGAACTCAAAGAAAGAGAAGAAGATGAAGACTATAAGATATCTCCATACTATATTCTCTATAGAATTATTGATGCTATGTATGACAAGGCAGGCACTATTATCAACAAATCTACAAAAGATGTTCTTGCTATGGAACATCAACTTTTTAGTTCAAGTAGATTAGAAAAACAATTATTGGAATCTCTGACTATCAAAAAACGTAATATTGTCTTTTTGAAACACATCTATATTCCTCATCAAGAAATTTTGGAACAACTCCAAAATGAAATTCCAAAATTTTATAAAGAAGATTTGGACGTATATTTTGAAGATCTTTCTTCTAGGGTAGATAAAATAATGAATAATATCGAAAAGAGTCATGAAAATATAGAATCATTGTTTGATACTTACAACACCTTGATGACTATCAAAACCAATTCAGTCATTAATGTACTTACTATCTTCTCAGCACTTACTTGAGTTCTTACTCTTATTAGCGGTATTTATGGTATGAATATTACACTTCCATGACAAAACAATCACAACTTCTTTGTGATTCTCATGTTACTTATGGTAGTGATTTCACTAACTCTTATCTTAATTTTTAGAAGAAAAAAGTGGTTCTAATTATATTTTTCCTATTACCCATTTAATTACTTCAGACATATTAGATTTTGTAATTTTTTCAGGATAAGATTGAAGTGTTGTTTTGATTTTTTCCGTATCATATCAAAAATTTTTGAGCGATTTAATGATATCTTTGTACAGTTTTTGATCCATATCTATACTTTGTACCTCATCAAAATTAATTGATCATTTGAGTTCTAAAAGGATTTTTTTTGCTGATTTTGGTCAGATTCCAGGTATTGATTGAAAAAACTTAGCATCTAAAGTTTTTATGGCATTTTGTAGCGACTCTGCTGGTAATTGTACTATTTGAAATGCTGTTTTTGGTCCAATACCACTGATTTTGAGCATATCTTCAAATACTGTTTTTTGATTAATTGTATCAAAAGCATAATAGATAATTGTTTTTTTATTATCATCCAGATAAGGATAGAGAAAAAAATTTCAATCTGATTGATTTCATAGATAGAATGCTTCGATTCCGAATACTTGATTTTGAATATATTTCTTAGTTCATAATGGAGTTACTTTTCATGTGATAAGATGAAACATCAAAATTTATTATAAATAAATAGTAAGGTGTTTATCTTTTATTAACTTTTCTTCTTTTTGCAACCCTTAATATACATTTTCCCTTGATGTAGTGTACAAAATTACTATAAAAGTCAGGTAGATTTTCTTTGACAAAAAAAACTGGAAATCATGCCTTAGAAAAGGGAATCTTTCCAGTTCTTCTATTTTATATAAGCTTCACCACACGTAAATATTATATATATAAAATAATATTTGTCAAATATTTAAACACAAATATTAAAAATGTAAATATTTGTTTTTTATTTCTTTTGATTTGCTATATGCAAAAAGCGAAAAAGCAACTTTGGGATAGTTTTCAGGACGATATTAATGAACTCTCTGCCCCTCTTCAAGAGTTATTAACTAAATGATTCAATTCTGGTGAAATCAATGAAGAAGATATAATCACAGAGATTGATGATATGGATCTCAATATCAAAGCGGTAGAAAAGTTTTATGATCTAGCAGATAAGCTAGGTATCAAAATACTTACTATCGAAGAAGTATTAGAAAAAGAAGCTGAAGAAATAAAGAAAGAATCAAAATTTGGTAAAGTACAGTTATATGAAGAACATACTCGTAGTACTGTTGATGTACAATATCATGACTTCATCAAACTTTATTTCAATGACATTTCTAAAATACCTCTTCTTACTTCAGAACAAGAAAGAGATATTGCAAAAAGAATCAAAAAAGGAGATGAAGAAGCCAAAAAGAAACTTATCGAATCAAACCTCAGACTTGTAATTAGTATTGCAAAGAGATTTTTTGGTTCTAGATTAAGCTTTTCTGATCTTATCCAAGAAGGAAATATAGGACTCATCAAAGCTATAGAAAAATTTGATCCAGATAAGGAATTTAAGTTTTCAACATATGCAACTTGGTGGATTAAGCAATCAATTACAAAAGCTATTGCTGATATGACCAAACATGTAAGAATTCCTGTGCATTTGATTGATGAAATTAACTCTTACAACAAAACATACCAACTCCTCTTCCAAAAATTATGAAGAGAACCTACCTCTAAGGAAATCGGACAAAAATTAGGATTTCCTATCAAAAAAATCAAAAAACTTGAAGAAGTTATCTTTGGAAACGTATCTCTAGATAGAGAAGTTTGAGATGAAGGAAGAGATACTTTAGCAGATTTGATTGAAGATAATAATACTCTTAGACCAGATCAATTTGCAGAAAAAAACACTTTGAGAAAAAATCTTGATATGATTCTCAATATGCTTGATGATAGAGAAGCAAAAATCGTTAAAATGAGATATGGTATTGATGGACCTAGATATACACTAGAACAAGTTGGAGAAGAATTTAATGTAACAAGAGAAAGAGTAAGACAAATTGAACAAAAAGTTATTCAAAAACTCAAAGAACATGCTGGATTACAAAAAATTCTTGGAATTGAAGATGATATAGCTAAAATGGAACAAAATCAAATCAAAGGAAAAAAATGAAGAAAGAAAAGCAAAAAAGATGATGATTTTGACGATGATGATGAATCTTCTACAAGTTACGATGATGATGACTTTGAATTTGAAGAAATGGACTTTCCTGGAAAATCAAATAATGACGACTAAACAGAGAGTTACAAGAAACATATTTATACCTAAACAATAAACATGTCAGAAGAATTAGTAAATCAAACTACCCACAGTGAATTAGATAGTCATGATTACGATGCCTCTCATATCAAAGTATTGGAATGATTGGAACCTGTAAGACAAAGACCTGGAATGTACATCGGTTCTACTGATGCTAGAGGTCTTCATCATATGATACAAGAAATTGTTGATAATTCTGTAGATGAAGCTTTGGCTGGTCATTGTACGACAATCACTACTGTCTTACACGAAGATGGATCTGTTTGTGTACATGATAATGGAAGAGGTATGCCTGTTGATAGACATCAAAAAACAGGTAAATCTGGAGTAGAAACTATCTTCACTGTACTTCATGCTGGAGGTAAATTTGATAAATCAAGCTATAAGATTTCTGGAGGTCTACATGGAGTGGGAGCATCAGTAGTAAATGCCCTTTCTGAATGGCTTGAAGTTACTGTACACAAAAATGGTAAAAAATATTTCCAAAGATTTGAAAGAGGTGTACCTATGGGAGACCTTCAAGAATTATGAGAAACTGATAAAGTAGGAACTACGGTTAAATTTAAACCAGATGCTACAGTTTTTGAAACAATAGATTTTTCTCAAAGTATAGAATTAGCGAGAATGAAACAGGCTGCATACCTTACTCCTGGTGTTATATTCAATTTTGTAAGTAAAAAAACAGGATATAAGCAAAGATTTTACTTTGAATGAGGTATCAAAACTTGGCTTAGTAACCTTGTTGGTGAACAAGATGTGATAGGAGCTCCTCAATATTTTCAACAAGAAGGTAATGATTGTCTTACTGAAATAGCTTTTCAACTCGTAAATACAAACAATGACAATACCCTATCATTTGTAAATAATATTCCAACAACAGATGGAGGTAGTCATGTATTAGGATTTAGATCTGCTCTTCTTACTATTATCAATGAAATAGCTAAAGAAAAAGACAAGATCAACAAAAAGATTGGAGAATTTCAATATTCTGATGTAACTGACGGACTCTATGCTATTGTTACTGTTAAGATTCCTGAACCACAATTTGAAGGACAAACAAAAGGAAGACTAGGAAATAGCTATGTAAGAAAAGAAGTTGAAACAATTACATATAACTATCTCAAAGAATTTTTTGCTAATAATGAATGAGAATTTGATAAAATATTTGAAAAGATAGAACTTGCTGCAAGAGCAAGACTTGCTGCAAAATTTGCTAAAGAAACTGTTTTGAGAAAAAATGTATTAGCAGGTTGAGTATTACCAGGTAAACTTGCAGATTGTTCTAAGAGAGGTAAAGATGGTACTGAAATGTATATTGTGGAGGGAGATTCTGCGGGTGGAAGTGCGAAGCAAGGACGTGATAGCTCATTTCAAGCTATCCTACCACTTAGAGGTAAGATCTTGAATACGGAACAAGCAAGTATCCAAAAGATTATGGCAAACGCAGAAGTTAAAGCCTTAATTACTGCTATATGAGCTGGTATCAAAGAAAGTTTTGATCTTGAGAATCTAAGATATGAAAAGATTATTATCATGACCGATGCCGACGTAGATGGAGCACACATTAGAACACTCCTTCTGACTTTTTTCTTTAGATTTATGAGACCTTTAGTAGAAAACGGTCATGTATATGCTGCATGTCCTCCTATCTATAAGTTTAGTGAAGGAAAGAAGGAACTTTATGTATATGATGAAACAAAAAAACCTGGAGACTATGATATGGATGCTGCAAAAACAGAAATCCAAAGATATAAAGGACTTGGAGAAATGAACGCTGAACAACTTTGGTCTACAACTATGGATCCAAACAATAGAAGACTCAATCAAATATCTATTGAAGATGCTGAAGAAGCAGATAGATTATTTAGAATATTGATGGGTGAAGATGTTCAATCAAGAAAACACTTTATTCTTACTCATGCGAAGAGTGTTAAAGAATTAGATATTTAATTTTTTGAGGTAATTATATAGAGAAAGTCGGCTTTAATGTCGACTTTTTTGTTAGTACAATAAACTTGACATTAGT